>NZ_CALAOH010000026.1 GCF_937926365.1 uncultured Azohydromonas sp. | reverse complement strand
GCGGCACCGGCACGGGCGCCGGAGCCAGCCGCTGCGGGTCGAAGGGGTCCGGCGCCTCGTGGCCCCGATAGGGCAAGGGCGGTGGCGCCTCGGCCGCGGACCAGGGCGGCAGCGCGGGCGCCACCGCGGCCTGGCGCTCGCGGGCGATCCAGTCGCGCAGGTCCCGCGGGTCGTCGCCGCAGCCGGCCAGCAGCACCGGGAGCAGGAGGACGACGGCCGGGCGCCGCGGCGTCATGGCGTCGCCCCTGGCGTCGCGGCCGGGCGCAGCGCCTCGGCGGGGTCCCGCCGGTGCCAGGCCCGCGCCGACGCTTCGAGCGTCGTCGTCGCCTCGCGGCTGCCGGCACCGAGCTGCAGCGCTTGCAGCGTCACGGGCGTCTCCAGCGCCGCCACGTCGGCGGCAAAGGCACCCAGGGCGTGGAAGCGGCCCGAGAGCCGCAGCGCGATCGGTACCTCGGCCAGGTGGGCCCGGGTCTGCGCCGGCTCGGGGCGGATCAGCTCCACTTGCAGCCCGTGGCGCTGGGCCGCCTGGTGCAGCGCGGACAGCAGCGTTTCGAGCTGGCCCGGCGGCGGCAGGCGGTGCTCCAGGTCGGCGGAAAGGTCCTGCAGCTCCTGGCGGCGTCGCTGCAGCGGCGCGAGCTGCGCGGCTTGCGCCAGCTTGGCCGTGAAGGTTCGGCGCAGAACGGGCTCCCGCTCGCGCGCCGCGGCCAGATCGGCGCCGGCGCTGGCCGACAGCAGTCCCCAAGCGGGCAGCGCCACGCCCAGCGCCACCAAGGCGCACAGCAGCCCGCGCGGCAGCGGCGGCCACAGCGCCGGGTTGCGCCAGTCCAGGCCATGGAAGGCGCCGGCAAGCCGGGCAGCGGTGGAGAACGAGGGGCGCGGGAGGCTCATCGGGTTTCAGGCTCCGGAGCGGATGGCCGCGGGCTGCCCCACCGTGGGGCCAGGCTGGGCGGGCGGCGCCATGCCCGGGACAGCGCTGCTGGCGGCCTGGGACGGCGCGGGCGCGGAGGCAGTGGCAGCCGCCGTCGCCGTGGCCGGCAGCGGCTGCAGCTGAAACTCCAGGGTGAAATCGAACAGCCGACGCGCGTCGCGGCCGGCCGGCGCCGCGGCCTTGATCTCCACCAGGGCCACCCGCTGCAGCAGCGCCGTGTCCTGCGACAGCTTGCGCACCAGCGCCTGCACTTCGGCACTGCCCTGCGCCACCCCGCCCAGCGTGAAGCGGTCCGCCTGCTGGCGCAGCGTGGTGAGCTGCACGCCTTCGGGCGTGTGGCGCGCCAGCGCTTCCAGCAGCTGCGCGGGGCGGCGGCGCTCCCACTGCAGGCTTCGCAGCTCCTGCACGCGGCCCTGCAGCACGGTGAGCTCGGCACGCAGCCGGGCCGCGGCCAACAGCGGCGCGTCCAGCGCGGCGATCTCGGCCGACAGCAGCTCATTGCGCCGCTCCTGCGCCGCCGTGCGCCGCTGCAGCGCGGCATAACCGAGCAGCGCCGCCACCAGGCCCAGGCCGGCCGCCGCGGCCAGCAGGACGCTGAAAGCCTGGCGGCGCCGGCGCCGCCGCGCCTCGCGGTAGGGGAACAGGTTGAGCAGCATCACGGCAGGAAGCGCCGCAGCGCCAGTCCGCAAGCCTTGAGGTAGCCCGGTGCCTCGCGCGGCAGCCGTGCCACGTGCACCGCCGCGCCGGGCGCCATGCCCGCGAAAGGATCGGCCACCCGGGTCTCGAAGCCGGTGAGCTGGCCCATGCGCACCGCCAGGCCGGGCAGCGCGGCGGTGGCGCCGGCCAGCATCACGCAGCGCACCTGTTGGCAGGGGCCGCTGGTGAAGGCGATCAGCAGCGCCCGCGCCAGTTCCTGCGCCAGGCCATCCACGAAGTCCGCTTGCAGCGCCGGCGCCACTTCATCGGGCACCGCGCCGTCCAGCTTCATCTGCTCGGCCGCGTCGAAGCCCAGGCCGAGCTGGCGCGCGATCAGCCGCGTGAACTGCGCGCCGCCCACGGCCTGATCGCGCTCGTAGAGCAGATCCTCGCCGCGCAGCAGCTTCAGCGTGGTGGCAAAGGCGCCGATCTCGAACAGCGCCACCGGCGGCGTACCGGCGCCGCGCGGGCCGAGGGCGATGGGGGGATCCACCTCGCTGCCCTCTTCCACATCGGGCAGCAGCGCCGCGCAGCGGGCCAGCGCGCGGTGGGCGGCGTGCGACTCCACGTCCAGCAGTACCGGCTCCAGCCCCGCGGCTTCGGCCAAGCCTTGGCGATCCTCGACCCGGTCCTTGCGCGAGGCTGCGGCCAGCACTTCCACGCCGCCCTCGCCGGCGCCCACGACGCAGAAGTCCAGGCTCATCTCCTCCGGAGCGAAGGGCAAGTGCTGCTGTGCCCCGGCCGCCACCTGCTGCTCCAGCGCCGCCTCGGACAGCCCGGCGGGCAGGCGCAGGTGCTGCGTGATCACGGCCGAGGCCGGCAACGCCAGCGCCACCCGGCGCGTGCGCGTGCCGCTGCGCTGCACCACGCGTCGCACGGCCTCGGTGACGGCGTCGAAGTCCTCGATCTGGCCGTCGTTGATCCAGCCCTTGTCCAGCGGCTCGCGCGCCAGGCATTCCAGCACCGGCTGCCGGGCATTGCCGCCCAGTTCCACCAGCCGCACGCTGCTGCTGCCCAGGTCCACGCCGAGCAGGGGCGGCACCCCATGCCCGGGCCGCCAGCGCCGCAGCAGAGCCTGTACTTCGGACCTCACGAGAAACGTGCCGTATCCATAAGTAACTGAATGCTATGCGTGCACTCCGAGGATGGCACTAGGGAAATGCCGGCTGCGCGGCGCCGGGCTACCGGTTCACGGGTTCCCCGCCGGGCTCGGGATTGCGGCGCGGCAACCGGTCGTGCAGGGGGCACTTTCTATAATTCGACCCCTTTCCTGCCTGGCCGAGCCCGCCTCATGACCGAACCCGGGCGTCCGCCCTCCTCTTCCCCCGATCCCCGTTCCGCCCCCGTGCGCCGCAATCCCGTGGTGCGCTGGGTGCTGCGCCCGCTGATGCTGTTGTTGGGCGTTTCGGTGGCGCTGGCACTGTCGGCGGCGGTGCTGGTGACCATCGCGCTGGCGGTGGCCTATCCGCAGCTGCCGCAGATCGACGGCCTGACGGACTACCGGCCCAAGCTGCCCATGCGCATCTACTCCGCCGACGGCGTGCTGCTGGGCGAGTTCGGCGAGGAGCGCCGGCGCTTCATGCCCATCGCGCAGATTCCGAAGGTGATGCAGGACGCGGTGCTGGCCATCGAGGACGCGCGCTTCTACCAGCATGGCGGCGTGGACTACCTGGGCGTGATCCGCGCCGGCCTGGCCAACTTCGGCGAGGCCAAGAGCCAGGGCGCCTCCACCATCACCATGCAGGTGGCGCGCAACTTCTACCTCTCCAGCGAGAAGACCTTCACGCGCAAGGTCTACGAGATCCTGCTCGCGCTCAAGATCGAGCGGCAGCTCAGCAAGGAACGCATCCTGGAGCTGTACATGAACCAGATCTACCTGGGCCAGCGCGCCTACGGCTTCGCCGCCGCGGCCGAAACGTATTTCGGCAAGACGCTGGACAAGGTCAGCGTGGCCGAGGCCGCGATGCTGGCCGGGCTGCCCAAGGCGCCCTCGGCCTACAACCCCATCGCCAACCCGCGCCGCGCCACCATCCGCCAGCAGTACATCATCGACCGGATGCTGGAAAACGGCTTCATCACGCAGGCGCAGTACGAGGAGGCCAAGCACGAGCAGCTGCACTACCGCGCGCCTTCGGACGTGGCCGTGCATGCCGAGTACGTGGCCGAGACCGCGCGCCAGCTCATGTTCAGCCAGTACGGTGACGAGGCCTACACGCGCGGCTTCAACGTGCAGCTCACGCTCGATGCCGACGAGCAGCGGGTGGCTTACCAGGCGCTGCGCCGTGGGCTCATGGACTATGAGCGGCGCCAGGTCTATCGCGGCCCCGAGGCTTACGTGACGCTACCCGCCGACCCGAAGGAGCTGGACCTGCGCATCGCCGAAGCGCTCAACGAGCACCCGGACAACGACGACCTGCGCGCCGCGGTGGTGCTCGAAGCCTCGCCGCGCAAGGTGGTGGCGGTGCTGCAGTCGGGCGAGTCGATCACGGTCACGGGCGACGGCCTCAGGCCCGTGGCCTCGGGGCTGTCGGACAAGGCCGCGGCGCAGAAGCAGATCCGCCGCGGCGCGGTGGTGCGCGCCGTCAAGGGTCCCAAGGACAACTGGATGCTGACGCAACTGCCCGAGGTGGAAGGCGCCTTCGTGGCGCTGGACCCGCGCGACGGCTCCATCCGCGCCCTGGTGGGCGGCTTCGACTGGCGCAAGAACAAGTTCAACCACGTCACGCAGGCCTGGCGCCAGCCGGGCTCCAGCTTCAAGCCCTTCATCTACTCGGCGGCGCTGGAAAAGGGTTTTACGCCGGCCACCGTGGTCAACGACGCGCCGCTGTTCTTCGACGCGGGCACGACGGGCAGCCAGCCCTGGGAGCCCAAGAACTACGACGGCAATTTCGACGGCCCGATGACGCTGCGCCGCGCGCTGGCCAAGTCCAAGAACATGGTTTCCATCCGCGTGCTGCAGCACGTGGGCACGCACAACGCGCAGCAGTGGCTCACGCGCTTCGGCTTCGAGCCTGAGAAGCACCCGGCCTACCTGACCATGGCGCTGGGCGCGGGCTCGGTGACGCCGATGCAGATGGCCAGCGCCTATGGCGTGTTCGCCAACGGCGGGCACCTGCTCAACCCGGTGCTCATCCGCCGCGTCACCGATGCCGACGGCCGCGTGCTGCACGACAGCCTGCCGCAGGCGCTCACGGAGGAAAACCGCGTGCTCAACGCGCGCAACGCCTTCGTGATGAACACGCTGCTGCAGGAGATCACGCGCTCGGGCACCGCTGCCAAGGCACAGGCCACGCTCAAGCGTCCCGACCTCTACGGCAAGACAGGCACCACCAACGACGCGATGGACGCCTGGTTCGCCGGCTTCCAGCCCTCGCTGGTGTCGGTGGTGTGGATCGGCTACGACCAGCCGCGCAAGCTCGGTGACCGCGAAACCGGCGGCGGCCTGGCGCTGCCGGTGTGGATCGAGTTCATGAGCCGCGCGCTGCGCGACGTGCCGGTGCAGGAGTACCAGCCGCCGCCGGGCGTGGTGAACCAGGGCGGCGAGTGGTTCTACGAGGAATACGCCCACGGCGAGGGCGTCACCGGCGTGGGACTGGAGCGGCCGCCGCAAAGCACGGCGCCGTCGGCCTCCGAGGAGGAGCGCAGCTCGATCCTGGACCTGTTCCGCCGCTGACGGCCCTCGGCCTTCCAGGCCGTCGAAAGCATGACGCCGGCCCTCGGGCCGGCGTCTTTCATTGGAGGCCGCCACGCGTGCGGCGGCCAGGCATCAGAGCATCAGGGCGCCGTGAAGCGCAGCGGTTTGCCGCCCTGGGCGCTGGCGGCTTCGGAGAGCACATCGAAGAAGTCGCGGCCCTCGCGCTCGATCCAGCGCCCGTCAACGTGCTTGAAGTGGTAGCCGCCGCTGCGCGCGGCCAGCCACAGCTCCTGCAGCGGCGGCTGGGTGTTGAGCACGATCTTGCTGCCGCCGGGAAAGGCCAGTTCCAGCAGGCCGCCGGTACGGGCGGAATCGATGTCGATCACGTCGTCTTGCAGCCAGCGGTCGATCTGCGCTTCCACGCTGGCCAGCACGGCGTGGCTGAGGCGGTGATAGTCGGCGTCGGAGAGGCGCGGTGCGGGGTTGTCGCTCATGGCGGTCGGTAAAATTTCGAGATGAATACGAAGTCCCGATCGAGTGTAGCGGCGCCCCGCACCCGCACCGCCGCCAAGCTGCTGCTGGCCGTGGGTGCATTGGCGAGCCTCGCGGCCTGTGGCCAGAAGGGGCCGCTGCGCCTGCCCGAGAACCCGACCGCGGCGGCCGCGCCCGCGGCCTCGGCACCGGCGAACAACCCGGGAGCGACGCGATGAGCGCCCTGCCCGGAGCCCCCTTCCTGCAGCGCCGCGCCGATGGCCGGCTGTACTTCGAGGACTGCGCGCTGGACGCGCTCGCGCGCGAGCACGGCACGCCGCTGTACGTCTACTCGCGCGGCGCGATGCGCGCGGCGCTGGCGGCCTACAAGAAGGCGCTGGCCGGGCGCGCGCACCTGCTGTGCTACGCCATGAAGGCCAACTCCAGCCTGGCGGTGCTGCAGCTCTTCGCGCAGGCCGGCTGCGGCTTCGACATCGTCTCCGGCGGCGAGCTGCAGCGCGTGCTGGCCGCGGGCGCCGATGCCGGCAAGGTGGTGTTCTCGGGCGTGGGCAAGACACCCGCCGAGATGCGCCAGGCGCTGCAGGCCGGCGTGCGCTGCTTCAACGTCGAGAGCGACGCCGAGCTCGACCGGCTGTCACAGGTGGCCCAGGGCATGGGCCGGCGCGCGCCGGTGAGCCTGCGCGTCAATCCGGACGTGGATGCCAGGACGCATCCCTACATCTCCACCGGCCTCAAGGGGAACAAGTTCGGCATCAGCCACCAGCGCGCGCTGGACGTCTACAAGCACGCCGCGGCGCTGCCGGGCCTGGAGGTGGTGGGCATCGACTGCCACATCGGCTCGCAGATCACCGAAATCGAGCCGTACCTGGATGCGCTGGAGCGCGTGCTGGACCTGGTGGAAGCGGTGGAGGCACAGGGCATCACGCTGCACCACCTGGACCTGGGCGGCGGCCTGGGCATCACCTACACCGACGAGGCGCCGCCCGCGCCGGACGTGCTGGTGGCGGCGCTGCTGGAGCGCATCGACGCGCGCGGGCATGGGCACCGCGAGATCCTGCTGGAGCCCGGGCGCTCGCTGGTGGGCAACGCCGGCGTGCTGCTGACCGAGGTGCAGTATCTGAAGCCTTCGGAAGTCGAGGGCAAGCACTTCTGCATCGTGGACGCGGCCATGAACGACCTCATGCGCCCGGCGATGTACGAGGCTTACATGGGCATCGTGCCCTGCGTCGAGCGTGCCGGCGAAGCGGCCGAGACCTGGGACGTGGTGGGACCGGTGTGCGAGTCCGGCGACTGGCTGGGCCGCGAGCGCACGCTGGCCGTGCGCGAGGGCGACGTGCTGGCCGTGCTGTCCGCGGGCGCCTACGGCATGAGCATGGCGAGCAACTACAACACCCGGCCGCGCGCGGCGGAGGTGATGGTCGAGGGCTCGCAGGCCTGGCGCATCCGCGAGCGCGAGAAGGTGGAAGACCTGTTCGCGCACGAGCGGCTCATCGGCTGAGCAGAGCGCCGATCACGCCAAGGCGAAAGCCGCCGCGCCCGCGAGGGCCCGGCGGCTTTTTTCTGCGGGTGTGGCGTTTGCATGCGCAACGGGCAATAAAAAGGCGTCCCGCAGGACGCCTTGAGGCAAGGGCCACCGCAAAGGCCGGCCCGAGATTTCTGATGCAGGGTGATCAGAAGGCCTTGCGCAGGCCCAGTTGGAACACGTTCTTCTCGCTGACGTCGTTCTTCAGGTCGCCCATGGCCTGCGAGTAGCCGGCATAGACGGTGGTCAGCTTGGACAGCGCGTAGGTGCCAACAACGCCAGCGCGCTTCAGGTCGACGTCAGCACCGACAGCGTTCTCCCACTTGCTGGCCGTGTAGTTCGCACCCACCGTGAAGGCGCCGAGGGGCACGGAAGCACCCACGGTATAGGCCTTCATTTCGGTAGCAGCAGCGCCGCCCAGCCCCGGCAGCGTCAACGTGCCGATCTGCGTGCCAACGCCGGTCGTCAGGTCCTCACCCTGCTGATAGCCAGCGAACACCTTGGCCACGCCGAAGTCGTAGTTGGCACCCAGGGCGATGATCTTGTTGACGTCGTCCACGCCGGCCACGGGCACACGGGCCTTGCTCTGCTCATAGGACAGTGCCACGTTCAGCGGGCCGTTAGCGTACACGGCCTTCACGCCCTGATAGCGGTCAGCGGTGCCTTCACCAGCAGCCACCATGCCCTGCAGGCGGAAGCCGGCGAAGGACGGGGAGATGTACTGCACGGCGTTATCGATGCGCGGAGCATCGATGAACAGCGAGAAGGCACCAGCGGTCGTCGTGTTGGCACCAGCACCCGGGTTCAGGACCGTGGAATTGCCGAAGGGGTTGTTCAGCGCCTGCACTTCGTCATGCAGGATGTACTGGCGGCCCAGACGGATTTCGCCCAGCGTGTTGGAAGCCAGCGAGACGAAAGCCTGGCGACCGAAGAGGCGGCTGGTCGTCGCGTTGCTCTGAGCCATGCTACCAACATCACCGTTGAAGCCCGACTCCAGCACCACGTTGGCCTTCAGACCGGAACCCAGGTCTTCCGACACGCGCAGGCCCCAGCGCGAACCCGGGCCGTAGACGTGGCCGTCAGCCAGGCGATTCAGGTCGTTGTCGCCCAACGGGGACAGGTCGCCGCCCTTGATGTACTGGTAGTTGAGGTCAATCAGACCATACAGCGTGACCGACGACTGGGCCGAAGCAGCACCGGCGAACGCGCCCAGCGCGGCCAGGGCGATCAGAGATTTCTTCATTTGCAGTATCTCCAGGGTTGTTGACAAGAGGTCCCGATACGGCGCCCTGACGGTGGGCGCTTGAGTGCTGATCAGGCCAACCTCCTCAGCGGAAGCTGGCGCTATTGCACCAGACGGCCTTTCCGATTGCCAAGGAAAGCGGCCAAAAAGCGAACACACCTGTTGCCTGCGCACAACGCGGCGCCCCCTTTCACCGCGGTGCCATACTTTCAGGGTTTCCATCACAACGACGCCCATGTCCCGCTCGCTCAGTGCTCTCGATCTCTGGCTGACATCGCTCGACCGGGCGCTGCGTACCGTCACCAGCAGCGTGCATGCGTCGCAGCCGACGCCGGTTGCCGCCGGCACGGGCACCGAGCCGGCGCCGCTCAGCGAGGAACAAAAGCGCGAGGCTGGTGCGCTCATGCGCGTCAACCATGTGGGCGAGGTCTGCGCTCAGGCGCTGTACCAGGCACAGGCGCTGACGGCACGCTCGCCAACGTTGCGTGAGCAAATGGCGCAGGCCGCGCGCGAGGAGATCGACCATCTGGCCTGGACGCAGCAGCGGCTGGACGAGTTGGGCTCACGCCCAAGCCTGCTCAACCCGCTGTGGTACGCCGGCGCCTTTGGCATCGGAATGCTCGCGGGCCGGTTGGGCGACCGCGTGAGCCTGGGCTTCGTCGTGGAAACCGAGCGTCAGGTGGAGCAGCACCTGGCGAGCCACCTGCAGCGGCTGCCCGAAGGTGACGTCGCCTCGCGCGCGATCGTCGAGCAGATGAAGGTGGACGAGGCGCGCCACGCCGACAACGCGCTGGCCGCCGGCGGCATGGAGTTGCCTGCACCGGTGCGCGGCCTCATGCGCACCGCGGCCAAGGTGATGACCACCACGGCGCACTACATCTGAACCGAACGGCGGTGGGCCAGCAGGACTTCAGGCTTCAACGATCTCGTAGCCCGTCGTCACCTCGGCGGTGCGGCCGAGCATGATGGTGGCCGAGCAGTACTTCTCGTGCGACAGCGCTATGGCGCGCTCCACTGCCGCGGCCGGCAGCTTGCGGCCGGTGACGATGAAGTGCAGGTGGATCTTGGTGAATACCTTGGGGTCTGTCGTCGCGCGCTCGGAACTGACCTTGAGCTGGCAGCCGCTGACCTCGTGCCGCCCGCGCTTGAGGATCAGCACCACGTCGTACGCGGTGCAGGCGCCGGCGCCGGCCAGTAGGGTTTCCATCGGGCGCGGAGCCAGGTTGCGCCCGCCGCCTTCAGGGGCGCCATCCATGGTCAGCAAATGGCCGCTGCCCGTCTCGGCCACGAAAGCCATGCCGCTGGCAGGCACCCAGTTGATCGTGCATTCCATCGTCGCAAGCCCCACGCCGGGGCGTCCTGTCTGAAAAGCGTGCATTCTGCAACGCACCTCGCCGGGAATCGGGGGCGACATGCGGGTTTTTGCGGATGGAGATATTGCGTCGCAGCACAAACGTGGATACACTAAAGGCGTTGTCTGCATCGGGACATTCCCGAAGTTGGCAGATGCAGGTTGTCTCCTCCACCTCCTCCATTGGTGGATTCAAGCCCAGGGCAAACCCCCTGGGCTTTTTTTTGGCCGCATGGACTGTGGCGCGCGTGCCTCCGGGGCCGGTTGGCGACGGCGCTTATGATCCGGCGCCCTGTTACACAGACACAGCCCGAGGAGCATCGCCCATGGTCGGCCGCCGACCCCCTGTCCAGAGCCGCAAGGCCGCGGCCTCCGCGCCGGACTATCTCAAGAAGATCCTGACCGCCAAGGTCTACGACGTTGCGGTGGAATCGCCGCTGGATTTGGCACGCAGCCTCTCGCGCCGCCTGGGCAACCAAGTGCTGCTCAAGCGCGAGGACCAGCAGCCGGTGTTCAGCTTCAAGCTGCGCGGCGCTTACAACAAGATGGCGCACCTGTCGGCCGAGCAGCTCGCGCGCGGCGTGATCTGTGCCTCTGCCGGCAACCATGCGCAAGGCGTGGCGCTGGGGGCCAAGCGGCTGGGCTGCAAGGCCGTGATCGTGATGCCGGTGACCACCCCGCGCGTGAAGATCGACGCCGTGCAGCAACTCGGCGGCGAGGTGGTGCTGCACGGCGACAGCTACTCCGACGCCGCGCTGCACGCCAGCGCGCTGGAAAAGGAGCGCGGCCTCACCTTCGTGCACCCCTTCGACGACCCGGACGTCATCGCCGGCCAGGGCACCATCGCCATGGAGCTGCTGCGCCAGCACCAGGGTCCGCTGGATGCAGTGTTCGTGGCCATCGGCGGCGGCGGCCTCATCAGTGGCGTGGCGGCCTACATCAAGGCGGTGCGCCCGGAGATCAAAGTCATCGGCGTGCAGACCGTCGATTCCGACGCCATGGTGCGCTCGGTGCGCGCCAAGAAGCGGGTGCAACTCGGCGACGTGGGCCTGTTTGCCGACGGCACGGCGGTCAAGCTGGTGGGCGAGGAAACCTTCCGCCTCACGCGCGAGCTGGTGGACGACTTCGTGGTGGTGGACAACGACGAGGTCTGCGCCGCCATCAAGGACGTGTTCCAGGACACGCGCAGCATCGTCGAGCCCTCCGGTGCCATGGGCGTGGCGGCGATCAAGAAGTACGTCGAGCAGCACAAGCTCAAGGGCCGCACCTTTGCCGCCGTCACCTGCGGCGCCAACATGAATTTCGACCGGCTGCGCTTCGTGGCCGAGCGCGCGGAAGTCGGCGAGCACCGCGAGGCGCTTTTCGCCGTCACGATTCCCGAGGAGCGCGGCTCGTTCCGGCGCTTCTGCGAGGCCATCGGCACGCCGGCGCATCCGCGCCAGGTCACGGAGTTCAACTACCGCATCTCCGACCAGCAGGTGGCGCACGTGTTCGTGGGCATCGGCATCAGCAAGCGCGAGGAGGCCGACAAGCTGGCACGCAACTTCGAGCGCCACGGCTTCACCACGCTGAACCTGACCGACGACGAGCTGGCCAAGCAGCACCTGCGCCACATGGTGGGCGGGCGTTCCGAGCTGGCCCGCGACGAGCGGCTGTTCCGCTTCACCTTCCCCGAGCGGCCGGGCGCGCTGCTGCGCTTTCTAGAGGCAATGCAGCCGGACTGGAACATCAGCCTCTTCCACTACCGCAACCAGGGCGCCGACTACGGCCGCATCCTGGTGGGCATCCAGGTGCCGCGCGGCGACCGCGCCGCGCTCAGGCGCTTCCTCGACACACTGGACTATCCCTACGTGGACGAGACCGACAACCCGGTGTACCGCCTCTTCCTGCGCTGAAGCGGCCTGGCGGGCGGCGTGTCAGCCGCCCTGCCCCTGCGCCGGATCGACCGGCTCCTCTTCCTGCTGCACCGGGGCTTCCTGCACCGGGACCTCCTCTTGCACCGGCACCTCCTCCTGCAGCGGCATGTCCTGCGGCATCTGCTGCTGAGGCATGGGCTGGGGAATCGGCTGTCGCGCCATGCCCTGCGGCACCTGGCCCGGAGGCAGGTTGCGCGGCGCGGCGCCGTTGGGCGGCATCGCCGCAGTCGGCTCCTCGCTGCCGGCCGCCGGCAGCGTTCCGGTGCTGGCCACGGGCGGCGGCGGCAGCTCCAGTTGGACCTGGGCGTTGCCGCCGCGCGGACCCAGCGAGGCGCCGCGCGTGCGTACCGACTGCAGCACCCAGCGGTTGTCCACGGGTGCGCCGACGCGGTAGGTGCGCGCGGGCTTGCCATCCACGGCGATCACGGCCAGGCCCTCGGTGTCGCCGCCGCTGCCGCGCGGAGCCACCACGCCCACGAGCAGGAAGCGGCCGGCGTCCGCCGACACCGGGGCCTCCTCGGCTGCGGCCGGGGCGTTGTGGCCCAGCAGCCGATCCAGGTCGCCGCGCGCGCCCGCAGCGGTGGACACCGGCACCGCCTGCCTGGGCACGGACGGGGCGCGGGCACCAAGCCGCAGCCCCCAGAACACGATCGTGGCGGCCACGGCGGCCCAGAGCAGGAAGGCAGTCAGGCGGGCTTGCATGCGGCGATTATCATGGCGCCCCCTTGACTTGCGTGGTAGCCATGCCTGTTTCTTCTTCCAAACCGCGGCGCGAGCGCGGCTTCACGCTCATCGAGCTGATGGTGGTGCTGGTGATCATCGGCGTGCTGGCGGCGCTGATCGTGCCCAATGTGCTCAACCGCGCCGACGATGCCCGCGTCACCGCCGCGCGCACCGACGTCAACAACCTGATGCAGGCCCTCAAGCTCTACAAGCTCGACAACCTGCGCTACCCGGAAGCGAGCCAGGGCCTGGAAGCGCTGGTGCGCAAGCCCACCACCGGCACCGTGCCGCCCAACTGGCGCTCGTACCTGGAGAAGCTGCCTAACGACCCCTGGGGACGCCCCTACCAGTACGTGAACCCGGGCGTGAAGGGTGAGGTGGACGTGTTCAGCTTCGGCGCCGACGGCCAGCCCGGCGGCGAAGGCAACAACGCCGACATCGGCTCCTGGCAGTAAACAGCAGCGCCGACCGGCGGCCCCTTCCCGCCTCCACGGACCCGGCAACCACCATGACCCGCAGGCAGCGCGGCTTCACGCTCATCGAGCTGATGGTGGTGGTGGCGATCATCGCCATCGCCGCCGGCGTCAGCAGCCTGGCGCTGCGCGACGCCGACGCCAAGGCGCTGGACCAGGAGGCGGCGCGGCTGTCGGCGCTGCTGGAATCGGCCCGAGCCCAGGCGCGCGCGGCCGGGCTGCCAGCGCGCTTCGAGCTGGCTTCGGCCGGCAGCACCGAGGGCGCCTTCCGCTTCGTCAACCTGCCGCCCTCGGTGAAGATGCCCACGGGCTGGCTCGATGAACGCACCAGCGCCGAGATCGTGGGCGCGCGCGCGCTGCGCCTGGGGCCCGAGCCGCTGATCGGCGCGCAGCGCATCGTGTTGCGGCTGGCGGAGCGCAACCTGACGCTGGCCACCGACGGCCTGGGGCCCTTTGTCGTCGTGGAGACGCCGGGACCATGAAGCGCACCGCGCGGGGCTTCACGCTCATCGAGGTGCTGGTGGCGCTGGCCATCGTGGCCATCGCACTGGGCGCGGGCATGAAGGCCGCCGGCTCGCTGGGCAACAACGCGCAACGCCTGGCCGAGGTCAGCGCCGCGCAGTGGTGCGCCGAAAACCAGCTCACCGAGCTGCGCTTGAACCGCGTGTTTCCCGGCATTGGCGACACCGACTTCGCCTGCGAGCAGCTCGGTCGTCGCTACAACGGCCTGCAGAAGGTGCGCCAGACGCCCAATCCCAATTTCAGGCGCGTGGACGCGGTGATCAGTGACGAATCGGGCCAGACGCTGCTGGTGCTCTCCACCATCCTGCCGAGGTTCTGAACATGCGGACACGCGCGGGCGGATTCACGCTGGTGGAGGTCCTGGTGGCGCTGCTGGTGATGTCGGTGATGGCCGGACTGGCCTGGCGCGGCATCGACGGATTGGCGCGCGCGCGCGAGGCCACCGAGGCGAATCTCGAAACCACCCAGCGTCTCAATACCGTGATGGCACAGCTCGAGGCGGACCTGCAGGCTGTGTACGACACCCAGGGCGTCGTGCCGGCGGTGAGCTGCGACGGTGCCACGCTGCGCCTGACGCGTACGGCAGAGGACGGCGTGCAGCTGGTGGCCTGGCAGCTGCGCAGCCCGCTGTGGATGCGCTGGGCCAGCCCTGCGGTCGTGCGAGCCGGGGAACTGCAGGAGCAATGGATGCGCAGCCAGCAGCTGATGGGCAACGAACCCAACCAGCTGCGCCTGCTCGAAGGCGTGACCGGCATGCAGATCTATGTCTTTCGCGGCAACGCCTGGACCAACTGCCAGTCCAGCGCCGGCACCACGACCACGCCCACGGGCGCCATCGGCGCGCTCCCCAACCCGACCGGGACCCAGCCTGATCCGCCGCCCGCAGGCGTGCGCATCGTGCTCTCGCTCACGCGGCCGCGCGAAGGCACCCTCACGCGCTCTATCGCGCTGAATGCCCAGTAATGGCACGACACCCTGGCCCTACCCGCCCCGGCACCGAATGGCGCCGCACCCGCCGCCCATCCCAGGCCGGCGCGGCGCTGCTCATCGCCATGGTGTTGGTCACGGTGGTGACCACGCTGGCCGCAGGCATGGTGTGGCAGCAATGGCGTGCGGTGGAGGTGGAGGCGGCCGAACGGGCGCGCTCGCAGTCGGCCTGGATCCTCAACGGTGCGCTGGACTGGGCGCGGCTGATCCTGCGCGAGGATGGACGCACCGGCCAGCCGGTGGACCACCTGGGCGAGCCCTGGTCCGTGCCGCTGGCCGAGGCGCGGCTGTCCACCTTCCTGGCCGCCGAGCGCAGCGCCAACGCCGATGACGGCCCGGAGGCCTTCCTCTCCGGAGACATCACCGACGCGCAGTCCCGCTACAACCTGCGCAAGCTGGTGGGCCCCAACCCGAACAACAACGGCTTCATCGTGGAACCCAAGCAGCTTGAGGTGCTGCGACGGCTGCTCGGCAGTGCCTCGCTATCGCCGGACCTGGCAGCGCAGATCGCCAATCAGTTGCGCCAAGCGATCGAGCAGGACCCGCAGGGACCGCTGATGCCCCGCAGCCTCGACCAACTCGCCTGGCTGGGCCTGGACGAGTCCACCCGGGCCAAGCTCGAACCCTTCGTCGTGCTGCTGCCGGAAGGGACGAATGTGAACCTCAACACCGCGCCGCGCGAGGTGCTGGCAGCCGTCATCGGACTGAACCTGGGCGACGCACAGCGCCTGGTGCAACGACGCGAGCAGCAGCCCTTCAACACCGCTGAAGAGGCCAAAAATCTGTTTTCGAGCTCTGGCAACCCGGCACCCGATTTCACCCATACCGGCGCCAACACCAACTATTTCGAGGTGCGCGGCCGCCTGCGCCTGGGCGATCAAGTACTGATGGAACGCTCGCTAGTGCACCGCGCGCCGAACGGCGTCACGGTGCTGCGCCGCGAGCGCATCAACGCCACGGCGACACTGCCAGGCACCGGCACCGCGCTCCGTTAATGTGGCGGGTACGCAACTGCGGTAGCCTGCCGCCCCGTGCGCCGGCGCGGGCACCGTCCAATCATCGCAATGCAGCAAACCCGATAGCCTCAACTCACCCATGTCCATCCTTGTCGTCCAGATCCCGCCCCGCGAGCGCCTGAGCGCCGACGACGGCGCCGCGGCGCCGCGTGGCGGCGGGGATTTCGCCTACGTCCTGAGCCCCGACGGGCTGGCCGTGGGCAGCAGCGGCCGCTGCGCCGCGGCGCTGCTGCCGCGTGCCGACACGGTGCTGGCGGTACTGGCCGACACCGACTGCAGCTGGCTGCGTGCCACGCTGCCCAAGGCCCCGGCGGCCAAGCTGCGCGCGGCGCTGCTGGGGCTACTGGAGGAGTCGCTGCTGGAGGAGCCGGAAGTGGTGCACTTGGCGCTGGCACCCAAGGCCACGCCCGGCGAGCCCACCTGGATCGCCGCCACGCACCGTCCCTGGCTGGCCTCGCAGCTGGCGGTGCTCGAAGGCGCGGGGTTGCTGGTCGAGCGCGTGCTGCCTGCGGCCTGGCCCGATGCCACCCAGCCCCACGGCCACTTCAGCACCGTGCCGGGCGACGATCCGCAAGCCCCGCTGCGGCTGACCTGGTGCGACGTCGACGGCGTCACCGCGCTGCGGCTGCAGGGCAGCCTGGCGCGGCAGCTGCTGGCGCGCTGGCAGGCCGGCGAAGCGCCACCGCGCTGGACCGCCACGCCTGCCGCCGCCGCCGAGGCCGAGCGCTGGCTGGGCACACCGGTGCAACTGCTCAGCGACGAGGAACGCATGCTCGAAGCGGCGCGCTCGCTGTGGAACCTGCGCCAGTTCGAGCTGATGCCCCAGCACCGCGGCATGCTGGCGCTGCGCGACGCCTGGCGCCAGTTCCGCAGCCCGCCCTGGCGCCCGGTGCGCTGGGGCCTGGTGGCGCTGGTCGCGGTGCAGGTGCTGGGCATGAACCTCAACGCATGGCAGCTGCGCTCGGGCATTGAGCAGCGCCGGCAGGCGATGGACCAGGTGCTGCGCTCGGCCTTCCCGCAGGTGCGCGCGGTGCTGGACGCGCCGCTGCAGATGGAGCGCGAGACACAGGCGCTGCGCACCGCCGCCGGCCGGCCCGGCGACGCGGACTTCGAATCGCTGCTTTCGGCCGCCGCGCTGGCCTGGCCCGAGGGACGCCCGCCGCTGGACGGGCTGCGCTACGAGCCCGGGCGGCTGACGCTGCCAGCCACGGGCTGGAGCCCGCAGGAGATCGAGCAGTTCAAGGCCCAGCTGCGTCCCGGCGGCTGGGTGGTGGAGTCGGCCGAGGGCCGGCTCACGCTGCGTCCGGAGGGCGGGGCATGAACGCGACGGCCAACGAACAAATGCAGCGCCTGCGGGTCTGGCGCGAGATGCTGCGCGCGCGCTGGCGCGCCCTGGCCCCGCGCGAACGGCGGCTGCTGAGCGTGCTGGGCGTGCTGGTGGGACTGCTGCTGCTGTGGCTGCTGCTGGTGCAGCCGGCGCTGCGCACGCTACGCGAGGCGCCCGTTGAAATCGACCGGCTGGAGGCCCAGCTGCAGCGCATGCAGCGCCTGGCCGCCGAGGCGCGCGAGCTCAGCGGCACCGCGCCGGTGGCGCCGGCGCAGAGCCTGGAAGCCCTGCGCTCGGCCGCGCAGCGCCTGGGCGACCGGGCCAAGCTCACGGTAGCGGGCGAGCGCGCCACGCTCACGCTCACCGGCATCGAAGGCCAGCAGCTGCGCGACTTCCTGGCCGAGGTGCGCAGCGGCGCGCGCGCGCGGCCGGTGGAGGTGCAGCTCACGCGCGCGGGCCAGGGCTTCAGCGGCAGCCTGGTGCTGGCGCTGGGGAGCGCGTCTTGAGGCGCGGCCTGAGCTGGCCGCGGCGCGGCCCGGCCCGC
>NZ_CALAOH010000025.1 GCF_937926365.1 uncultured Azohydromonas sp. | reverse complement strand
TGCTTCAAGCATGACGGTTCGTTTTGAATATAAATATTTATTATTTATGACTTATTTGGCGGGGACGATGTGCTGGGCTCGGTGCTGCTGTTTCACCGGCAGGCGCTTGACGATATTTCAATAAGCACCTTCGAGCGCGGCGCCAGCATCATCGGCGTCGTGCTGCTGTCCCAGGAACGCAGCGAAGCGGGCAAGCGCCGGGACGTTTCCATGCTCCTGCGCTCCCTGGTTTCGTTGCGGCACGATCCCTCGGCGGAGCTTGTCGGCCAGGCGGAACGGCTGGGCCTCGATCTTTCCCAGCCGGTCTCCCTGATCGTCGTCGAAATGGACGAGCCCAAACCCAGTTATGCCGCCCGGCGGCTGGGCATGCGGCCGGAGTTCTCGAACGTGGTGCTCGACGATCTGGACGGCGTTCTGATACTGCTGTGCAACAGCACGCGCGCCAGGGACCTGGTGCGGTCCGTGACGGCCTCGGCCTTGCCGGAATTCGGCCCCGCCTACCGGGGCGTGCTTTCCCGGCCCGTTTCCAGCCCGACGGAAATTCCGGCGCTTTACGCCACGCTGCGGCGGGCGCTTTCCGTGCTGGCGCGCATCGGCGTGCGCGGGCACATCACGGACCAGAACGAAATGGCCCTGTATTCCACCCTGTTCGAAACCCACGACCAGGCCAGTTTGAACAGCTTTCTGGAGGCCACCATCGGCGCGCTGCTGTCACAGGATCTGAAGCGCGGTTCGGAATTGGCGCGCACGCTGCTGGTGTATTTCGACAGCAACCAGAACGCCAAGATGGCCGCCCAGCGCCTGGGCATTCACGTCAACACGGTCCGGCAGCGGCTGGCCACCATCGAGGAATTGACGGGCCCTTGGGGCAACGCCACGCGCGCGCTGGAAATTCACATGGCGCTGCGGCTGTGGAGCCTGCGCACGCCGGGCCCCCAGTGAATGAGACGGGTCCCGCCTCACGGGCGAGACGGGAGTCCTTGAGTCGCTACGCGGACCGAAATCACACCTCCACCGGCTGCCGCGCCGCCAGCAGCGGGCGCGCGGCCGGGAACACCTGGCCCTCCTCCAGCGCGATGTGCTCCATGTACAGGTCGGCGAACACGATGAAGCCCTGGCGCAGCAGCTCCAGGTCGTAGCCGGTGTAGCCCGCGGCCAGCGCGCTGAGCTGCGGGCCCAGCTCCAGCCAGTCCTCCTCCAGCCAGCCGTGGTCCTGCTGCAGCCGCTTGACCTGCTGCACCAGCGCCGCGTCACCCTCGGCCAGCAGCAGCGGAAAGAGCTGCTCCTCCTCGTCCTCGTGGTGCGCGCGCGCCTCGCTGCCGAAGAAGGCACAGATCGCCTCGGCCTGCGCCCGCGTCTGGGCATCCGCCCCCTGCGCCTCGATGCGGTTGAGCAGCTCATACAAGCGCTCCATCTGCACCACCACCTCGCGGTGCGTGCTGTCCAGCGAGGCCGTCAGGTCGATCGGGGGCACCGCGGGCCGCGCGGGCCGGTGACGATTGGCCAAGGCTTCCATGCACATCTCCTTGTCGAACGGGATGCGCCCATTGTTGCCACGCGCCACGCCGCGCCTTTGTGGCGCATCAATCTCGCCTCAGCGACCAACGCGGAAGTCAAGCAGGGATAACCCCGGGACCGTGGCTCAGCCCTGTTCCACCAGCGCGCGCAAGGTATCGGCTTGCACGCGCAACTGCTCGGCCTCGGTCTCGGCCTGCAGCGCGTGGGCCTCGTCGCCGGCGCTGCGGTCCAGGTCAGCGATCTTGCGCAGCAGCACTTCCTTCTCCTGCAGTGCGCGCACGGCGGACCACAGCGCGTTCTCGGTGGCCTCCTGCTGCACCATCGCCAGCGAGCGCAGCGAGAAGCCGTGCCCGGTGTGGCAACGGTAGCGCGGCGGGTTGGCGCCACGGATCTCCCACAGCGTGCCCTTGCAGTCCGGGCACACCAGCGTGGAAGGCGTGGCCACCAGTTCCAGGTCGTCCATGGCGTTCTCTCCTCCCAGGCTGGCCTGGTGCTCGTGCACCAGGCGCGCCGGCGGCACAGGGGCTTCCCCGGCCGGGACCCCCTGCCGCACCAGCTCCCCCAGCAACGGGGCGATGCGCTCCAGCGGCAGGCAGTGGTCCACCTTCACCGCCTGCAGTGCCGCGCTGGGCATGCCCGGGTCCTCGGCATCGGCCGGGTCCTGCACCACGGCCAGGCCGCCGCATTCCTTGATGGCGTGCAGCCCGGCGGTGCCGTCATCGAGGCCGCCGGTGAGCAGCACGCCGATGACGCGCGGCCCGTGGCTCAGCGCCGCGGAGCGGAACAGCGGGTCCACCGCCGGGCGGGTGTGGTGTTCCTTGGGGCCGCGTGTGAGCTGCACGGCGCCGTTGTCGTCGAGCAGCAGGTGGTGGTCGGGCGGGGCGACGAGGATGCGCCCGCGCCGGAGCGTCTCGCCGCTGAAGGCATGCGCCGCAGGCAGCGGCCCCACCGCTTCCAGCAGCTCGGGCAGGTTGCTTTTGAAAGCACCCACGTGCAGCACCACGCACACCGCCGCGTCGAAGTCCGCCGGCAAGGCCGCCGCCACGACCCGCAAGGCGCGGACGCCGCCGGCGCTGGCGCCGATCACCACGATGTCGCGTCGGGCCATGGTTGCTCCGGTGTGAAGGTGCAGCGAAGCTGCGGCAATCCGCGCACCCGGTGTCGGATTCGTCGCGGCTGCGCCTAGGGTGACAATGGTTGGCTCAGCCACCGGTCGTCCCATGAGCTCAGTACCGTCCCTGCCCACCTCGCGCGAAGACAACCTCAAGCCCAGCCAGCTGGACTTCCCGGTGGTGGGCATCGGTGCCTCGGCCGGGGGCATCCCGGCGCTGCAGACCTTTTTCAAGGCCATGCCGGCGGACTGCGGCATGGCCTTCGTGGTGGTGCTGCACCTCTCGCCCAAGCACGCGAGCAACCTCGCCGGCGTGCTGCAGGGCGTCACCTCGATGAACGTGGTCGTGCCCGAGGAGGCCACGCCCATCGAGCGCGACACGGTCTACGTCATCGCGCCCAACCGCATGCTGGCGATGAACGACAGCTACCTCAGCGTCAACACGCTGGAGCGCGCGCACGGGCGCCAGATCACGATCGACCTGTTCTTCCGCACCCTGGCGGTGGTGCACCGCGAGCGCGCCTTCGCGGTGGTGCTCTCGGGCACGGGCGCCGATGGCTCGGTGGGCATCACGCGCATCAAGGAGGAAGGCGGCGTGACGCTGGCGCAGCAGCCGCAGGAGGCGGAGTTCGACGGCATGCCGCGCGCGGCCATCGCCACCGGCGTGGTGGACTGGGTGCTGCCGGTGGCCGAGATGCCGGGGAAGCTCCTGGACCTCTGGGCCAATGCCCGGGCCATCGAGCTGCCCGGCGCGGTGGAGCTGGGGCTGCGCGTGGACGCGCCGCCCAGCGCCGAGGCCGCCAAGGACGCCGAGGAGGCGCTGCGCGACGTGCTGATCCTGCTGCGCACGCGCACCGGCCATGACTTCCGCAACTACAAGCGCGCCACGGTGCTGCGCCGCCTGGAGCGGCGCATGCAGGTGCACGGCGTGCCCAACCTGCCGGCCTACCGCGCCTTCCTGCAGGCCAACCCCGAGGAGGCCTCGGCGCTGCTCAAGGACCTGCTCATCGGCGTGACGAACTTCTTCCGCGACCCCGAGGCCTTCGAGCTGCTGCAGCGGGACGTGGTGCCCGAAGTGGTGGAGCAGGCGGCGCAGTCGCCCGCGGGGCTGCGCGCGTGGGTGGCGGGCTGCGCCACGGGCGAGGAGGCCTACTCCATCGCCATGCTGCTGTGCGAGCAGGCGTCGCTGGTGGCGCAGCCGCCCAAGATCCACCTCTTCGCCACCGACATCGACGAGGCCGCCATCGGCGTGGCGCGGCTGGGCTGCTATCCCGGGGCGATCGAGACCGACGTGAGCCCCACGCGGCTGCGGCGCTTCTTCGACAAGGAGGGACACCAGTACCGCATCCGCAAGGAGGTGCGCGAGAAGGTGATGTTTGCCGCGCACAACATCCTGCGCGACCCGCCCTTCTCGCGGCTGGACCTCATCAGCTGCCGCAACCTGCTCATCTACCTGGACCGCGAGGTGCACGGCGAGATCCTGGAGATGTTCCATTTCGCCTTGAAGCCCGGCGGCATCCTGGTGCTGGGCAGCTCGGAGTCGGCCGACACCGCCTCGCAGCTGTTCTCGGTGGTGGACAAGAAGAACCGGATCTTCCGCGCCAACCCCGTGACGCGCACACCGCGCTACGTGCCCTCGCTGCCCACCCTCGGCCCCTCCGGCACCGTGGCCACGCCGGGCGAGGCGCGCCCCGAGAAGCGCGGCGTGAGCTTCGCGGAGCTGCACCACCGGCTGGCCGAGCAGTACGCGCCGCCCTCGGTGCTCATCGACGGCGACGGCAACATCGTGCACCTGTCGGAGCAGGCCGGGCGCTTCCTGCGCTACGGCGGCGGCGCGCCCACGCACCAGCTGCTCAACCTGGTGCAGCCGGAGCTGCGGCTGGAGCTGCGCACCGCCCTGTTCCAGGCCGCGCGCACGGGCAAGAGCGTGGAGGCGCGGCGCGTGCACGTCAGCAGCGACGGGCGCAGCCGCATCGTGACCATGACGGTGCGCCCGGTGCAGGAGGCCGGCGCGGGGATGAGCCTGTCGATGGTGCTGTTCGACGAGGTCGAGGACTCCATGGCCAGCGAGGCGCGCGGCCCCGACGCCCAGGGACGCGACCCGGTGGTAGCGCAGCTGGAAGAGGAGCTGCGCCGCGTCAAGGAGCAGCTGCAGGGCACCATCGAGCAGTCGGAGACCTCCAACGAGGAGCTCAAGGCCAGCAACGAGGAACTGCAGGCCATCAACGAGGAGCTGCGCTCCACCACCGAGGAGCTGGAAACCAGCAAGGAGGAGCTGCAGTCGATCAACGAGGAGCTCATCACCGTCAACCACGAGCTCAAGACCAAGGTGGAGGAGACGGGCAAGATCAACGACGACCTGCACAACCTCATCGCCTCCACCGACATCGCCACCGTGTTCGTGGACCGCGCGATGAGCATCAAGCGCTTCACGCCGCACGCCACGCGGCTGTTCAACCTCATCCCCACCGACGTCGGCCGCTCGCTGCTGGACATCACGCACCGGCTGGACTATCCCACCCTGGCCGAGGACGCGTCCGACGCCTTCCAGTCGCTGCGCATGATCGAGCGCGAGGTGCGCAGCCAGGAGGGCAGCTGGTACCTCGCGCGCGTGCTGCCGTACCGCACCAGCGAGGACCGCATCGAGGGCGCGGTGCTGACCTTCGTGGACATCACCAGCCGGCGCAAGGCCGAGGAGACGATGCGGCTGCTGGCCGAGAGCACCAAGGACTACGCCATCCTCACCATGGACCTGCAGGGCCGCGTCACCACCTGGAACCACGGCGCCGAGCGGCTGTTCGGCTGGAGCGAGGCCGAGGCGCTGGGGCAGCCGGTGGACATGCTGTTCACACCCGAGGACGTGGAGGCCGGCGTCCCGGAGCAGGAGCGCGTGCGCGCGCGCGACACCGGACGCAGCGAGGACGAGCGCTGGCACCAGCGCAAGGACGGCAGCCGCTTCTGGTGCAGCGGCGTCACCACGCCGCTGTACGAGGGCGGCCAGCTGCACGGCTGGGGCAAGATCGCGCGCGACCTCACCGGCAGCAAGCGCGCCGAGACCGAGCGCGAGGTGCTGCTGCGGCGCGCCGCGGCCGGCCGGGCCGAGGCGGTGGCGGCCAACGAGCTCAAGAACGAGTTCCTGGCCGTGCTCTCGCACGAGCTCAAGAACCCGCTGAACCTGATCCAGCTCAGCGCCGAGCTGCTGCTGCGCCTGCCCGAAGGGCGCGCGCTGCCGGCGGTGGTGCGTGCGGCCGAAACCATCCAGCGCACGGTGCGCAGCCAGGCGCAGATCATCGACGACCTGCTGGACCTCTCGCGGCTGCATACCGGCAAGCTCGCGCTGCACCGCGCGGCCATGGACTGGGCCGCCACGGTGCACACCATCGCCGGGGCGTTGCAGGAGGAGGCGGCCACGCGCCAGGTGACGCTGAGCGTGGCGCTGCCCGAGGCGCCGGTGGTGCTGGACGCCGACCCGGTGCGCATGGAGCAGGTGGTGTGGAACCTGCTGAGCAACGCGCTGAAGTTCACGCCCGCGGGCGGACGGGTGGACGTGACGCTGCGCATGCTGGACGGCCACGCCGAGCTGCAGGTGCGAGACACCGGACGCGGCATCGCAGCCGAGACGCTGCCGCACGTGTTCGGCATGTTCAAGCAGGCCGAGCCGGCCGCGCGGCGCCAGGGCGGGCTGGGCATCGGGCTGGCGCTGGTGCGCAGCCTGGTGCTGGGCCATGGCGGCCAGTTGCAGGCCGAGTCGGCCGGGCTGGACCAGGGGGCCTGCTTCACGGTGCGCCTGCCCCTGGCCGGGCATGCGCCGCTGCCCACGGAAGACACCGGCCGCACCAGCGGCGAGCTGACGGGGCGCCGCGCGCTGGTGGTGGACGACGACGGGCAGGCGGTGGAGCTGCTGCGCCAGCTGCTGGAGCTCGAAGGCGCCGAGGTGCGCACCAGCACCGATGCGGCGCAGGCGCTGAAGCTGGCCGAGCAGGAGACGCCCAACTTCGTCATCACCGAGATGGCGCTGCACGGCATGGACGGGCTGCAGTTGCTGCAGGCGCTGCGCGAGCGCCCGGCGCTCAAGGCCGTGCCCGTGATCGCCCTCACCGGCGTGGGCCGCCCCGGCGACGCGCGCCGCGCCGTGGCCGCGGGCTTCGCCGCGCACCTGCGCAAGCCCGTGACGCTGGACAAGCTGCTGCACGCGCTGCGCGAGGTGCTGCCCCGGCGCGACGAGTGAGACACGTCCCGGGCACAAGGGATGCCCGCAACCACCTGATCGGGATGCACGCCTCATGTCCCTTGACAACTGTCCCCCTGCCCCGCCCCTGGAAGACCTGGGCCTGATGGAGCCGATGCCCGGTTCCGAGCCTTTCAATGCCGCGGCCTGGGTGTTTGCGCTGCCCACGCCGGGCTACCGCATGCTGGCCGAGATCGGCCCGGAAACCGGCGCCACGCGGCGCGGCGTGCGGCTGCGCAGCCGCCGCGGCGTGGATGCCACGCGCCGGTTCTCCGAGGTGGCGCGCGCGCTGGCCGCGCTGCGCGTGGCCCGCACGGTGGTGGACGGCGAGGTCTGCGTGCTCGATGCCGCCGGGCGCAGCGACCTGCAATCGCTGCACGCGCGCGCGCTGCATCCTGGCCATCGGCCCGGCACCAGCCCGGTGGTGATGAGCCTGCGCGACGTGCTGGTGTGGGAGGCGCGGGACGTGCGCGGCCTGCCCTGGCGCGAGCGGCAGCAACTGCTGCAGTCCTTGCCGCTGCAGGCCGGGGCGGCGCTGAGGCTGGAGCGCACCGTGCGCGCCGAGGGCCACTGGCTGTTCCGGCAGGCCCTGGCGTTGGGGAGCGAGGCCATCCACGCGCACCGTGCGGACGCGCCCTACGAGGCGGGGCGCAGCCTCGTCTGGTTGAGCATCCCAGTGCCCACGGCCACGCAAACGCAAAGCCTGGCGGCATAAGGACCGGCATGGACACGCATGCGCTCCCGAACGACGGCACCGAGCGCGCCGCGTTGCGCCAGCTGTTCGAGGTCGAAGGCATCGGGCTGTGCCTGGGCGAACCCTCCACCGGGCGGCTGCTGCGCGTCAACCGTGGGCTGGCTGCCATGCTCGGCCGCGAGCCCGCGGAGCTGGAGGGCCACGGCTTCCTGGACTTCACGCACCCGCAGGACCGCGAATCAAGCTGGGAGCGCTTCCAGCGCCTGGTGCGCGGCGAGCTGTCCGAGCTGCGCATGGAGAAGCGCTACCTGCACGCCGACGGCTCGGCGCGCTGGGCGCTGATGACGGTGAACCTGCTGCGCGACGCGCAGGGGCAGCCCTGGCGCACGCTGGCGGTGGTCATGGACATCGACGCGCGCCGCCGCACCGAGCAGGCGCTGGCGCAGAGCCGCGAGCGGCTGGAGCTGGCGCTGGGCGCCGCGCAGCTGGGGCTGTGGGAGTGGGACTTCGCCACCGGGCGGCTGTGGTACTCCGACGAAGTGCTCACGCACACCGGGCTGACGCGCGCGCAGCTCGACAACGACATCGACTGCTGGCGCCGCCTGGTCCATCCGGAGGACGTGGAGGTGATCTGGGCCGCCGATGAGGCCGCGCGCCGCGGCGAGGGCTTCCATGCCGAGTACCGGATGGTGCGGCCCGACGGGCGCGTGTGCTGGGTGGCCAACCATGCCCGCAGCGTGTGCGACATCAACGGCAAGCCGCTGCGCATGGTGGGCACGCTGGCCGACATCACCGAGCGCAAGGAAGCCGAGGAGGCGCTGCGCCAGGCGCGCGACGAGCTGGAGCTGCGTGTACATGAGCGCACCGCCGCGCTGGCGCTGGCCAACACGCAGCTGGCCAACGAGGTCACGGAGCGCCGCGCCACCGAGGGCCAGGTGCGCGAGCTGCTGGGCCAGCTCGTGAGCACCGAGGAGGACGAGCGCAAGCGCATCGCGCGCGAGCTGCACGACTCGCTGGGCCAGCACCTCACGGCGCTGACACTGGGCCTGCGCGCGGTGCAGGAGGACCCGGCACTGCCCGCGGCGCTGCGCCAGCGCCTGGCCCAGCTGCGCGAGGTGACGCGGCACCTGGACGAGGACGTGGACCGGCTGTCCTACGAGCTGCGCCCCTCGGTGCTGGACGACCTGGGCCTGAACGAGGCGCTGCGCGAGCTGGCCGGCGCCTGGGCCGAGGACAGTGGCGTGCCGGTGGACATCCACACCCGCGGGCTGCGCGGGCGGCGTTTCCCGCAGGCGCTGGAGACCACCGTGTACCGCGTGGTGCAGGAGGCTCTGAACAACATCCGCAAGCACGCCCAGGCCTCGCGCGTGGGCCTGATCGTGGAGCTGCACGAAGGCGAGCTGCGCGCCATCGTCGAGGACGATGGGCGCGGCATCGACGCCTGCGAACGCCAGGTGCCGGCCGCGCCGGGACGGCGGCTGGGACTGCGCGGCATGGCCGAGCGCGCCCGGCTGGCCGGTGGCCGGCTGGACCTGGAATCCGAACCGGGACGGGGCACCACGGTGTACCTGAGCGTCCCGCTGCAACCTGAGGAGAGCTGAGCATGCATGTGGTGGAAGGCGGAAATCATCGCTGGCGCGTACTGCTGGCGGACGACCACGCGGTGCTGCGCGAGGGCCTGGCGATGCTGGTGTCCACGCAGCCCGACATGGAGGTGGTGGCGCAGGCGCGCAGCGGCCGCGAGGCGGTGCAGATGGCGCAGCGCCTGAAGCCCGACGTGGCGGTGCTGGACGTGTCGATGCCCGACGTGGGCGGCGCCGAGGCCGCGGAACAGATCCACGAAAGCTGCCCGGAGGTGCACGTGCTGGCACTCACGCGCCACGCGGACCAGGGCTACCTGCGCCGCATGCTGCGCGCGGGCGCGGCGGGCTACGTGGTCAAGCGCGCCGCGGGCGATGCGCTGATCGGCGCGATCCGCACCGTGGCCGGCGGCGGCACCTACGTGGACCCGAGCATGGCCGGCGCGCTGGTGGCGCGCATGATCCGCCAGCCCGGCCAGGAGACGGGCGGGCGCAAGCGCCCGGCACTGAGCGAGCGCGAGGAGCAGGTGCTGCGCCTCATCGCCTGGGGCAAGAGCAACAAGGAAGTCGCCACGCAGCTCGGGATCAGCGTGAAGACGGTGGAGTTCTACAAGGCCGGCGCGCTGGACAAGCTGCAGCTGCGCACCCGCACCGACATCCTGCGCCACGCCCTGGCGGAGAAGTGGCTGAGCGAGGAGGACGATCCGGAGTGAGACGCCACGGCGGCCCGGAGCTGCCGCCGCGCGGCAGGTGCTCGACCGCTCAGTCGCCCTGCTCCCCCGCCCCGCCACGCACCTCGTCCACGCCGGGACGGCGCAGCGGCTCGCGTCCGCCGGGGCCGCTGGAGTCGCGCCCGCCGACGGTGCCGGCGCCGGTGTCGCGCGTACCGCCGCCGACGACGGGGCCGCCGTCGTCGCTGCGCTCCTCGGGCGAGACCGCGTCCGGCGACACGGGGTTGAGCGCGCCGACTTCCGCTTCGCCGGCCGGGTGGCGTTCGGGCACGCCGGCGGCGTCCTTGGATGGGTTCTGGGTGGTGGCCATGTCTGCTGTCCTCGGGGTCCTTGGTTGGCCCGTGGTACGGCAAGGCCGGTGCCCGGAACGGCAACAGCCGCGGGACAGGCTCAGCGCAGCAGGTACTGGTCGTTCGGCCGCAGCAGTGCCGGCGGCGTCTCGCCCAGCAGCTCGCGCAGGCTGGACTCGATGCCCGCCACCATCGCGTCCAGCGCCAGGTCGTTGGGCTGCGTGCCGAAGGGCTCCTCGATCTCGTCGCTCAGGGACTCCAGCGCGAAGAAGGTGTAGGAGACGAAGCCCACCACCAGCGGCGTCATCCAGCCGATGGAGTCCACCAGCCCGAAAGGCAGCAGGAAGCAGTAGCAGTAGGCGCTGCGGTGCAGGATCACCGAGTAGGTGAAGGGCAGCGGCGTGTTGGCGATGCGCTCGCAGCCCCCGAGATGGCCCATGAGCCGGTCCAGCGAGCGCTCCATGGGCAGCGCGAGCATGGGATCGAGCCGGCCCTGCGCACGCCATCCGCGCAGGCGCTGCCCCAGCCACAGCCCCACCGCCTGCGGCGCGTGGCGCAGCCCGGGCAGGCGCCGCAGCAGCTCCTCGGGCAGCAGCGCCGCCAGGGCGTGGTCGGCCGGCTGCGCGCGCAACTGGTTGCGCATCGAGGCCGCGAAGCCCGCCAGGCCCAGCACGAAGGCGCGCACCTCGGCGTCCATCGCCGGCGTGGCGGCGTCGGCCGGGCGCGGCGCGGAGGGCACCGAGGCCACGGGCGGCTGCACCAGCGTCAGCGCGTGGCGCGCGAGGTTGCGCGTCTCGATCAGCACCCCGCCCCAGAGCTTGCGCGCCTCCCAGTAGCGGTCGTAGCTGGCGTTGATGCGAAAGCCCAGGAAGATCGCCAGCGACACGCCCATGAGCGAGAACGGCGCGGCGGTGAGCGTGACCTTCCAGTGGAAGAGCGTCCCGTGCGCGGCCACGACGGCGAAGGACAGCGCATAGACGAACAGCAGCTGGCCGGCGATGCGCGGCATCAGCGAGCCGCGGCGAGCGAACAGCAGTCCGACCCAGCTCGGACGGGGACGGACGATCATGCGAGCTTCATTTCCGGTTCGGAACGCAAGAGCGGGCCGCCCGGCCGCGCGGCATGCGCCGCGGCCGGATCAGGCCCGCGAGGGACTGGGGCGCCGACTCCAGCGGCGCCGTCGAGGGGGAACCGGAATGCGCCCTCAGGCGCTCCCCATGCGCTTGCCGGCTTGCGCCTGCAGGTGCCAGTTGAAGGCCTCCTGCAGCAGGTGCGGCGTGTGGCGGCCGCTGCCGGCCTCCAGCGCGCGGCGCACGTAGTCGCGCAGCAGCGGCTTGAAGTCGGGGTGGGCGCAGTTCTCGATGACCAGGCGCGCGCGCTGCTTGGGCGAGAGCCCGCGCAGGTCAGCCAGGCCCTGCTCGGTGACGATGACCTGCACGTCGTGCTCGGTGTGGTCCACGTGCGAGGCCATGGGCACGATGCAGGAGATGGCGCCGTTCTTGGCCGTGGAAGGCGTCATGAAGATGGACAGCCAGGCGTTGCGCGCGAAATCGCCCGAGCCGCCGATGCCGTTCATGATCCGCGTGCCGTGCACGTGCGTGGAGTTGACGTTGCCGTAGATGTCGGCCTCGATCATCCCGTTCATGGCGATCACGCCCAGGCGGCGCACGACCTCCGGATGGTTCGAGATCTCCTGCGGGCGCAGCACGATGCGGCTGCGGTAGAAGTCGATGTCACGCTGGAACTCGGCCAGCGCCTCGGCGCCCAGCGACAGCGCGGTGGCCGAGGCCGAGCGCAGCTTGCCGCTCTTGAGCAGCGCCAGCATCCCGTCCTGCAGCACCTCGGTGTAGGCCGTGAGGTTCTCGAAGGGCGCGTCCTGCAGACCGGCCATCACGGCGTTGGCGATGTTGCCCACGCCCGACTGCAGCGGCAGCAGCTCGCGCGGCAGGCGGCCCTTCTTCACCTCGTGCCGCAGGAACTCGATGATGTGCCCGGCGATGCGGCGCGAGCCCTCGTCGGGCGGCGTGAACTTCGTGTCGCGGTCGCGCGCGTGGGTCTCGACCACCGCCACCACCTTGCTCGGGTCGCAGCGGAAATAGGGCTCGCCGATGCGGTCGTCGGGCTTGACCAGCGGGATGGGCAGCCGCTGCGGCGGCAGGTGCGTGCCGTAGTAGATGTCGTGCATGCCCTGCAGGCCCGGCAGCAGCGCGCCGTTGACCTCCAGGATGATGCGGTCGGCCTGGTCCAGCCAGGTCTTGTTGTTGCCGACCGAGGCGGCGGGGATGAGGCGGCCGTCCTCCAGGATGCCCGCCACCTCCACCACGGCCACGTCCAGGTGGCCCAGGAAGCCGGACCACACGAACTGCGCCACGTGCGAGAGGTGGATGTCGAGGTACTCCATGCGCCCGGCGTTGATGCGCTCGCGGCACACGGGGTCGGACTGGTAGGGCAGCCGCAGCTCGATGCCGTCCACCTGCGCCAGCGCGGCGTCGAGCTCGGGCGCCGTGGAGGCGCCGGTCCACACGCCGACCCTGAAGGGCTCGCCATCCCGTTGCGACTGCGCGATGCGCTGTGCCAGCGCCTGCGGCACGGCCTTGGGATGGCCCGACCCGGTGAAGCCACTCATGCCCACGTTGTCGCCGGGCCGGATCAGCGCCGCCGCCTCCTGTGCGGACATCAGGCGCTGGCGAAGAGTGGGATTCAGGACGCGGCTCTGGTCGCTCATGGTGCGGCGGTCTCCAGGTAGTCGGAGAAAGTTGATAAGGGCAGCCAGCGTGACTGTAGGTAACGACGGCGGCGGCTACAAACGAGCTTTGCTGAGGCAACGCTTAAGCAATACTTATTCATGTCCCGCCCTCCCCGATTACCGCCCTTGCACCTGCTGCGCACCTTCGAAGCCGCAGCCCGCCACCTGAGCTTCACCAAGGCGGCGCAGGAACTGCACGTGACGCCGGCGGCGGTGAGCCAGCAGATCAAGGCACTGGAGGAGGCCCTGGGCGTGCCGCTGTTCCAGCGCCTGACGCGCGCGCTGCGCCTGACCGACGCCGGCGCCGCGCTGCTGCCCGGCGTCACCGAGGCCTTCAACACGCTGGCGGCCACGGTGGAGCGGGTGCGCGCCACGGGCACCACGGCCACGCTGGACCTGGCCGCGCCGCCCTCCTTCGCCAGCCACTGGTTGCTTCCGCGGCTGGACGACTTCTGCCGTCGCCACCCGGGCATCGAGCTGCGCCTGTCCAGCGGGCTGGACGCGGTGGAGCACGGCGGCGAGGCCTCGGCGCTGGAGCGGCTGCGCGCGCGCTCGAACGACGCCGTGCACCACCTGGCGATCGTCTTCGGCGCGGGCAGCTACCCCGGCTGGCGCGTGGTCCCGCTCTTCACGCCGCACTACCTGCCGGTGTGCACTCCGGCGCTGGCGCAAGCGCTGCACCAACCGGCGGACCTGGCCGGCTGCACGCTGATCCACGACGAGACGCTGGCCGGCGCCGGCGGACCGCTGGGCTTTGGTTGGCCGCAGTGGTTGCAGGCCGCGGGCGTGCGCCGGCCCGCCGATGCGCAACGCCAGCGGCGCTTTGCCAACGCGGTGCTGGCCATCGGCGCGGCGCTGGCCGGCCAGGGCGTGGCGCTGGTGTCCCGCGAATTGATCGCGCCGCAGCTCGCGGCCGGGACGCTGGTGGCGCCCTTCCCGCTGGCGGTGGAGGCGCCCTATGGCTACGCCCTGGTCACGCCGGAACGTAGCGCCGCGCGGCCGGCGGTGGCGGCACTGCGGGAGTGGCTGCAGCAGCAAGCATCTGTACAGGGTTGACCTGCTCGGTCATGCCCCCGGACGCAGATTGAGCGTCTCGTAACACCTTCATTCCCGCGTGGGCACACGCATTGCGGCAGGGCGGCGCCAACCCGAGCGCCAGGACGATCCTCATGCCGCCCTCCCCGCCCCCGCCATACCCCGTACCGCAGCGCGCCGCCCGGCGCGCCCCCTCCACCGCCGCTGGCGGTGGAACGAATGGCCGCAAAAACGCACCGGGAGCCTTGTGCCATGTGGGGTGAGCAGGACCGCTATCTCTTCCGCGAGGGCACGCACGCCAGGCTGTACGACCACCTCGGCGCGCGGCTGGACGAGCAGGGCGTCGTGCACTTCGCGGTGTGGGCGCCCAACGCGCGGCACGTGAGCGTCATCGGCGACTGGAACGGCTGGAACCCCGAGGCCGACCCGATGGCGCAGGGCGACGACAGCGGCGTGTGGCGCGTGAGCGTGGGCATCGCGCATCCCGGGCAGCGCTACAAGTACCGCGTCGTCGGGCACGGCGGCTACGTCATCGACAAGGCCGACCCGATGGCGCTGCAAACCGAGCTGCCGCCGGCCACCTCCTCGCGCATCACGCGGCTGGACTACGCGTGGCGCGACCAGGCCTGGATGCAGCAGCGCGCGCAGCGCAACGCGCTGGACGCGCCCATCTCCGTCTACGAGGTGCACGCGGGCTCCTGGCGCCGCCCGGACGGCGCGCCCATGGGCTGGCGCGAGCTGGCCCGCGCGCTGGCCGAGTACGTGCGGCAGCTGGGCTTCACGCACGTGGAGCTGATGCCCATCACCGAGCATCCCTTCTACGGCTCCTGGGGCTACCAGACCACGGGCTACTTCGCGCCCACGGCGCGCTACGGCTCGCCGCAGGACTTCATGTACTTCGTGGACCACCTGCACGAGCACGGCATCGGCGTGATCCTGGACTGGGTGCCCTCGCACTTCCCCACCGACGCGCACGGGCTGCAGTACTTCGACGGCACGCACCTCTACGAGCATGCCGACCCGCGCCAGGGCTTCCACCCCGAGTGGAACTCCAGCATCTTCAACTACGGCCGCGGCGAGGTCAGCAGCTTCCTCATCAGCTCGGCCCTGTTCTGGCTGGACCGCTACCACATCGACGCGCTGCGCGTGGACGCGGTGGCCTCGATGCTGTACCTGGACTACGCGCGCCGCGACGGCGAGTGGATCCCGAACCGGTACGGCGGCCACGAGAACCTGGAGGCCATCGCCTTCCTGCGCCGGCTCAACGAGGCGGTGTACCGGCAGTTCCCCGACGTGCAGACGATCGCCGAGGAGTCCACCGCCTGGCCCATGGTGTCGCGCCCGACCTCCATGGGCGGCCTGGGCTTCGGCATGAAATGGAACATGGGCTGGATGCACGACACCCTGGCCTTCATGCAGGAAGACCCGGTGCACCGGCGCTACCACCTGGGGCGCCTGAGCTTCTCGCTCATGTACGCCTTCAGCGAGAACTTCGTGCTGCCGCTCTCGCACGACGAGGTGGTGTACGGCAAGGGTTCGCTGATCAACAAGATGTCCGGCGACGACTGGCAGCGCTTCGCCAACCTGCGCGTGCTGCTGGGCTGGATGTGGACGCACCCGGGCAAGAAGCTGCTGTTCATGGGCGGCGAGTTCGGCCAGTGGCGCGAGTGGACGCACGAGGGCGAGCTGGACTGGGGCCTGACGCAGCAGCCGCTGCACGCCGGGCTGCAGCGCCTGGTGGCCGACCTCAACGCGCTGCTGCGCAGCGAGCCCGCGCTGCACGAGCTGGACTTCGGCTGGGAAGGCTTCCAGTGGCTGGAGGCGCAGGACGCCGAGCGCACGCTGCTGGCCTTCCTGCGCCGGCCGGCGCGGCGCGACGCCAAGCCGCTGCTGGTGGCCTGCAACTTCACGCCCGTGCCGCGCGAGAACGTGCTGCTGGGCGTGCCCGCGCGCGGCGTCTGGCGCGAGCTCCTCAACACCGATGCCCAGGTCTACGGCGGCTCGGGCTGGGGCAATTTCGGACGCATCGAATCCTCGCCGCTGCCCGCGCACGGCCAGCTGCATTCGATCCGCGTCGTGCTGCCGCCTCTGGCGGTCCTGGTTCTGCGGCACGAGAGCTATGGCGAAAACACCCTCCAAGTCCCCGAATCCCGCGGCTGATGCCGAGGTCCAACCCGCGCGCAAGCGCAGCAGCGCGCCGCGCAAGACGGGCGCCTTCAGCGCCGCGGCGGCACCGCTGTCCGCGGGCGAGCTGAGCGCGCCGGCGC
>NZ_CALAOH010000024.1 GCF_937926365.1 uncultured Azohydromonas sp. | reverse complement strand
CCACGGCGGCGGCGTTCTCGCCGGCCACCAGCACGTGCACTTCGCCGCCGCAAGCCAGCGCGGCGGTCACGGTGTTCAAGGTTGCGCCCTTGAGGCGCGCGTTGTCATGCTCGGCAACAACCAGGGTCGTCATGGAAACGGTCTCCTTCGGAATTGAAACGTTCGGCGCGCAGGCTCACATGCCGGCGTAGTTGGGCCCGCCGCCGCCTTCGGGCGTGACCCAGGTGATGTTCTGCGTCGGGTCCTTGATGTCGCAGGTCTTGCAGTGCAGGCAGTTCTGCGCGTTGATCTGCAGCCGCTCGCCGCCGCTGTCGGCTTCCACGAACTCGTAGACACCGGCGGGGCAGTAGCGCGACTCGGGACCGCCAAATACGCCGCGGTTGACGTCCAGCGGGACCGCGCCGTCCTTGAGCGTCAGGTGCGCGGGCTGGTTCTCCTCGTGGTTCACGTTGCTGATGAACACGGAGGACAGCCGGTCGAAGGTCAGCACGCCATCGGGCTTGGGGTACTCGATGCGCTGGAATTCGCTGGCCGGGCGCAGGTTGACGTGGTCGGGCAGCTTGCGCTTGAGCGTCCAGGGCGCCTTCTTCACGCCCAGTTGCGGCAGCAGCCACTGCTCGATGCCGGTCATGAGCGTCGCGGTGGCGCGGCCCTTCTTGAACCACTGCTTGAAGTTCCTGGCCTGCTGCAGCTCCGCATGCAGCCAGCTCTTCTCGAAGCCTTCCGGATAGGCCGTGAGCTCGTCGCCGCCGCGCCCGGCTTGCAGCGCCTCGAAGAGGCTTTCAGCGCACAGCATCCCGCTCTTGATCGCGGCATGGCTGCCCTTGATGCGGCTGGCGTTGAGGTAGCCCGCGTTGCAGCCCACCAGCGCGCCGCCGGGGAACACCGTCTTGGGCAGGCTCAGCAGCCCGCCGGCCGTGATGGCGCGTGCGCCGTAGCTGATGCGCCGCCCGCCCTCCAGGTGCTGGCGCACGGCCGGGTGCGTCTTGAAGCGCTGGAACTCCTCGAAAGGCGACAGCCAGGGGTTCTGGTAGTCCAGCCCGACCACGAAGCCGATGGCGATTTTGTTGTCCGCCGCGTGATAGATGAACGAGCCGCCGTAGGTGTCGGGCTCCAGCGGCCAGCCTGCGGTGTGCACCACCAGCCCGGGCTTGTGGTTCGTGGGAGGCACCTCCCACAGCTCCTTCAGCCCGATGCCGTAGCTCTGCGGAGCCTTGCCCCCATCCAGGCTGAAGCGCTCGATGAGCTGCTTGCCCAGGTGGCCGCGCGAGCCCTCGGCAAAGATGGTGTATTTGCCCAGCAGTTCCATGCCGAGCTGGAAGTTGTCGGTGGGCTCGCCGTCCTTGCCGAGCCCCAGGTTGCCCGTGGCGACGCCGCGCACGGAGCCGTCCTCGGCGTAGAGCACTTCCGCGGCGGCGAAGCCGGGGAAGATCTCCACGCCCATTTCCTCGGCCATTCCGCTAAGCCAGCGCACCACCTCGCCCAGGCTGACGATGTAGTTGCCGTGGTTCTTGAAGCAGTCGGGCAGCAGCGCGTGCGGGGTGGCCTTCGCGCCGGTTTCGGAGAGGAACAGGAACTCGTCCTCGGTGACGGGCTGCTTGAGCGGCGCGCCCTTTTCCTTCCAGTCGGGGATGAGCTCGGTCAGCGCGATGGGGTCCATGATCGCGCCGGAGAGGATGTGCGCCCCGGGCTCGGAGCCCTTCTCCAGCACCACCACCGAGACTTCCGAGCCCGCCGCCGCAGCGAGCTGCTTGAGCCGGATGGCCGTGGCCAGCCCGGCCGGGCCGGCGCCGACGATCACCACGTCGTAGTCCATGGACTCGCGCGGGCCGAACTTCTCGATGAGCGGGTTCGTGGTCATGTCAATCTCGGCAACGCAAGAGGTTGCGGGTTAAATCACCTTGGCGACGTTTCTGAGCTTGTCCACGAGCGTGGCTACATCGGGCACCTTGATGCCGGCGCCGCGCTTGGGCGGCTCGCTGACCTTGAGCGTCCTGATCCGGGGCGTG
>NZ_CALAOH010000023.1 GCF_937926365.1 uncultured Azohydromonas sp. | reverse complement strand
CAGCCGCGCCGGCCGACGTGGCGCCCGTGCCGGTGGCGGGCGCGGCGGCGGCGCTGCGCGCGCGCTTTGGCGGCATGCCGGTGCTGCTGGTGGAGGACAACGCCGTCAACCGCGAGCTGGCCACGGAGCTGCTGCGCTACGCGGGCTTCGAGGTGGACTGCGCCGAGGACGGCGCGCAGGCGCTGCAGAAGGTGCGCGATCGACCGGATTACGCGCTGGTGCTGATGGACATGCAGATGCCCGTGATGGACGGGGTGGAGGCCGCGCGCGCCATCCGCGCGCTGCCCGGAGGGGAGCGCATGCCGATCCTGGCCATGACGGCCAATGCCTTCGCCGAGGACCGCGCCGCCTGTTTGGCCGCGGGCATGAACGACTACATCGCCAAGCCCGTCAACCCGTCGCTGCTGTACGCCACCCTGGAGCGGTGGCTCGATCCAGCCAACTCCTGACGAACCTCATGACACATCACCGCTTTCCACAAGGATGGGGGGCCTAGAATCGCCTCATGGTTCTCCCTATGCATGGCGTGCCCTCGGCGCTGATCGCTCGCAACGAGTCCTGGGTACGCAAGCAGGCCCAGGCCCTGGTGCGCCACCTACCGGCCAATGTCGAGAAGGCCGACCTGATCCAGGTCGGGCTCATCGCCGTGGCACAGGCGGCGCTGAGCTTCGAGTGGGAGGGCGACCGCGACACCGAAGAGGCCAAGGAAGCCTTCGTGCGCTATGCGCGCATGCGGGTCAAGGGCGCGATGCTCGACGAGCTGCGCCAGATGGACCACCTGGGCCGCGGCCAGCGGCGCAAGGTCAAGATCATCCAGATCGCGCGCGAGCGCTGGCGCGCCACCAATGGCGGCGAACCCACGCTGGCGCAATTGAGCAAGGTGTGCGGCCTGAGCGTGGAGGAGATCTCCGCGCTGGAGATGCTGGACCAGGCCGGGCGCATGCGCAGCACCAGCGGGCCGGATTCGGAGTACGAGGAGCACCACCACGAGTTCCACCCCGCGACCGAGAAGGAAGAGGTGGAGGCGCGGGTGGACACCAGCATCGTGATGCGGCATCTGGAGAAGTTCTTCGCGCAACTGCCCGAGCGGGACCGCCAGGTCATCGACTCCTACCTGGGCGTGGGCATGTCGCCGGTGGAGCTGGCGGCCTCGCTCAAGGTCACGCCCTCGCGCGTGTCGCAGCTCTACAAGTCGGTGCTGCAGCGCATCTCGACGCACTTTGGCCACCAGCCCGGGCAAAGCCGCGCGGCCGACCGCGTGCCCGCCGTGGCGGCCAAGCAGTTCGACGAGCTGGTGGTGCAGCGCGAGAAGGAGCTGGAAAACCTGCCCACCGACGGGCCGTGGGGCGAGCTCATCGAGAACGTGCTCACCAAGCCCAAGGAACAATTCGGCGCTCCGCCGGACGACGACGGCCGCATCTCCGTCAGCAGCTCCACGCGCTGGGGCTGACACCAGGAACCAAAAGCAAGGGGCCCTGTCGGGCCCCTTGTCGTTGGCGGGCGTCCCGGCGAAGGGACGCCCTTCAACGCATCAGCAGCGCTCGAAGATGGCCGCGATGCCCTGGCCGCCGCCGATGCACATCGTCACCAGCGCGTAGCGGCCCTGGATGCGCTGCAGCTCGTGCAGCGCCTTGGTGGTGATGATGGCGCCCGTGCCGCCCACCGGGTGGCCCAGCGAGATGCCCGAGCCGTTGGGGTTGACCTTGGCCGGGTCCAGGTCGAGCTCCTTGCTCACCGCGCAGGCCTGCGCGGCGAAGGCCTCGTTGGCCTCGATCACGTCCATGTCCGAAACCTTGAGCCCCGCGCGCTGCAGCGCGATGCGCGAGGCCGGCACCGGGCCGATGCCCATGACTTCCGGCTCCACGCCGGCGTGGGCGTAGGCCACCAGGCGCGCGATGGGCTTGAGGCCGCCGGCCTGCACGGCCTTGCCGCTGGCCAGCACCACGGCGCCGGCGCCATCGTTGATGCCCGAGGCGTTGCCGGCGGTGACGCGGCCACTCTCCTTGCGGAAGGCGGGCTTCATCTTGGCCAGCGTCTGCAGCGTGGTGTCGGCCTTGACGTGCTCGTCCACCTCGAAGCTCACCGTGCCCTTGCGGGTGGCGATCTGCACCGGCGCGATCTGGCCCTTGAAGCGGCCTTGGGCGATCGCCGCGGCGGCGCGCTGGTGGCTTTGCACCGCCAGCGCGTCCATCTCCTCGCGCGTGATGCCGAAGCGGTCGGCCACGTTCTCGGCCGTCACGCCCATGTGGATGCGGCCGAAGGGGTCGTGCAGGATGCCCAGCATGTAGTCCTGCAACTGCGCGTCGCCCATGCGCTGGCCCCAGCGCGCGGACGGCATCAGGTACGGGCCGCGGCTCATGGCTTCGGCGCCGGCGCCGATGGCGAAGTCGCAGTCGCCCAGCAGGATCGACTGCGAGGCGTTGACGATGGCCTGCAGGCCCGAGCCGCACAGGCGGTTGACGTTGAAGGCCGGCGTCTCGTGGGGGCAGCCCGCGCCGATGGCCGTGACGCGGCTCAAGTACGCGTCGCGCGCCTCGGTCGGGATGACGTTGCCCATGGCCAGGTGGCCGATGCGCGCGGCTTCCACGCCGCTCTTGTCCAGCGCGGCCTTGACGGCGGTGGTAGCCAGCTCCGCCAGCGGCACGTCCTTGAGCGTGCCGCCGAAGGTGCCGATGGCCGTGCGCATGGCCGAGAGAACGAACACTTCTTGAGTCATGTGGGGTGTCTCCGTTGTGTGGACTTGTTCACGGTAGGCGTCGCAACCCACGCAAACCTGACAAATAGCGGGGCTTCAGGGCTTGTCCCGGGTCGTCCGATGACGTATGTCAGCGCGGCGGCGGCAGGGGCCGGCCGAGCATGCGCGGCAGCAGCCAGGCCAGGCCGCGGCCGGCGTCGATGTTGCTGCCCACCTGCCAGGGCCGCGGCAGCGGGCGCACGTGCCCGTTGGCGTCCTGGTGCGCCACCACGAAGCCGAAGACGTAGTTCGGCTCCTGGCCCATGCGCAGGTCCGTGATCAGCAGCTCCTCGCCCGTGCGCGAGAGCTTGTAGAAGCCGTGGCTGAAGTGGCGGATGCGCTGCGCCGCCTCCACCGGGCGCAGCAGCGGCGCCAGCGCCGCGCCGCGGTCGAAGCTTTCGAAGTGGATGCGCTCGCTGCGGTCGAGCAGTGATCTGAAGCCCTCGTGGTAGTGGCCGTCCTGCACCAGCACCACGCGCCACAGCAGGGTGTTCAGCGGCGCGGGCGTGACCAGCACGCGCTGCGGTGCCAGGCCTTGCGACCGCGCCGAGGCCAGCGCCAGGCTCTGCACCTGCTGCTGCGCCACGGCGCTCCAAGCCACGTAGGCGGCGGCCAGCGCCAGCCCGGTGGCGTTCCAGCGCTGTCCGCGCGCGCTGCGCAGCCACAGCGCCGCCGCCAACCCCGCCAGCAGCGGCAGCGTGACGCCAGGGTCGATGATGAAGAGCGAGCCCACGGAGTAGGGGTGGTCGCTGAAGGGCTGCAGCAGCTGTGTGCCGTAGACGGTCATCAGGTCCAGCAGCGGGTGTGTCAGCAGCGCCAGCCCCGTGGCGAGCCACCAGCGTTTGAAGCCGGCGCCGCCGATGAGCCGCGAGGCCACCAGCGCCAGCAGCGGCGCCAGCAGCGTGAGCCAGAACAGCGAATGGCTGTGGCCGCGGTGCAGGACCATGTTGCTCACGGCGTCGCCGTGGTCGATGAACACGTCCAGGTCCGGCAGGGTGTTGCAGGCGGCGCCCCAGAGGGCGGCTTTCCAGGGAGCGACTCGGCGCCCCGTCACGGCCACGCCGATGGCGGCGCCGAGCACGACATGGGTAAGAGAGTCCATGCCGCGATGCTGCCAGGGTGCGCGCAGGTCCCGGCGCGGGCGGTGTTTGGCGCCGCGCCGCCTCAGCCGCCGACGCCCGCGCCGTGCGGCGCCGGGGCGCCCAGGGGCT
>NZ_CALAOH010000022.1 GCF_937926365.1 uncultured Azohydromonas sp. | reverse complement strand
TCCGAACGCCCACGCTTATCGGCTGTATGTTTTTAAAGAGCTTCGACCTTTGCTTTACCTCGGCAAAACCGCGCCCCGGTACCCCGCGCCATTCGCTTGCTTCGGCTCGCTGCGTCGTTCAGCGAAGAATTGAATTCTGACATAAGGGAAAACCCCAGTCAAGCGCTTGGGTTTTCCTCACGCCCCTCGCAAACCATCCGACCGGTGTTTTGGACCTTGCGCGCCAAATGCGCACGCCATCTTTCACCGCTCGGCTGCAAACCCGGTCGTCGGCTTTTGCGGCAATCGCCACAAAGTCACGGCTTCCTGATTTGGCACAACCCTGCATCAGCCTCCAAATTAGGAGGCAAACTCAGGGTGTGTCTGCGAGGGGCGCGAGTATACACACAGTTCCCGGCGCCCTGCCAAGCCCTGGTGAAAATTTTTTGGACATGCCGCCGGGCCGGCCCTCCCCTGATGCCGACGTCCGTTCAGGCGCGCGTCGTCTCGGCCACCACCCGGCGCTGCCGACCAGCCTGGACCAGCGCCGCCACCAAGTCCAGCAGTGTCTCGGCGCTCACGGGCTTGGTCAGGTGGCGATCGAAGCCCGCCTCCCGCGCCAAGGCCTGGTCCTGCACACGCCCGTAGCCCGTGATGGCAATCAGGCCCGTGCCCTGCAGCACGGGATCGCGGCGCCATTGCCGCGCCACCTGGTAGCCGTCCAGTCCGGGCATGCCGATGTCGCACAGCGTCACCTCGGGCACGAAGGTCCTGGCGACCTCCAGTCCCTGCAGTCCGTCCGCGGCACTGCGCACCTCGTGGCCCTGGCTGGCCAGGATCTCGCACATGGTTGCGCGCACATCCTCCGCGTCGTCGATCACCAGCACCCGGGCCGCCACGGCGCACCGGGCGGACGGCATGGGTACCGCGGCATCGGCCGGGCCTGTCGTCGCCGCCAGCAGCGGCAGGGTGATGCGGAAGTCGCTGCCCAGCCCCTTGCCATCGCTGTGGGCCGAGATGCGCCCGCCGTGCAGGCTCACCAACGACCGGGCAATGGCCAGCCCCAGGCCCAGCCCGCCCTGCTTGCGCGCCGCAGGTTGCGCGCCTTGGACGAAGGAATCGAACACCTGGGGCAGCAGCGCCGGATCGATGCCGGCGCCGTCATCCGTCACACGCAGTTCCACCTCGCCGGCGGCCACGGACAGCGCGGTCGTGACCATGCCGCCGGCTTGCGTGAACTTGCAGGCGTTCACCAGGAGGTTCGTGATGACCTGCAGCAGCCGCGTGCGGTCGCCGCGGACCATGGCCGGCGCCACCGGCAGCTCCAGCCTGCAGTCGATGCCCTTGCTCTGCAGCGTCGGTCGCACCGTCTCGACCGCCTCGGTGACCAGGGCCGTCATGTCCACGTAGTCCAACGCCAGCGTGATGCGGCCCTCGGCGATGCGCGCCACGTCGAGCAGGTCATCCACCAGCCGCGTCAGGTGCTGCACCTGGCGGCCCAGCACCTGGCGCGCGAGCTCGTGGGTGCGCCGGTCCGGCTGGTCCATCAAGGCCAGCGCCGTGACGATGGGGTGCAGCGGGTTGCGCAGCTCGTGGCCCAGCATGGCGAGGAACTCGTCCTTGGCCCGGCTGGCCTGCTCGGCTTGGCGCCGCGATTCCTCGGCCTGCGCGAACAGCCGTGCGTTGTCCAGCGCCAGCGCCGCGCGGTGGGCAAGCTGCGTCAGCAGGTTCTGGTCCTCATCGTCGAAGCGCCGCCCGGACTCCGCCTGCAGCATGGCGATCGCGCCCAGCGTGCGGCCGCGCGCGACCAACGGCACCATCAATGAGTCGTGCACGCCGACGGCGCGCAGCAGCTCGGCTATCTCGGAGTCGGTGACCAGTTCGATGTGCTCGCGGGTGATGCTGCCGCGATAGGGCTTGGCGTGCCGGATGGTCCAGTCGATCGAGCCCGGCGTGTCCGCGGGCGCGCGCCAGCGCCGCGCCAGGCTTTCCATCCGCGCCGCCAGCTCGGCGTCCCGGTTGCACACCAGCGCCACCGTGGCCTGCCCCTGGGCATCGACCAGATCGATGCGGCACCAGTCCGCCACCTCGGGCACCAGCAGCCGGGCCATGGTCCGCAGCGTGGCATCCGGGTTCAGCGACTGGGACAACTCGCTGCTGGCCGCGGCCAGCAGTTGCAGCCGCCGCTGCGCTGCCTCGGCCGCCAGCCGGGCCTGGCGCTCGGCGGTCAGCAGCCGCATGTTGGCCACCGCGGGCGCGACCAGATCGGCGATGTCCTGGGCCAGTGCAACGTCATCCTCGACATGCCGGCGCCGCGGGCGGCTCATGAACAGCGTCAGCGCCCCCACCAGCTCGCCGTTGAAGCGCAGGGGCACGCTGATCATCGAGCGGAAGCCGAGCTGCCGCATCCCGGCCAGTTGGGCATCGTCGCGGGCAGCGCGCCGGTACCAGGTGTCGTCGATATTGGTGTGGACGGCCGGCTCGCCAGTAGTGAGCGCACACAAGTTCATGCCGTCGTCGCGGTCCTGGCGTACCCAGCGGGTGGGACGCAGCAACGCCTCCGTGGCCGGGTCTTCGTGCGCCCGCGCGGTGCGCACGACCTCGGTCCCCAGGTCCACGTCGAAGAAACCGAAGTCGCCCAGCAGCGGCAGGCAGGACTGCAGCACGCTGGCCGCCAACTGCTCGAAGCCCGCCGAGGAGCACACCAGCGCGGCACTGCGCTGCAGCGCCATCAGGCGCGTCCTGCTCTGAACTCTTGTCATGCGTCTCGCCCCCTGTTCCCGCCCGAAACCTCGCAAGCAACTGCCACGCCCGGGCCATGAACGGCTGAGCATCCAGCGGCACGGTGCAACGGCGCCGACCCTTCCCGGATCCCGGCAAAGATTTCGGCAGCGTCCGCAACCCGGAGCGCGCCCGGCACAAGCCCGACAATCCTTCCATTTCCCGGGACGCCCGAGGGGCGCGAACAGCATGAAAAGCGTGGCAGTGTTCTGTGGATCGAACTTCGGCAACTCGCCGGATTACGCCGAGGGCGCCGTGGCGCTGGGCCGCGAGATCGCGGCACGCGGCCTGGGCCTGGTCTACGGCGGCACCAGCAAGGGACTCATGGGCGTGGTGGCCGATGCGGTACTGGATGCCGGCGGCACGGTCACGGGCGTGATCAACCAGCGGCTGCATGCGCGCGGGCACCTGCACCCGCGGCTGTCGCTGCACGAGGTGGTCGAGACCATGCGCGAGCGCAAGATGCGCATGGCCGCGCTGGCCGACGCCTTCATCGCGCTACCCGGTGGCCTGGGCACGCTGGAAGAGCTGTTCGAGGCCGCGACGCTGACACAGCTGGGCGAGCACACCAAGGCCTGCGGCGCGCTGAACCTGCGCGGCTATTTCACACCGCTGCGCGCCATGCTGAACCACGCCGTCACGGAAGGCTTCATGCGGGCCGAGCACCGCGACATGGTCGTCATCGACGCCGACCCGGCGCGACTGCTGGACGCGCTGGCCGCCTGGCAGGCACCAACCGTGAGCAAGTGGATCGGCCAGCCCGGCTCCTGAAGCCGGGCGCGCCACGGGGCGGATTGACACCGATTCAGTTGCGAAAGCAACATTTGCCCATGCGCCTGCTGATTGCGACCACCACGATGATTACCTCCACGTCCGCCAGGCGCCGCGCCAGTTCGCTGAAGTTGCGTGTGCATCCATGGCTCGTGCCTGAAAAATCCCTGCTGACCGCAGTAAATGGCTCGATGAACGGCGTGATGGTGAACAGCGACGCCGCCGGCGTGACGATGTACTACGGCGCCGGCGCGGGCTCCGAGCAGACCGCCTCGGCGGTGATCGCCGACCTGGTGGACATGGCCCGGCTGGCCGACGCGACGCCCGCGCAGCGCGCGGCGCCGCTGGGCTTCAGGCCCGAGGCCCTGGCCCCGCTGCGGGTGCTGCCCATCGGCGAGGCAGTGACGCACCATGCGCTGCGCATTCCCGTGCACGCCGACGCGGGTGCGCTGGACGAACTGCTGCGGCAGCTCGCCACGCAGGGCATCACGGTGGAGGCGCATCGCGAGCTGGCCACGGCCGACGCGGGCCGCGAGCTGGTGCTGCTCACGCACGAGGCACAGGAGGCGACGCTGCGACAAGCGTTTCCGACGCTGGAGGCACTGGGCTGCGTGCGCGCTCCGCTCAGGCACCTGCGCGTCGAGATGCTGGCCGGTTGAGGCCTCGCGCGGACCGCCGCCGTCGCTCACCGCCAGAGCAATAAGCTGGCAAGACTTCCTACCCCCGGGAGTTCACCTTGGTTCCCTGCTCAACCGCCCAGGCTTGCCATGTCCGCAAGCTGTGGTACACTTCATTCCTCAGTCGCGGGGTGGAGCAGTCTGGTAGCTCGTTGGGCTCATAACCCAAAGGTCGTTGGTTCAAATCCAGCCCCCGCAACCAATTTTTCGAAGGCCGTCCTGCGTGACGGCCTTTTTCGTTCATGCGCCGGCCGCCCCTCGGCCCCCTGCCCTGGTCATTCGCATGGCAGCTGGCTCGTACCGTGAGCCTGTGGGTCACCAGGCGGCGCACCCCTCACCGTGATGGACCCGACCTCGCCGCCGCCCTACCGGCTCGCGCTGTTCGACTTTGACGGCACGCTGGCCGACTCCTTTCCCTTCTTCGTCGAGACGCTGGACGAGCTTGCACGCCGGCACCGCTTCAAGCCAGTGAAGGCCGAGCAGATCTCGCTCATGCGGCGCCAGGACGTGCGCCAGAACATGCGGCTGGTCGGCATGCCGCTGTGGAAGCTGCCACTGGTGGCGGCCAGCTTCATCAGCTTGATGAAGTCCCGTTCCGCCGGCGTGCCGCTGTTCGAGGGCATCGGCGAGACGCTGGCTTTCCTTCGCGGCCAGGGCATGACGCTGGCGCTGCTCACGTCGAACTCGGTAGACAACGCGCTGCGCGCGCTTGGCCCGGCCAACGCCGACCATTTCTCGTACCTGGAAGGCGGCAGCTCGATCCTGGGCAAGCAAGCCCGCATCAGGCGGGTGCTGTCGCGCAGCGGCATCCCGGCCGCGCAGGCGATCTGCATCGGCGACCAGATCTCCGACCTGCGCGCCGCGCATGCCGCGGGCATCGCCTTCGGGGCGGTGGCCTGGGGCTACGGCGAGCTGGAGTCGCTGCGCGAGGCCGGGGCCAATGAAATCTTTCTCGAGGTCGCACAGCTGCGACGCATGGCCACACCAGCCTGAGCCGTAGAGTCGGCGCCATGCACGTCGAGCACCGCCGCGTCGAAAGCCCGCTGGCCGAGGCGGTGGACAGCTTGGTCTTCATCTCCACCCTGGACGACGCCTGGCCGCCGCCAACCCCGCCGCGGAACCACTTTCCGGCCATGGGATGGTGCGTGCTCACGCTTTTCACCGACAGGGCCGTGGCCCTGCCCCATGCCACGCGCGCCGCGCCGGCCGGGCAGGCGCTGCCCGCTGGATAGCCTCCGGTCCGCGCACGCGGCCCGTCACCTCCACCAGCCTGGCACCGCTGCGCTGCCTGGGCGTGGTGTTCTACCCGGATGCCTTTGCCCGCCTTACTGGCGTCGTGCCCGCCAGCCTGCAGGACGAGGAGGCCGATGCCGGCACGCTGCTGCCGGACGAGTGGTCCGAGTGGCCGGCGGCCCTCGGTGCGCTGGCGAAGGACGCGGACGCCCAGCAACGCTGGATCGTTGACTGGCTGACACCGCGCTGGTTGGCGTGCCGCGAGCACTGGGCAGCCGCCACACCACCGAGGCTGGCGGCCCACCTGCGCCGGCCGCTGACACCGCGGGATACGGCCGAGTCCTCCGCCGGCGTGGCGGAGCTGGCCGAGCTGCTGGCGCTGGGCGAACGCCAGCTGCGCCGCCAGATGCAGGCCGCCACCGGGCTGTCGCCGGTGCAGTGGCAGCGCATCCAGCGGGCGAGTGGCGCCTTCATCAAGGCTCGCGACGCGCTGGCGCAAGGCCAGCCGCTACGCCTGGCCGAACTGGCCGCCGAGTTCGGCTACGCGGACCAGGCGCACCTGACCCGCGAGCTGCAGGCACTGTGCGGCCTGCCCGCGGCACGGCTGCTGCAGGCCGCGCAACACGCACCGGACTACTGGCCGTTCCGGCTCTGAGCCGAAAGCGCGCGCAGTCGCCACTGATGGCCGATTTCTTCAAGACCCGCCACGTCCCGGGGCTGCAGACTTCGGGTACTTCCCCACCTCATCGCGAAGTCGCCGCCTGCCATGTCCGCCCTGCGCTTTTCCGTGATCACCTACGGCACCGAAGGCGACACCCGGCCGCTGGTCGGGGTGTGCCACGCGCTGATGCAGCGCGGCCACCAGGTACGGCTCTGGGCCGACCGCTCCACGTTGGGCAGCGCCCATGCGCTGGGCGTGCCGGCATGGGGACTGGCGGGCGACATCCAGGCCAACGTGGCCCCCGGCGGCGCGCTGCACGCGCTGATGAGCCAGCGCGGGGATGACGTGCGCGAGATGCTGCGCGCCGTGGCTCGCATCGCCCAGGACCATTGCGCCGACTGGTTGCGCACGCTGCTGGAGGATGCGCGCGACAGCGACGCCATCCTGTTCTCCGGGCTGGCCAGCTACGTCGGCCTGGCCGTGGGCGAGGCGCTGGGCAAACCAGCCATCGGCCTGGGGCTGTGGCCGATCTCGCCCACGGCCGAGTTCGGCTCGCCGCTGCTGCCCCCGTGGCGCCTGCCCGGCTGGCTCAACCGGTGGAGCCATGAGTTCATCCGTGCCGTGATGTGGCGCATGCTCCGCCCGGCCACCAACGCGGTGCTGGGCGCCCCGCCGCGCCGGGTGGCGTGGAGCGACTACCCGCTGCTCTACGGCGTCTCGCCCCAGTTGGTGCCGCAGCCGCGGGACTGGGCCGAGCACTGGCGCATCTGCGGCGCGTGGCAGGCGCCGGTGGCCCGCGCCCTGGACTGGCAGCCGCCACCCGCGCTGAAGGCTTTTCTTGCCGCCGGCCCGCGGCCGATCTACGTGGGCTTCGGCAGCATGGGTGGTTTCAATCGCGAGCGCCTGGTGCGCATGCTGGTGGAAGGCGTGCGCGGACGGCGCGTGCTGTTCTGGCCGGGCTGGAGCGGCATCGAAGCAGAGGCTTTGCCGGCCAATTTCCATGTGCTGGAGGCGGCGCCGCACGAGGCGCTGTTCCCGCTGGTCTCGGCCGTGGTGCACCACGGTGGCGCCGGCACCACCCACACCGCGGCGCGCGCCGGCGTGCCGTCGGTGGTAGTGCCCTTTGCGGCCAACCAATTCTTCTGGGCCGACCGCCTGGCCCGCGCTGGCGTGGCCGCGCGCGCGGTGTCGCAGAAGCGGCTCGATGCCGCAGCGCTGGCACAGCAGTTGGACTTCGCGGAGTTGCCCACCACGCAGGCGCGTGCTCGGGCGCTGGGAGAGGCGATGGCATCCGAAGACGGCATCGGCCAAGCGGTTGCGACGCTGGAAGCCTGGCTGGTGGCCCCGCACAGGGATGGATCGATGATCCAGGCTGAACGCCATCCCGTGGCCGCGGGCGCCTGAGCTGGTGCCCCAATTTCCGCAAAGGTTTCAGCGTGGATTCCGGTTTTCGCCGGGATGACGGCAGTTTTTCCGAGGCCCGCGCGGATTTCAGGCCCACAAAGCAAAACGCCCCGACCAGAGGATGGTCGGGGCGTTTGGCGGGGATATTAGCCTGACGATGTCCTACTTTCACAC
>NZ_CALAOH010000021.1 GCF_937926365.1 uncultured Azohydromonas sp. | reverse complement strand
GGCGTGGACGTGGCGGAGGCGGCGCGCTGGCCGCGGCTGCTGCTGACCGGCGCGGTCACGCTGGGCGTGGGGCGCGTGGGCGGCGTGCAGGACACCGGCGCCAACTGGTCCTTCGGGCCGGCGCTGTCGCTGCCGCTGTTCGATGCCGGGCGCCGCCGCGCCGAGGTCGATGCCGCGCGTGCGCGGCTGGACGAGGCGCTGGCGGCCTGGCAGCAGCGCGTGCGCGGCGCGGTGCGCGAGGTCGAAGAAGCCCTGGTGCGGCTGGACGCCACGGCGCGGCGCGAAGATGACGCCCGGGTGGCGGCCGAGAACTGGCAGCGCTTCGTGCAGGCGACGCAGACGCGCTGGGAGCTGGGCAACGCCAGCCTGATCGAATTGCAGGACGCGCGGCGCCAGCGCATCGCCGCCGAGGCCGCGCTGCTGGCCGTGCGGCGCGAGCGCGTGGCGGCCTGGGTCCAGCTCTACAAGGCCAGCGGCGGCGGCTGGGATGGCTCGCTGGCCGTGGCTGCCAACGCTTCCGGCACCGGCGCTGCCGGTACCGCCGGCACCGCCGGCACCGAATCCAACCTCCGTCAACCATGAAGCCGATCTCGAAGAAAACCACCGTGCTGGCTGCTGCGCTGGCGCTTGGCGGGCTGGCGCTGTCGGCGCTGACCGTGCAGGGCCAGCCGGCCGACAAGGCCCAGGCGGCGCCGCGCGCCGCGCTGAGCGTCTCGGTCACGCAGCCGCAGCCCGCGGAGTGGACGCAGACGCTGGCGGTCAACGGCAACGTCGCCGCCTGGCAGGAAACGATCGTCGGCGCCGAGCTCGGCGGCGTGGCGCTGGCGCAGGTGCTGGTGAACGTGGGCGACGTGGTCAAGCGCGGCCAGCCGCTGGCGCGCCTGGTGGACGACACCATCCGCGCCGACGTGGCGCAGGCGCAGGCGGCGCTGGCCGAGGCGCAGGCGGCGTTGGCCGAGGCCAAGGCCAACGCCGAGCGCGCGCGGGCGCTGCAGCAAAGCGGCGCCCTGAGCGCGCAGCAGATCTCGCAGTACCTCACCGGCGAGCAGACCGCCGCGGCGCGCGTGCAGGCCGCGCGCGCGCAGCTCGATGCGCAGCAGCTGCGCCTGCGCAAGACGCAGGTGCTCGCGCCCGACGACGGCGTGGTGAGCGCGCGCAGCGCCGCCGTGGGCAGCGTGGTGCAGCCGGGGCTGGAGCTGTTCCGCCTCATCCGCCAGGGCCGGCTGGAGTGGCGCGCCGAGGTGCCGGCCGCCGAGCTGCCCAAGGTGAAGGCAGGGCAGGCGGTGACGCTGGTCACGCCGGCGGGCACGCGCGTGCCGGGCAAGGTGCGCCAGCTCGCGCCCACCATCGACCCGCAGACGCGCAACGCGCTGGTCTACGTGGACTTGCAGCCCGCGCCCGGCTCGGACGTGCGCGCGGGCATGTTCGCGCGCGGCGAGCTCGCGCTGGCGCGCCGCGCGGTGCTGACGCTGCCGGCCTCGGCCGTGCTGCTGCGCGAGGGCTTCAGCTACGTGATGGTGCTGGGCCCGGACTCCAAGGTCAGCCGGGTCAAGGTCGAGGCGGGGCAGCGCCAGGGCGACCGCATCGAGGTGCGCAACCTGAAGCCGGACGCGCGCGTGGTGGACCGCGGCGCGGCCTTCCTGGCCGACGGCGACACGGTGCAGGTGGTGGACGCGCCGCCCGCGGCGGCCGCCGGCGCCTCGCGCCAGGCGGCGGCCGGCGGTGCCACCTCGACCCCTGACGCGAAAGCCACGCGATGAACGTCTCCGCCTGGTCGATCCGCAACCCGATCCCCGCGCTGATGCTCTTCGTCCTGCTCACGGTGGCAGGGCTGATGAGCTTCAGCGCGATGAAGATCCAGAACTTCCCCGACATCGACCTGCCCACGGTCATCGTCACGGCCTCGCTGCCCGGCGCCTCGCCGGCGCAGATGGAGACCGAGGTGGCGCGCAAGATCGAGGACTCGGTCTCCACGGTGCAGGGCATCAAGCACATCTACACCGCGCTGCAGGACGGGGTGGCCACCATCACGGTGGAGTTCCGGCTGGAGAAGCCCACGCAGGAGGCGGTGGACGACGTGCGCGACGCGGTCAACCGGGTGCGCTCGCAACTGCCGGCGGACCTGCGCGACCCGAGCATCGCCAAGATGAACCTCTCGGGCGTGCCCATCCTCACCTACACCATCGCCAGCGAGCGGCTGGACGACGAGGCGCTGTCCTGGTTCGTGGACAACACGGTGGCCAAGCGGCTGCTGGGCGTGCCGGGGGTGGGCTCGGTGGCGCGCGTGGGCGGCGTCACGCGCGAGGTGCGCGTGGAGCTGGACCCGGCGCGGCTGCTGTCGCTGGGTGCCACGGCGGCCGAGATCTCGCGCGAGCTCAAGCGCGTGCAGCAGGAGTCGTCGGGCGGCCGTGTGGACCTGGGCGGCGGCGAGCAGGCGGTGCGCACGCTGGGCACGGTGGCCTCGGCGCAGGAGCTCGGCGCGGTGCAGCTCACGCTCTCGGACGGACGGCGCGTCCGGCTGGACCAGGTGGCCGACGTCATCGACACCGTGGCCGAGCGGCGCAGCCAGGCGCTGCTGAACGGGCAGCCGGTGGTGGGCTTCGAGATCACGCGCGCCCGCGGCGCCGGCGAGATCGACGTGGACACGGGCGTGCGCCGCGCGCTGGAGCAGCTGCGCACCGAGCACCCGGACCTGCGCATCCACCAGGCCTTCAACTTCGTGGACCCGGTGGCGGAGAACTACGAGGGCTCGATGCACCTGCTCTACGAGGGCGCGCTGCTGGCGGTGATCGTGGTGTGGTTCTTCCTGCGCGACTGGCGCGCCACCTTCGTGGCCGCCACGGCGCTGCCGCTGTCGGTGATCCCGGCGTTCCTGGGCATGGTCCTGCTGGGCTTCAGCATCAACGTGGTGACGCTGCTGTCGCTGTCGCTGGTGGTGGGCATCCTGGTGGACGACGCCATCGTCGAGATCGAGAACATCGTGCGCCACCTGAAGATGGGCAAGTCGCCGTACCAGGCGGCGATGGAGGCGGCCGACGAGATCGGGCTGGCCGTGATCGCGACGACTTTCACGCTGATCGCCGTGTTCCTGCCCACGGCGTTCATGAGCGGCATCCCCGGGAAATTCTTCAAGCAGTTCGGCTGGACGGCGTCGCTGGCGGTGTTCGCCTCGCTGGTGGTGGCGCGCATGCTCACGCCGATGATGGCGGCCTACCTGCTCAAGCCCATCGTGCATGCCAAGCCCGAGGGGCGCGTGATGCGCTGGTACATGCGCTTCGCCGCCAAGTGCCTGAAGCACCGCTGGCTGACGGCGGGCGGGGCGGGGCTGTTCTTCGTGGGCTCGATCATGCTGATCCCGCTGCTGCCCACGGGCTTCATCCCGGCCGACGACTTCGGGCAGACGCAGGTGGGACTGGAGCTGCCGCCGGGCAGCACCTTCGAGGAGACGCGCGCCGCGGCCGAGCAGGCGCGCGCGATCCTGCAGAGGAACCCGCACGTGAAGCTGGTCTACACCGCCATCGGCGGCGGGGCCACGGGCTCCGACCCGTTCATGCCCGGCGGCGCGGCCGAGGTGCGCAAGGCCTCGCTGATCCTCAACCTCACGCCGCGCCAGGACCGCCCGGGGCTGCGCAAGCAGGCCATCGAGGCCGAGCTGCGCAAGTCGCTGGAGGCGCTGCCCGGCGTGCGCGTGTCGGTGGGCCTGGGCGGATCGGGCGAGAAGTACATGCTGGTGCTCTCGGGCGAGGACGGCCAGGCGCTGCTGGAGGCGGCGCAGGCGGTGGAACGCGACCTGCGCACCATTCCCGGCATCGGCAGCGTGCGCTCCACGGCCAGCCTGGTGCGCCCGGAGCTGGTGGTGCGGCCGGACTTCGCGCGCGCCGCCGAGGCCGGCGTGAGCTCGCAGGTGATCGCCGACACGCTGCGCATCGCCACCACGGGCGACTACGACGCGGCCCTGCCCAAGCTCAACCTGTCGCAGCGGCAGGTGCCGATCGTGGTGCGGCTGCCCGAGAGCGCGCGCGAGGACCTGTCGCTGCTGTCGCAGCTGTCGGTGCCCGGGCGCAACGGGCGCCCGGTGCAGCTGGCCAACGTGGCCGAGCTGAGCCTGGAGAGCGGCCCGGCGGTGATCAACCGCTACGACCGGCTGCGCAACGTCAACCTGGAGGTGGAGCTCAACGGCGTGCCGCTGGGCGACGTGGCGGCCCAGGTGCAGAAGCTGCCGAGCCTGCAGCGCCTGCCGCCCGGCGTGAGCCAGGCGGCGCTGGGCGACGCGGAGGTGATGGGCGAGCTCTTCGCCAGCTTCGGGCTGGCGATGCTCACCGGCGTGATGTGCATCTACGTGGTGCTGGTGCTGCTGTTCAAGAACTTCATGCAGCCGGTGACGATCCTGGCGGCGCTGCCGCTGTCGCTGGGCGGGGCCTTCGTGGCGCTGCTGCTGACGCGCAGCGCGTTCTCGATGCCCTCGCTGATCGGGCTGATCATGCTCATGGGCATCGCCACCAAGAACTCGATCCTGCTGGTGGACTACGCGATCCTGGCGCGGCGCGAGGGCATGAGCCGCTGGGACGCGCTGCTGGACGCCTGCCACAAGCGCGCGCGGCCGATCGTGATGACCACCATCGCCATGGGCGCGGGCATGCTGCCCATCGCGATGGGCATCGGCACCGACCCGAGCTTCCGCTCGCCGATGGCGGTGGCGGTGATCGGCGGGCTGATCACCAGCACCTTCCTGAGCCTGCTGGTGATCCCGGTGGTGTTCACCTTCGTGGACGACGCGGTGGAGTTCACGCTGCGGCACCTGCGGCGGCTGCGCACGCACCACCACCACGCGCCGGCGGGCAAGGGGGCGGGCGCGGCGTGAACAAGTCCGTCACACCCGCGCAGGCGGGTGTCCACGAACCCCGGGCGGCATCCCGGCGCACGTGGATGCCCGCCTTCGCGGGCATGACAAGGTTCTTTCAGTAGCAATCGCGAGCTGGAGAGCGCCAACCGCCCTACGTCCGCACCGCGTCCTTCTGCGCCTTGCGTATGGTCCAGGCGTAGATGGTGGAGCCGCGCAGGTTCTGCATCTGCTCGGGTGGCCAGTCCTCGCCCATGTCGAAGGCATGCGAAACCACGCGCGAGCCCAGCTTGAGCTGGCGCCACAGTTGCGGGCGCAACTCCAGGTTGATGCGCGGCAGCAGGTACAGCGCCACGACGTCGGCCTCGGCGAAATCGGCATCGAACAGGTTGCCCTCGATGAAGCGCACCCGGTCCTCCACCCCGGCCTCCTGAGCCCGGCGCCGCGCCTCGGCGATGCGTCGCGGGTCGATGTCGATGCCCACGCCGCGCGCGCCGCGCTCCTTGGCGGCGGTGACGACGATGCGGCCGTCGCCGCAGCCCAGGTCGTAGAGCACGTCGCCGCGGCGCACGCGGGCCATGTCGAGCATCTTGTTGACCACGGCCATCGGCGTGGGCACGTAGGGCACGTCCAGCGGCTTGGCCGGCTGCTGGCCCTGTGTCGCCTCCTGCGCGCGTGCCAGGGCGCAGGGCAGCAGCAGCGCCAGCGCCGCGGCGCGGCGGCGGCTCAGGTGGAAGGCGGCGAGCTCAGGCGCGTTCATGGGCATCTCTCCTCAGGGGGGTCGCTTCGTTGTCCGGCGCCGGTGCGCGCAGCACCGGCAGCCACAGGGCGCCGGCGAGCAGCACGCCGACGCCGATCCAGGCGGCGTTGAAGCCGCCGAGCTGCTGGCTGTAAACGTAGGACAGGCTGGACCACAGCATGTAGGCGCAGGTGGCGCAGAACAGCAGTGGCAGCAGCGGGTACAGCGGCACGCGGAACGGCCGCTCGGCATGGGGCTCGCGCCGGCGCAGCACGAACAGCGCCAGCCCGGTGAGCAGGAAGAACAGCCAGAACACCGGCGCGGTGAACTCCACCATGGCCTTGAAACCGCTGCCCGCGGCGGCGCCCACGGCCACCAGCGCCAGTGCCGCGGCGCCCTGCAGCGCCAGCGCCACCGGCGGCGTGCCGCGCGCGGCGTCCCAGCGGCCCAGGCGCGACAGCAGCGGCCAGTCGCGGCCCACGGCGAAGCTGGTGCGCGCGCCCACGATGATGGTGGCGTTCATGGAGGTCAGCGCCGCCACGGCGACGATGGCGGCGATCAATTGCCCGCCGGCGGGGCCGAAGGCTTCGCGCAGCAGGTCGGCCGCGATGCTCTGCGCGCGCGCCATGCCCGCCAGCCCCAGGCCGTGCCAGTAGGCCCACACCACCAGCAGGTACAGCGCCGTGATGACCGCGATGGACAGCACCAGCGTGCGCACCATGTTGCGGCGCCGGTCCTTCACTTCCGCGCTGATGTAGGCCGCCTCGTTCCAGCCGCCGTAGGTCAGCAGCACGAACACCATCGCCAGGCCGAAGCCGGAGAGGCTCCAGGGCGCCGCGCCGCCTTCGGCCGTGGCGTCGGCAGTCGGGGAGGGGGCCGGCGCCAGGGCCGCGCCGTCGCCCTGGCCCAGCAGGAACAGCCCGGCGCCAACGACCAGCAGCAGCCCGCCCACCTCCACGGCGGTGAGCCAGGTCTGCGCCGCCGCGCCGGAGCGCAGGCCGCGCAGGTTCAGCCACGACAGAGCGGCGATCGCCGCCGCCGCCCACCAGGCCGGCCCGTTTGGGCCCAGCGGCAGCAGTTGCTGCATGTAGTCGCCGAAGACGAAACCCAGCAGCGCGATGGAGCCGGTGGTGATGACGGCAAAGCGTGCCCAGGCGAACAGGAAGGACACGCTGTGCCCCCAGGCGCGGCGCAGGAAGTGGTAGTCGCCGCCGGCATGCGGGTACGCGGTGGCCAGCTCGGCATAGCACAGCGCGCCCACGAGCGACATCAGCCCGCCCAGCGCCCAGGCGGCGAACATCCAGCCGCTGCCGCCGGCCATGCCGGCCACCAGCGACGGGGCCTTGAAGATGCCCGCGCCGATGACCAGGCCCACGGTGATGGCGACGGCCTCGCGCAGCCCCAGCAGCGCCTGGGGCTGCGGCGGTCGGGAGTCCGGGAGGGAATCGGCGGACGGCGGCATCGGCACCCCTTGCGCCGGATGGGCCGGCACGCCCCGCCGTCACGACGTCAACGGCGCGAGCGTGGGGCGGCAGGTGCCGTGCCTGCCCGAAACCGCAGATCCCGTTCGGGCTGAGCCCTTCGACAAGCTCAGGGCGAGTGGAAAAAGCGTTGTGTCAGTCCACGCCCGCGGCCAGCGCCTTCTTCGCCGCCCGGGCCGCGGCCTTGGCGGCCTTGGCTTCCTTGACCACCTCGAAGCGCGCCAGCGTCTTCTGGCGCGCTTCCTCGTGGTCCACGATGGGCCGCGGGTAGTCCACGCCGAGCTCGATGCTGGCGGCCTCCAGGTCCACCGGCTTGGCCAGCCAGGGGGCGTGGATCAGGTCGTCGGGCAGCTTGGCCAGCTGCGGCAGGTAGCGGCGGATGAAGCGGCCCTGCGGATCGAACTTCCTGCTCTGGCTCACGGGGTTGAAGATGCGGAACCAGGGCTGCGGATCGCAGCCGGTGCCGGCGGCCCACTGCCAGTTGCCGTTGTTGGAGGCGAGCTCGTGGTCGTTGAGTTTCAAAGCAAACCAGCGCTCGCCGCGTTTGTAGTCCAGCCCCAGGTCCTTGACCAGGAAACTGGCCGTGAGCATGCGCAGCCGGTTGTGCTGGTAGCCGCTTTGCGCGAGCTGCAGCATGGCCGCGTCCACCAGCGGGTAGCCGGTACGGCCCTCGCACCAGGCGGCGAACAGCGCGTCGGCGTGCTTGCCCTTTTCCCACTTCACGCGGTCGAACTCGGGGTGATAGGCGTGCTCCACCACGCGCGGGTGATGGAAGAGGATCTGCTGGAAGAAGTCGCGCCAGGCCAGCTCCGACAGCCACACGCGCGCGCCGCTGGAGCCGGCCTGCGCGCGGCGCCAGGCCTCGCGCGCGAGCTGGCGTACCGACACGGTGCCGAAGCGCAGGTGCGTGCCCAGGTAGCTCGGCCCCTTCACGGCCGGGAAGTCGCGCGTCACGTCGTAGCGGTCTATGCGCTCGGCCAGGAATTCATCGAGCAGCGCCTGGCCGCCGGCGGGACCGGTGGGCAGCTTCAACTGGTGCAGGTTGGTGGTCTCGAAGCCCAGGGTTTCCAGGCTCGGGACCGGCTGGCGGAATTCCTCCGGCACGGGCGCCAGCGAGGCGGCATGGCGCGCCACGGGATAGGCGCTGAGGTAGTAGTCGTCGAGCTTCTTGAGCCAGGCGTTGAAGTAGGGCGTGAAGACGCTGTAGGGCGTGCCGGCGCCGCTGAGCACCTCGTTGCGCTCGAAAACGACATGGTCCTTGCTGGAGTGCAGCGCGATGCCGTCCTGCGCCAGCGCGCCGCGCACGCGCGCGTCGCGCGCCAGCGCCGCGGGGTCGTCGTCGTGGTTGAGGTAGACGGCCTGCACGTGCAGCTGCCGCGCCAGCCGCACGATCTCCTCGGCGCCGTGGCCGTGGCGCACGATCAGCCCGCTGTGCTCGGTACCGTGGGCGGCGCCCAGCGCGCGCAGCTGTGCGTCCAGCCCGATGAGGCTGTCGCGGATGAACTCCACGCGCCGGTCCTGGCGCGGCAGCCCGGTGAGCAGTTCGGTGTCGAAGACGAAGGCGCACCACACGCGCCGGGCATGGCGCAGGGCGTGGTAGAGCGCGGCCTGGTCGTCGGCGCGCAGGTCGCGACGGAACCAGACGAGGGCGGTGTCAAGGTCCTTGTTCACGGGTGCCAGTGTGGCCCGGGAATAGAATGCCGCATGGCTGAGCGTGGCATCGATCTGACAAACCAGTTCCTGATTGCCATGCCTGGCATGGCGGACGACAACTTCGCGGGCGCGGTGGTGTACCTGTGCGAGCACAGCGACAAGGGCGCCCTGGGGCTGATGATCAACAAGCCCACCGACATCACCCTGCGCCACCTGTTCGAGAAGGTGGACCTGAGCCTGGACCGCAGCGAGCTGGCCGACGAGCCGGTGTACTTCGGCGGCCCGGTGCAGACCGAGCGCGGCTTCGTGTTGCACGAGGCACTGGGCGCGGCACGCTTCAACTCCACGATGACGGTGCCCGGCGGGCTGGAGATGACCACCAGCAAGGACGTGCTGGAGTCGCTGGCGCATGGCACGGGTCCGCGCCGCGTGCTGGTGACGCTGGGCTACAGCGGCTGGGGCGCGGGGCAGCTGGAGGAGGAGATCTCGCGCAACGGCTGGCTCAACGTCGCCGCCGACCCGCAGATCATCTTCGACACCCCGCCCGAGCAGCGCTACACGCGCGCGCTGTCGCTGCTGGGGATCGATCCGCGCATGCTCAGCGGCGAGGCGGGGCACGCATGAGCGAGGCGCCCGGCGGCGTGGGCCGCGCGCAGAGCTTTCTCGCCTTCGACTTCGGTGCCAAGCGCACCGGCGTGGCCAGCGGCAACACCGTCACGCGCAGCGCCACGCCGCTCAAGACCATCGCCACCGAGAAGGCCGACGTGCGCTTCGCGGCGATCGAGAAACTCATCCGCGAGTACCAGCCCGATGCGCTGGTGGTGGGCGTGCCGCGCCATCCCGACGGGGCGCCGCACGACAATACGCACCGCGCGCAGCGCTTCGCGCGCCAGCTGCACGGCCGCTTCAGGCTGCCGGTGCACGAGGTGGACGAGCGCTACACCAGCACCGAGGCCGAGGCCGGCGGTGCGCGCGACCTGGACGCGGCTTCGGCCGCGCTGATCCTGGAGCAGTTCCTGAGACAAGCATGAGCACCCTTTCCCTGGACGCCGAGGCGCTGTACGGCGAGCTGCTGCGCGGCGTCGCGCGGCTGCTGCGTCCCGCCGATACCGAAACATCCGCGCTCGTGGGCGTGTGGAGCGGCGGGGCCTGGCTGGCCGAGCGGCTGCACACCGACCTGAGCCTACCCGGCGCGCCCGGCGTCATCTCCAGCGCGCTGCACCGCGACGACTACGGCTCGCGCGGCATGCACCTGACCGACGCCACCAAGCTGCCCTTCGAGATCGAAGGGCGGCACATCCTGCTGATCGACGATGTGCTCTACACCGGGCGCACCACGCGCGCGGTGATCAACGAGCTCTTCGACTTCGGCCGCCCGGCCAGCGTGACGCTGGCGGTGCTGGTGGACCGCGGCGGGCGCGAGCTGCCCATCGAGCCCGCCTTCGCCGCCGCCAAGCTCGCGCTGCCGGCCGAACAACGCCTGTCGCTGGCGCGCGATGCCGCCGGCCGCTTCACCTTTGCCCTGGAGGGCGCCGCCTGATGCTGTCGCGCCGCAATCCCCAGCTCAACAGCCACGGCGAGCTGATCCACCTGCTGTCCATCGAGGGCCTGCCGCGCGCGGTGCTCACGCAGATCCTCGACACCGCTTCCACCTTCCTCTCCGTGAGCGACCGCGAGGTCAAGAAGGTGCCGCTGCTGCGCGGCAAGAGCGTGTTCAACCTGTTCTTCGAGAACAGCACGCGCACGCGCACCACCTTCGAGATCGCGGCCAAGCGGCTGTCGGCGGACGTGATCAACCTCGACATCGCGCGCTCCTCGACCGCCAAGGGCGAGAGCCTGCTCGACACCATCGCCAACCTCTCGGCCATGCAGGCCGACATGTTCGTGGTGCGGCACAGCGAGTCGGGCGCGCCCTACCTGATCGCCCAGCACTGCGCGCCGCACGTGCACGTGGTCAACGCCGGCGACGGGCGCCACGCGCACCCGACGCAGGGCCTGCTGGACATGTACACGATCCGGCACTTCAAGAAGGACTTCACCAACCTCACGGTGGCGATCGTGGGCGACATCGTGCACTCGCGCGTGGCGCGTTCGGACATCCACGCGCTCACGACGCTGGGCGTGCCCGAGATCCGCGCGGTGGGGCCGAAGACGCTGGTGCCGGACAATCTGCGCGAGATGGGCGTGCGCGTGTGCCGCGACATGGCCGAGGGCATCCGCGATGCCGACGTGATCATCATGCTGCGGCTGCAGAACGAGCGCATGGGCAGCGCGCTGCTGCCCAGCGCGGGCGAGTTCTTCAAGCACTACGGCCTGACGCCGGAGAAGCTGGCGCTGGCCAAGCCCGATGCCATCGTCATGCACCCGGGCCCGATCAACCGTGGCGTGGAGATCGACTCGGCGGTGGCCGACGGGCGCCACAGCGTGATCCTGCCGCAGGTGACCTTCGGCATCGCCGTGCGCATGGCGGTGATGAGCATCCTCGCCGGCAACGACGCCTGAACAACCAAAGTCCCGTTCGGGCTGAGCCTGTCGAAGCCTTATGGCCCAGCCGGCCTGTTGGCCCAACGACCAAGCTCAGGGCGAACGGAGGATGTGGAAAGCATGAAGATCCTGATCAAGAACGGCCGCGTCGTGGACCCGGCCTCCGGCCGCGACGAGGCGGCCGACGTGGCTATCGCCGCGGGCCGCATCCTGACCATCGGCAACGTCAACCCGGACTTCGAGGCCGACCGCGTGATCGACGCGCAGGGCCTGGTGGTTGCACCGGGCCTGGTGGACCTCGCCGCCCGGCTGCGTGAGCCCGGCCACGAGCACGAGGGCATGCTGGAGAGCGAGCTGGCCGCGGCCGCGGCCGGTGGCGTCACCAGCCTCGTGTGCCCGCCCGACACCGACCCGCCGCTCGATGAGCCGGGCCTGGTGGACATGCTCAAGTTCCGCGCCCGCAAGCTCAGCCGCTGCCGGCTGTTCCCGCTGGGCGCGCTCACCTGCGGCCTGGAGGGCAAGGCGCTCACCGAGATGGCCGAGCTCACCGAGTCCGGCTGCATCGGCTTCGCGCAGGCCGAGGCGCCGGTGCGCGACACGCAGGTGCTGCTGCGCGCGCTGCAGTACGCCAGCACCTATGGCTACACCGTGTGGCTGCGCCCGCAGGACCCGTGGCTGGGCGCCGGCGTGGCCGCCAGCGGCGCGGTCGCCACGCGCCTGGGCCTTTCGGGCGTGCCCGTGGCGGCCGAGACGGTGGCGCTGCACACCATCTTCGAGCTGGTGCGCAGCACCGGCGCGCGCGTGCACCTGTGCCGCCTCTCCAGCGCCGAGGGCGTGGAGCTGCTGCGCCAGGCCAAGGCGCAGGGGCTGCCGGTGACGGCGGACGTGAGCATCAACTCGCTGCACCTCACGGACGTGGACATCGGCTTCTTCAACGCCGCCATGCGCCTGACGCCGCCGCTGCGCCAGCAGCGCGACCGCGACGCGCTGCGCGCGGCGCTGGCCGACGGCACCATCGACGCACTGGTGTCGGACCACACCCCGGTGGACGAGGACGCCAAGAACCTGCCCTTCGCCGAGGCTGAGCCCGGCGCCACCGGGCTGGAACTGCTGCTGAGCCTGGCGCTGAAGTGGGGCCAGGACCAGGGCCTCACGCTGGCGCAGTCGCTGGCACGCGTGACCAGCGGCCCGGTGGCCGTGCTGGGCGAGGCGCTGGGCTCGCTGGTTTCCAGTGCCGGGCGCCTGGTGGAAGGCGGCGTGGCCGACGTCTGCCTCTTCGACCCGCAGGCACAGTGGGGGCTGGAGGCTGCGCAGCTGCGCAGCCAGGGCAAGCACACGCCCTTCGCCTTCGAGCTCACTGGCAGCATGCTGCCCGGGCGCGTGGTGGCCACGCTGGTGGCCGGCACGGTGGCGCACGAGGCTTTCTGACGCGCGTCCCGCCCGCCGGCGCCCCGATGCAGCTTCCGCCCGAGACGACGCCGACGCTGGCGGTGTCCGCCCCCGCTGCCGTGTCGTCGCTGCGGCGGCTGCGCGCGCTGTGGCGGCTGGCGCGCACGGTGCTGCATGGGCTGCACGGGTTGGCCATCGTGCTGCTGCTGTTCCCGTTCTACGGTCCGGCGCGGCGGCAGGCGCGCATCGGCTGGTGGTCGCGCAAGCTGCTGGCCACGCTGGGGCTGGAGCTGCGCGCGCAGGGCACGTTTCGTCCCGGCGCCAAGCTGATCGTGGCCAACCACGTGTCGTGGCTGGATATCGCCGCCATCCACGCGCTGTGCCCGCAGGCGCGCTTCGTCTCCAAGGCCGAGGTGCAGGCCTGGCCCCTGGTGGGGCGGTTGGTGGACGCCGCCGGCACGCTGTACCTGCAGCGCGAGCGCGCGCGCGACGCCATGCGCGTGCTGCACGCCATCACGCAGGCGCTGCGCGACGGCGACACGGTGGCGGTGTTTCCCGAGGGCACCACCGGCGAGGGCCATGAGCTGCTGCCCTTCCACGCCAACTTGCTGCAGGCCGTGATCGCCAGCGGCGAGCCGGTGCAGCCGGTGGCGCTGCGCTACAGCGACCCGCTGCACGCGGTGAGCCCGGCCGCGAGCTTCGTGGGCGACATGACGCTGGGCCAGAGCCTGTGGCGCCTGGCCTGCGCGCAGGGCCTGGCGGTGCAGCTGCAGGTGCTGCCGCCGCAGGCGGTGGCGCATGCCGACCGGCGCGCCCTGGCGGCGCACCTGCGCGACACCATCGCGCAGGCGCTGCAGGCCCGCTGAGGGCCGGCGATGCGGAGCCGCGCGCCATCGACCAACCCCTCAGGAAGAAGTCTGGAGTTCCCATGAGCGAGCAGATGCTGCTGGCCTTCGACGACGAGGCGCCGCTGGCGCAGGCCCTGGCGCAGGCGCTGGGCGTGCCGCTGGCCTTCGTGCAGCGTCACCGTTTTCCCGACGGCGAGCTGCGACTGCGGCTGCCCGGGACGTTGCCGTCGCGGGTGCTGATGCTGCGCGGACTGCAGCAGCCCAACGAGAAGCTGACGGAGTTGCTGCTGTGTGCGCCGGCGGCGCGCGAGCTGGGCGCGCGCGAGCTCATCCTGGTGTCGCCGTACCTGGCCTACATGCGCCAGGACATGGCTTTCACGCCCGGCGAGGTGGTGAGCCAGCGCCACGTGGCGGCGCTGCTGGGCGGGCTGTTCGACGCGGTGCTGACGGTGGACCCGCACCTGCACCGCGTGACCTCGATGGAGGCGCTGTTCCCGGGCCGGCGTGGGCTGGCGCTGTCGGCGGCGCCGCTGCTGGGCGAGTGGGTGGCGCGGCAGCTCGACCGCCCGATCCTGATCGGCCCGGACGAAGAGGCGGCGCAGTGGGTGCAGGCCGCGGCGCAAGGGCAAGGCCTGGAGCACGGCATGGGCTGCAAGCGCCGGCTGGGTGACCGCGAGGTGGTCCTGGAGCTGCCGCCCCTGGAACTCGGCGGCCGTGCGGTGGTGCTGCTCGATGACGTGGCCAGCACGGGCCAGACGCTGATCGCCGCGGCCACGCAGGCGCTGGCGCGCGGGGCGGCCTCGGTGGACGTGGCGGTGACGCACGCCCTCTTCGTGGGCGACGCGCTGGCGCAGCTGCACGCGGCCGGCGTGCGCCACGTCTGGAGCACGGACGCCGTGCCGCACCCGAGCAACGCCGTGAGCGTGGCGCCGCTGCTGGCGCAGGCAGTGGCGGGGTTGTGAGGCTGCGCCGCCAGCTCTCGAGGCAGGAATGAAAAAGGGGCCTCGCGGCCCCTTTGTCTTGTGGCGTGGGCCTGGGATCAGGCCTTGCCCTGGTTGGCCACCGCGGCGGCGGCCTTGGCGGCGGCTTCCGCGTCGCCCAGGTAGTAGCGGCGGATGGGCTTGAGCTCGGCATCGAGCTCGTAAACCATCGGGATGCCGTTGGGGATGTTCAGGCCGACGATGTCGGTGTCGCTGATGCCGTCGAGGTACTTCACCAGCGCGCGGATGCTGTTGCCATGCGCGGCGATGACGATGCGCTGGCCGGACTTGATGGCCGGGGCCAGCACCTCGTTCCAGGCCGGCAGCACGCGCGCGACGGTGTCCTTCAGGCACTCCGTGAGCGGGACCTGCTCGGCGTCGAGCTTGGCGTAGCGCGGGTCCTGGCGCTGGCCGCGCGGGTCGTTGGCGTCCAGCGCCGGCGGCGGCGTGTCGTAGCTGCGACGCCAGATCAGCACCTGCTCGTCGCCGTACTGCTTGGCCATGTCGGCCTTGTTGAGGCCCTGCAGCGCGCCGTAGTGGCGCTCGTTGAGCCGCCAGTCCTTGACCACGGGCAGCCAGGTGCGGTCCATCTCGTCCAGGCAGTGCCACAGCGTCCAGATGGCGCGCTTGAGCACTGAGGTGTAGGCCACGTCGAACTCCCAGCCGCCTTCCTTGAGCAGCTTGCCGGCTTGGCGCGCCTGGGCCACGCCGGTGTCCGTCAGCGGCACGTCGGTCCAGCCGGTGAAGCGGTTTTCGAGGTTCCAGGTCGATTCGCCGTGGCGGATCAGCACGAGCTTGTACATGGGCAGGGACTCAAAGCCTGAGAGTGGGAAAAAGGGCTGTGGCCTGGGGCGCGCGACGGGCGTACGCGCTGGCAGCAAAGCCGCAAATTCTATAATCCGCGGCTTTGGCAACCCCTCGAACGCCGTGCAATTCCTGCTCGACAACTGGTACCTGGTCCTCACCGCGCTCGTGTCGGGCGCCCTGCTGCTGTGGCCGGTGGTCCGCGGAGGTGCCGGCAGCGGCATCAGCACCGCCGAGGCGGTGCGGCTGATCAACCGCGAAAAGGGCGTGCTCATCGACGTGCGCGAGCCGGCCGAATTCGCCAGTGGCCATGCCGTGGGGGCACGCAACGTGCCGCTGTCGCAAATCGAGACCTCCACCGCGCTGCCGAGCAACAAGGCATTGCCGGTGCTGGTGCTGTGCGCAACCGGCGCGCGCGCGTCGCGCGCCGTGGCACTGCTCAAGAAGCGCGGCTACGAGAACTGCCAGCCCGTGGCCGGCGGCTTGGCGGCTTGGCGCGAAGCCAACCTGCCCACCGAGTCCGCGGCCTGAGCCCGCGGCCCGCTGGGGCCGCGTGAAGGGCAGGGTGCTGCCACGAACGGTTGACGGCGCAACGGTGCCTGGCGGCTGATCGTCGTGCGCGTTGCCGGGGCCGGCGGGCACAGGGGCAAGTCGCCCAGCACCGGCAAGGGTTGAAGGCGAGGCGGACAATGACTTGTCCTCAACCACTGCCGCGCGTGCCGCGCCCTGTCTGTGATGAATGCCGTCAAGATGTACACCACGCTGGTCTGCCCCTACTGCCAGCGCGCCAAGCAGCTCCTCAAGCAGCGCGGTGTCGAACACATCGACGAGGTGCGCATCGACCAGGACCCGTCGCAGCGCGACGTGATGATCAAGATCACCGGGCGGCGCACGGTGCCGCAGATCTTCATCGGCGAGACCCACGTGGGCGGCTGCGATGACCTCATCGCGCTGGACCAGCGCGGCGGTCTGGTGCCGCTGCTGCAGGGCTGATCGCCCGGCGCCGCCGTCCCCGTCCGGGACGGCCTGCGCCCCCGGAGGCGCCACGGCGCTGCGTGATAATCGGCCACGCCCGCATGTCGCGGGCCTTCTTTTCTTCGAGACAAGACCATGGCCGACGACCAAGAGCAGAACCCGGTGTTCCAGATCCAGCGCATGTACCTGAAGGACCTGTCGCTGGAGCAGCCGAACTCGCCCCAGATCCTCACCGAGCAGACGCCGCCGCAGGTCGAGATCAACCTGGGACTGTCTGCCGAAACCATCACCGACGGCATCTATGAGGTCTGCGTCACGGCCACCGTCACCACCAAGATCGGCGAGAAGACGCTGTTCCTGGTCGAGGCCAAGCAGGCCGGCATCTTCGAAATCCGCAACATTCCGCAGGACCAGTTGCAGGCCATCATCGGCATCGCCTGCCCGGGCATGGTGTATCCGTACCTGCGGGCCATCATTTCCGACATCTGCACCCGCGCCGGCTTCCCGCCGGTGATGCTGGCCGAGGTGAACTTCCAGGCCATGTACGAGGCCCAGCAGCAGCAACTCGCCGCGCAGGGCAACGGCTCCGTCGCCTGACGTGCCTGCGCGCGGTCGCGGCATGAAGATCAGCGTGCTTGGCGCGGGCGCCTGGGGCACCGCGTTGGCGGTGCAGGCTGCCGCGCGCCACGAGGTGTTGCTGTGGGCGCGCGATGCGCAGCAGGCGCTGGCGCTGCATGAACAGCGCCGCAACCAGCGTTACCTGCCCGATGTGGCGTTGCCCGCGGCGCTGTCCGTGGGCAGTGATCTGGCCGCCGCGCTGGCACATGCGCGTGAGGGGCTGCTGGTGATTGCCACGCCCATGTCGGGCCTGCGCGGCATGCTGCAGGCGCTGCCCACAAGCGCGCGCGCGCTGTGGCTGTGCAAGGGTTTCGAGGCCGGCACCGGGTTGCTGGGCCATGAGATCGCGCGCGAGGTCTGCCCGCGCGCGGCCACCGGGGTGCTGTCGGGGCCGAGCTTCGCCGCCGAGGTGGCGCTGGGCAAGCCGGCAGCACTGGTGGCCGCCAGCGCTGACACGGTGCTGTGCGAGCTGGCCGTGCAGGCATTCCACGGCGAGGCGCTGCGCATCTACATCTGCGACGACCCGGTGGGCGTCGAGGTGGGCGGCGCGGTGAAGAACGTGTTGGCCATCGCCACGGGCCTGTGCGACGGCCTGCAGCTGGGCCTCAATGCCCGCGCTGCGCTCATCACGCGTGGCCTGGCGGAAATGACCCGCCTGGGCGTGGCGCTGGGCGCCCGGGTGGAAACCTTCATGGGCCTCTCGGGCATGGGCGACCTGGTGCTGACCGCCACCGGTGATCTCTCGCGCAACCGTCGCGTGGGCCTGCAGCTCGCCGCCGGGCGCACGCTGGCGCAGGTGCTGGCCGACCTGGGCCACGTGGCCGAGGGTGTCTACAGCGCCGCCACGGTGCTGCGCCGCGCGCGCGACAAGGGTGTGGAGATGCCCATCACCGAGGCCGTGGTGGCTGTGCTCGAAGGCCGGCTGTCGCCACAGCAGGTCGTGCAGCAGCTCATGCAGCGCGCGCCCAATACCGAGCAACGCGGCTGAAAAGGGAAGGGCCGGCGTGGCCGGCCCTCGCTTTGCCTGAAATCCTGGCGGCGCGTCTTACACCGCGCCGGCGTAGCCGTTCTGGCGCCAAGCCTCGAACACCGACACAGCCACTGCGTTGCTGAGGTTCAAGCTGCGCTGCCCGGGACGCATGGGCAGCCGGATGCGCTGCGCCGGGTCGAACTGCTCGCGCAGCGCCGGTGCCAGCCCGGCGCTTTCGCTGCCGAAGATCAGCCAGTCGCCCGGACGCCAGCTCACCTCGCCCAGCAGCCGCGTGCCGCGGGTGGTAAAGGCGAAGCGGCGCTGCGGGTCGGGCTGCTCCGCAGCCAGGAAGACATCCCAGCCGGCATGGCGGCGCACGCTGGCGTACTCGTGGTAGTCCAGGCCGGCGCGCTGCAGCAGCTTGTCCTCCATCGAGAAGCCCAGCGGCTCCACCAGGTGCAGCGTGCAACCGGTGTTGGCTGCCAGCCGGATGACGTTGCCCGTGTTGGGCGGGATCTGCGGATGCACGAGGACGATGTGGAACATCGCGCGATTGTGCGGGAGCGCGTGAGCGCGCCCGGGATGCGCTGCCTCAGGCCTGCGACGGCCGCGGCGTGCGCGCCAGCACCCACAGTTGCACTGCCGCGACGCCGGCGTCCAGCAGCGTGCGCGCGGCCTCGGCGGCGGTGGCACCGGTGGTCATGACGTCGTCCAGCAGCGCCACGCGGCGCCCGCGCAGCGCGGCGGCGCGCCCGGGTGCGATGCCGAAGGCGCCGCGCACGTTGGCGCTGCGCTGGGTTTGTGCCAGCCCGCTCTGCCGCGGTGTATCGAAAAGGCGCAGCAGCAGCCGGGCGTCGCAGCGCAGGGCCAACGGCGGCGCGAGCCGGCGCGCCAGTTCCCAGGCCTGGTTGTAGCCGCGCTCCTGCAGCCGCTGCGAGCCCAGTGGCAGAGGCAGCAGCAGCTCGACCGGCGGCGGTGCCTCGCGCCGCAGCGCCTGCAACAGCAGTGCGGACAGCGCGCCGACGAGGTCCAGCCCGTCGTGGAATTTCAGCTGACCGATCACGCCGTTCCAGGGCCAGGCGTAATCCAGCGCCGCGACGCAGCGCTCGAAGGGCAGGGGGTCGCGCAGGCAGTCGGCACACGGGGCGTCCGGTTGGGTCAGCGGCAGCGCGCAGCCGGGGCAGCGCGTCACGGGTGGAATGAAACGCTCGCGGCAGTCGAGGCACAGCCGTCCGGCGTCCCAGGCGCGGCACACGGCGCACTGGCTGGGCAGCGCCGCCGCGAGCGCGGCCAGCGCGCAGAAGCCCTGACGGAGGCGGCTGGCGGGCATCGGGTCAATATACTGCCCGCCCCCGCCATGAATGCCTCCACCGACTCCTCCAGCTCCCGCGCGATCGACACGCGTGCCATCGAGCGCGCCGTGCGGCGCATGGCCCAGGCCGCCGAGCCGCCTTGGCTGCACGCCGAGGCTGCACGGCGCATGGCCGAGAAGCTGCCCATGATCCGGCGCACGCCGGGGGCGGTGCTGCAGTGGTCGGGCTTCCTGGGAGCAAGCGAGGCGCTGCTGCGCGAGGCTTATCCGCAGGCACAGCAGCTCGTGGTCGAACCCGCGCTGGTGCGCCGCGAGCGTGCCGCGCCGACGCCCGCGCCCTGGTGGTCGCCGCGGCGCTGGGCCGGCGCCGCGGCGACCGCTGCACCGCTGACCGAGGAGGCCGTGACGCCCGGCAGCGTGCAACTGCTGTGGTCCAACATGGCGCTGCATGGCCATGCCGACCCGACGGCGCTGTTCGCACAGTGGCACCGGGCGCTGGCGGTGGACGGCTTCCTGATGTTCTCCACTTTCGGCCCGGGCACGCTGGCCGAACTGCGCGCCCTGTACCGCGAGCGCGGCTGGGGTTCGCCCATGGCCGAGTTCGTGGACATGCACGATCTGGGTGACATGCTGGTGGCTGCGGGCTTCGCCGATCCGGTGATGGACCAGGAGGTGCTGCGCCTGAACTGGGCCGACGCCGCGGCTGTGCTGGCCGAGCTGCGCGGCCTGGGCGCCAACGCCGACACGCGCCGTGTTGCAGGCTTGCGCACTCCGCGCTGGCAACAGCGCCTGATTGAGGCACTGCAGACGCTCGGTGGCAGCGATGGGCGCCCGGCGTTGTCTTTCGAGCTGGTGTACGGCCACGCCTTTAAGGCGGCGCCGCGTCCGCGCGTGGCGGCACACACCGAGGTCGGTCTGGACGAAATGCGACAAATGGTGCGCTCGCGCCGCGGTACCTGAGGGGTTTTCCCAAGGTTGCGCCGGGCGTCGAAATCAAGCAAAGATGCTTCGACGCCGCTCAAAGTCTGCCTAGAATCCAGCGGTTTCTGGGTCAGATTTGCGTTTCGTCAACGACAAAATCGGCAAAACCTGCTTCAGACCTGGCGCAAAAACGCCAACGTCTCGGCCCGAGTCCTCGCTACCACATGACCGCGACCGTCGCTCCGAGCCCCCCCTGGCCTATGCCGCCCGCCCGCAGCCCATGGCGTTTTGGTTGCGAAATCAATGATGGCCGCGGCCTGCGCTGGGTGCTGGGCCGCAACGGTGCGCTCGGGCCGCGACGTCATCTGGGGGTGTGGTTCCTGTCGGGCGCTCTGGCCCTGGGCGTGACCCTGTTTCTCTGGTGGCAGGGCACGGCCATGGCGGCGGCCTTCGCGGCCGGGGAGCTGGCGCTGCTGGGTACGGCGCTGGTGGTGTGCGCGCGACACGCCGCCGACCGCGAGATGCTGACGCTGGCGGATGGCGCCCTGGTGGTGGAGCACCGTTGTGGCGCTCGCACCGAGCGTGCCGAGTTCCGCGCCGCATGGGTGCGCGTGGAGCCGGCGCGGGCGCAAGGATCGCTGGTAGAGCTCTCGGGCGAAGGGCGGCAGATGCGGGTGGGCCGCTACCTGCGTCCGGAGCTGCGCCTGCAGTTGGCGCAGGAGCTGCGGCGCGCGCTGCGCACCGTGGGGCTGCAGCCGGCGGCGAGTCCCAAGAACACGGCAATGCAACACAAGTGAGGACCATGGGAAAGAACAGGACGCTCACGAGTCGCCTCGCCCGCGCTGCACTGGGCCTGGGCATGCTGCCGGCCGCCCAGGCTGCGATGGCGGTCAATGACCTGCCCGGCGGCCCGGCGGTCAACCAGACCAACCTGCACCCGGCAGCCACGGCCATCGCCGCCGAGCTGTACTGGCTGCACAACTTCATGCTGGTCATCTGCACGGTCATCTTCGTGGCCGTGTTCGGCGTGATGTTCTATTCCATCCTCAAGCACCGGCGTTCGCGCGGCGCCAAGGCGGCCAACTTCCACGAGAGCACGGCGGTGGAGGTGGCCTGGACCATCGTGCCCTTCCTCATCGTCATCGGCATGGCGCTGCCGGCCACCAAGGCCGTGGTGGCGATGAAGGACACCACCAACGCCGACCTCACCATCAAGGCCACCGGCTACCAGTGGAAGTGGGGCTACGACTATCTCAACGGCGAAGGGCAGGGCATCAACTTCCTCTCCACGCTGGACGTGACGCACCGCCAGATGTCCGATGCCGGCAAGCCGCAGGGCGACGACTATCTGCTCAAGGTCGACAACCCGCTGGTGGTGCCGGTGGACAAGAAGATCCGCATCGTCACCACCGCCAGCGACGTCATTCATGCCTGGATGATCCCGGCCTTCGGCGTCAAGCAGGACGCCATCCCGGGCTTCGTGCGCGACACCTGGTTCCGTGCCGACAAGACCGGCGACTTCTATGGCCAGTGCGCCGAGCTCTGCGGCAAGGAGCACGCGTACATGCCGATCCACGTCAAGGTGCTGTCGCAGGCCGATTACAGCGCCTGGGTGGCCGAGCAGCAGAAAAAGATGGCCGCGGCGGCCGACGACCCGGCCAAGGTCTGGACGCAGACCGACCTGATCGCCCGTGGCGAGAAGGTTTACGCCGCCAACTGCGCCGCGTGCCACCGCCCCGATGGCAAGGGCGCGGGCCCGATCAAGGCGCTGGACGGCTCGCCCGTGGTCAACGACGCGGACAAGAGCAAGCAGGTCGCGGTAGTGCTCAACGGCCTGCCCAATGGCATGCCCGCATGGAAGCAGCTCTCCGACACCGAGATCGCTGCCGTCATCACCTACACCAAGAACTCGTGGTCCAACCACACCGGCCAGACCGTGCAGCCCGCCGAGATCGTGGCGGCCCGCAAGTGACCCGCGCCGTCGCCTGAAAGGAAAAGCCTCCCATGAGCGCAGTTCTGCCCCACCACGGCGCCACCCACGACGAGCACCACGATCATCCGCACGGCTGGCGGCGCTGGCTGTTCGCCACGAACCACAAGGACATCGGCACGCTGTACCTGCTGTTCAGCTTCACCATGCTCATGGTGGGCGGGATCCTGGCGCTGCTGATCCGGCTGGAGCTGTTCCAGCCCGGGCTGCAGTTCGTCAATCCGCAGCTGTTCAACCAGTTCACCACGATGCACGGGCTGATCATGGTGTTCGGCGCGATCATGCCGGCCTTCGTGGGCTTCGCGAACTGGATGATCCCGCTGCAGATCGGTGCACCGGACATGGCCTTCGCGCGCATGAACAACTTCAGCTTCTGGCTGATGGTGCCCGCGGCGGTGATGCTGGTGTCGTCGTTCTTCATGCCCGGTGGCGCGCCGGCGGCGGGCTGGACGCTCTATGCGCCGCTGACGCTGCAGATGGGCCCGTCCATGGACGCGGGCATCTTCGCGATGCACATCCTGGGCGCGAGCTCCATCATGGGCTCCATCAACATCATCGTCACGATCCTGAACATGCGCGCGCCAGGCATGACGCTGATGAAGATGCCGCTGTTCTGCTGGACCTGGCTCATCACCGCGTACCTGCTCATCGCCGTGATGCCGGTGCTCGCCGGCGCGATCACGATGACGCTTACCGACCGCCACTTCGGCACCAGCTTCTTCCAGCCCGGCGGTGGCGGCGACCCGGTGATGTACCAGCACATCTTCTGGTTCTTCGGGCATCCCGAGGTCTACATCATGATCCTGCCGGCCTTCGGCATCATCAGCCAGATCGTGCCGGCCTTTGCCCGCAAGAAGCTCTTCGGCTACACCTCCATGGTGTACGCCACCGCCTCGATTGCGATCCTGTCCTTCATCGTCTGGGCGCACCACATGTTCACCACCGGCATGCCGGTGACAGGGCAACTGTTCTTCATGTACGCCACGATGCTGATCGCCATCCCGACGGGCGTGAAGGTGTTCAACTGGGTTGCCACCATGTGGCGCGGCTCCATGACCTTCGAGACGCCCATGCTGTTCGCGGTGGGCTTCATCTTCGTGTTCTCCATGGGCGGCTTCACCGGGCTGATCCTGTCCATGGCACCGGTGGATATCCAACTGCAGGACACCTACTACGTGGTGGCGCACTTCCACTACGTGCTGGTGGCGGGGTCCCTCTTCGCGCTGTTCGCGGGCGTGTACTACTGGGGCCCGAAGTGGACCGGCACGATGTACTCGGAGACGCGGGGCAAGATCCACTTCTGGGGCTCGCTGATCTTCTTCAACGTCACCTTCTTCCCCATGCACTTCCTTGGCTTGGCGGGCATGCCGCGCCGCTATGCCGACTACCCGATGCAGTTTGCCGACTTCAATGCGCTCGCCTCCGTCGGCGCCTTCGGCTTCGGGCTGATGCAGGTGTACTTCTTCGTGTTCGTGGTGTTGCCGATGATGCGCGGCCAGGGCCAGCCCGCGCCGCAACGTCCGTGGGACGGCGCCGAGGGGCTGGAGTGGGAAGTGCCTTCGCCGGCGCCCTTCCACACCTTCGAGACGCCGCCGCAGCTCGACGCCACGGCCACGCGCGTGGTGGGCTGAACGCTATGGAGCCGCAGGCCGTGACGATGCCACCGCGCGACGACGACCAGGCGCAGCGCCGGCGCGGCAACCTGCGCCTGGCGCTGATCCTGGCCTCCGTGGCCGCGGCCTTCGCGCTGGGCTTCGTCGCCAAGATCGTGCTGTTGGGCCCCTGAGGCCGCCAAGGAGCCCTGGGCCATGGACACCCGCCGCCAAGCCCGGTTGCGCCGCGACAACTTGCACATGGTGGGCAAGCTCACGCTGGTAGCCGTGCTGATGTTCGGCTTCGGCTATGCGCTGGTGCCGCTGTACAAGCACATCTGCGAGGCACTGGGCATCAACGTGCTGTCGCTGTCGGAGAGGCAGACGGCCGGTTTTGGGCGCGGCACGGCCGATGCGCTCAATACCCAGGTGGACCGCAGCCGCACCATCACGGTGGAGTTCGATGCCAACGCGCGCGGGCCCTGGGACTTTAAGCCCGCGCAGGCGACGCTGAAGGTGCACCCGGGCGAGCTCGCCACCGTGATGTACGAGTTCCGCAACCGCCAGCCGCGCGCGATGACGGCCCAGGCCATTCCCAGCTACGCGCCCAAGCAGGCCACGGCCTACTTCAACAAGGTCGAATGTTTCTGCTTCAACGAATACACGCTGGCGCCCGGAGAGTCGCGGCAGTGGCCGGTGGCTTTCGTGATCGACCCGAAGCTGCCCAAGGACGTGACCACCATCACGCTGTCCTACACCTTCTTCGAGGTCAGCGGCAAGAGTGCGGCGGCCCGGCCGGAGCCGCGCTCGTGAGCGGACGGCGCGCCGATGAAGCCGTGACGCGCAAGGGCTCGTGGCTTCGCACCTTCAAGGCCGTGGCGTGGTCCTTTTTCGGCGTGCGCCGCGCCCGCGACTATGAACAGGATGTCAGCCAGCTCAAGCCCCAGCACGTCATCATCGCCGGCCTCGTGGCCGCAGCGCTGTTCGTGGCGATGCTGGTGCTGCTGGTGAGATGGGTAGTGGGCAGCGGCGTGGCCGGCTGACCCGCGGCAAGAGCAACCTCTCAAGGAGACCCGCAACCATGTCCGCAGCGACGCACCACGGCAGCGTGCCCCACTACTTCGTGCCGAGCCCGTCACGGCATCCGGTGATGACGGCCGTCGGCCTGTTCTTCGTGATCCTGGGGGCGGCCCAGTGGATCAACGGCCACCAGTGGGGTGCCTATTCGCTTTTCTTCGGCCTGCTGTGGTGGGCCGTGGTGATGTTCCAGTGGTTCAGCGACGCGGCGCGCGAGAGCGAGGGCGGGCTCTACGGCCGCAACATCGACATCTCCTACCGCTGGAGCATGAGCTGGTTCATCTTCTCGGAGGTGATGTTCTTCGGCGCCTTCTTCGGCGCGCTGTTCTGGTCACGCTACTACACGCTGCCTGTGCTGGGCAGTTTGGAGAACAGCCTGCTATGGCCTGATTTCAAGGCGGCCTGGCCCTCCGACCAACCCGGCTCCACCGGCTCGCCAGCGGGCATCGTCGAGCCCTTCTCCACGATCGGGCCCTGGCCGCTGCCCACGCTCAACACCGCGCTGTTGCTGACCTCGGGTGTGACGCTGACCATCGCGCACCACGCGCTCATTGCCTCGCACCGTGCCAAGGCCATTGCCTGGATGTGGATCACGGTGGCGTTGGGCGCAACCTTCCTGGTCGTACAGGGCTACGAATACGCCCACGCCTACCGCGATCTGAACCTCAAGCTGAGCTCGGGCATCTTCGGCTCCACCTTCTTCATGCTTACCGGCTTCCACGGTTTCCATGTTTTCGTGGGCATGCTGATGCTGCTGTTCATCACGCTGCGGCTGATGAAGGGCCATTTCACCCCCGACCGCCATTTCGGCTTCGAAGGCGCGGCCTGGTACTGGCACTTCGTGGACGTGGTGTGGCTGGGCCTGTACCTGTTGGTGTACTGGCTTTGAATTGAAGAACAGCCACTGGCCCGGCGTGGCGCTCTGAAGCGCCGGGTTCAGCGGCTCAGCGGAATGCCGGTGGGCTGGATCCAGCCCATCCAGTAACTGAAAAGAATGAACAGGAACAGCGCCACCGACAGCCCCACGCGCAGCGCCAGCGCCCGGGCCATGCGCTTGTCGGGTCCACCGGCCTGTGAAGCCCGCGGTGGTTTTCTGCGCAGCATCAGCACGCCGGCGCCGGCCAAGGCTCCCACGATGGCCAGCAGCGCCAGCACGATGATGGATTTCATGGCCGGCCATTCTGGCACCGGCCTTCCGGGCGGGCGGTGTCCATGCTGAGCGCTCGTGCTCGGTGGCTGGTGATCACGCTCGCAGCCGTGGCGAGCGCGCTGCTGATGGCGCGGCTGGGACTGTGGCAGCTCGACCGCGCGGTGCAAAAGGAGTCGCTGCAGCAGGCGGTGGACAGCAGCGTCGCGCTGCCACCGCTGCCTGCCCAGGCGCTGGCACACGCGCCGGCACAGGTGGCCGGGCAACTGCACCGGCGCGTCACGGTGCGGGGACAGTGGCTCCCCGAGCGCACCGTCTTCCTCGACAACCGGCAGATGGACGGCCGTCCCGGCTTCTTCGTGCTCACCCCGCTGCGGCTGGACGACGGCAGCGCCGTGCTGGTGCAGCGCGGCTGGGTGCCGCGCGACATGCAGGAGCGCACCCGGCTGCCGGCCATCGCCACGCCGGCGCAGCCGGTGACGCTCACGGCGCGCATCGAGGGGCCGCCGGCGCGGCTCTACGAATTCACCCCGCAGGGCGGCGAGATGGGGGTGATCCGTCAAAATCTCTCGATTGAATCCTTCGCGGACGAAACGCAGCTGAGCTTGCGTCCGCTCACGCTGCTGCAGCTCGACGACGCTGTGGCCCCGGCCGCCGACGGGTTGCGGCGCCACTGGCCATTGCCGGCCGTGGACGTGCACAAGCACTACGGCTATGCCGTCCAGTGGTTTTCGCTGGCGGCGCTGATCACGGGTCTTTATGTCTGGTTCCAACTCCTCCGCCCCCGCCGGCGCGCCGCCTGAGCCGCTGAGCCTGACGGTGCACTCGATGCCCCGTCCCGAGCTCGACGCGCAGGCGCGGCGCACCCGCAGCGGACGCCTCAAGATGCTGCTGGTGCTGCTGGCGTGCGCCTCGCCCGTGCTGGCCTCGTACTTCACCTACTTCGTGATCCGCCCCGAGGGCCGCAGCAACTACGCCACGCTGATCGATCCGCCGCACGAGCTGCCGCCGCTGGCGCTGCGCACGCTGGAGGGCCAGCAAGTTCCGGCCGCTTCGCTCAAGGGCCAGTGGCTGCTGGTGGTCACGGGCAGCGGCGATTGCGACGCCGACTGCGAGAAGCTGCTGTACCTGCAGCGCCAGCTGCGCGAGATGACCGGCCGCGAGCGCGAGCGCATCGACAAGCTGTGGCTGGTCACCGACGACCAGATGCCCCCGGCCGCGCTGCAGAAGGCGGTGCTGGACGCCGGCGCGGCGCAGATCCTGCGCGCCGACCCCGCACAGGTAGCTCAGTGGCTGCAGCCTGCGCCGGGCGAGTCGTTGTCCTCGCATCTTTACATCGTCGATCCGATGGGGCAGTGGATGATGCGCGCCCCGGTGCGTCCCGACCCATCCCGTCTCAAGCGCGACCTGGAGCGGTTGCTGCGCGCCTCGGCCAGCTGGGACCGCGAGGGCCGCTGAAACACCATGGACACGGCCACCACGTCCTACGACCTCGCGCCGCTGCTGCATCTGGCGTTGCTGGGCATTGCGCTGGCATTGGCGCCGCTGGCCTGGGTGGCGCTGCGCCACCGCGGCGCGGCGGCCCGGCTGCGCGGGCTCACCGCGCTGACGCTGTTCCTGTGCCTCGACCTCGTGCTCTTCGGCGCCTTCACCCGGCTCACCGACTCGGGCCTGGGCTGCCCGGACTGGCCCGGCTGCTACGGCAGCGCCAGCCCGCTGGGCGCGCAGCACCACATCGCCGCCGCGCAGGCGGTGCTGCCCGACGGGCCGGTGACGCATGCCAAGGCCTGGATCGAGATGCTGCACCGCTACCTCGCCACCGCCGTGGGCGTGCTCATCACGGTGCTGGCGGTCGCGACCTGGCGGCAACACCGCCGCGGCACGCCGGGGCTGATCTCGCCCTGGTGGGCCAGCGCCACGCTGGTGTGGGTCTGCCTGCAGGGTGCCTTCGGCGCGCTGACGGTGACCTTGAAGCTGTATCCGGCCATCGTTACCGCGCACCTGCTCGGCGGTCTGGGGCTGCTGGCGTTGCTGGCGGCGCAGTCCCAGGCCTTCACCGGTCCTGGCAGCCGGCCGCTGGCACTGACGCCGGGGCTGCGGCGTGGGCTGTGGGCGCTGGCCGCACTGGCGCTGGCGCAGATCGCGCTGGGCGGCTGGGTCAGCACCAATTACGCGGTGCTGGCCTGTGGCGACTTCCCCACCTGCCAGGGCCGCTGGTGGCCCGAGATGGATTTCGAGCACGGTTTCACCCTGCAGCGCGCGCTGGGCAGCACGGGCGAGGGCGACTTCCTGCCCTTCGCGGCGCTGACGGCCATCCACTTCACGCACCGGCTCATGGCGCTGGTGCTGCTCGCGGCGCTGGCGCTGGCGGCCTGGCGGCTGTGGCGTCTGGCCGATCCCCAAGCCCGCCGCTGGGCCTGCGCGTTGCTCGCCGTGGGGGCGTGGCAGCTGGGCAGCGGCGTGTCCAACGTGGTGCTGGGCTGGCCGCTGGTGGCGGCCGTGGCCCACACCGGCGGCGCCGCCGCGCTGACCGTGATCCTGAGCCTGATGCTCATGCGCGCCCACCAGAGCGTGCGTGCGCGAGCTCCCTCGCAGCCCACGGCGCATCCCGATCTGGTGCCCGGAGCGAGATACCCATGACCCAAACCGCCACCCATTCCTCCGTGACCCCGCCCGCGCCCGCCGCCGCCGCGCCCCCCGTCCCCCGGCCGGCTTCCCAGATCCACATCCCGATCTGGCGCCAGTTCTACGCCCTCACGAAGCCGCGGGTGGTGCAGCTCATCGTCTTCTGCGCGCTGATCGGCATGCTGCTGGCCACGCCCGGGCTGCCGCCACCGGCCACGGTGGTGGCGGCCACCGCCGGCATCTGGCTGGTGGCCGCGGCTGCCGCCGCCTTCAACTGCGTGGTGGAGCAGCACATCGACGCCCGCATGTCGCGCACCGCCTGGCGCCCCACCGCGCGCGGACAGCTCGGTAACGGGCAGACGCTGCTCTTTTCCGCACTGCTGTGCGCCCTGGGCAGCGCGCTGCTGTGGGCCTTCGTCAACCCGCTGACGATGGTCCTGACCTTCGCCACCTTCGTCGGCTACGCCGTGATCTACACCGTGGTGCTCAAGCCGCTGACGCCGCAGAATATCGTCATCGGTGGCGCCTCCGGCGCCATGCCGCCGGTGCTGGGCTGGGCCGCGGTGCGCGGCGAGGTTGGGCCCGAGGCACTGATGCTGTGCCTGATCATCTTCCTGTGGACACCGCCGCACTTCTGGGCCCTGGCGCTGTACCGCACCGAGGACTACCGCCGCGCCGGGCTGCCGATGCTGCCGGTGACGCACGGCTCGGAGTTCACGCGGCTGCAGGTGCTGCTCTACAGCCTGGTGCTGCTGGCGGCCACGCTGCTGCCCTGGATCTACGGCATGAGCGGGCTGCTTTATCTGGCGTCGGCGCTGGTGCTGGGCGGCCTGTTCATCGCCCACGCCTGGAAGCTGTGGCGGGTCTACAGTGACGCGCAGGCGCGCAAGACCTTCCGCTTCTCCATCCTCTACCTGTCGCTGCTGTTCGCGGCGCTGCTGCTGGACCACTACCTGAGCCCATGGATTCCGTACTGATCTCCCGCCGTGCCCTGGCCCTGGCCGGCGCCTCCGCGGCGTTGCTGGCCCTGGCCGGCTGCAACCGCGCCGGCGACGCTGACGCGCCCAAGGCCACCGTCTCCACCTTCCACGCCGTGGACATCACCGGCGCCGACTACGCGGGCAAGCTGGAGCTGCCCGACGTGCAGGGCCAGATGCGCAAGCTCTCCGACTTCAAGGGCAAGGTCGCCGTGGTGTTCTTCGGCTACACGCACTGTCCCGACGTGTGCCCGACCACGCTGGCCGAGCTGGCGGAGGTCAAGCGCTCGCTGGGCGCCGACGGCGAGCGCGTGCAGGGCATCTTTGTCACGCTCGACCCCGAGCGCGACACACCGGAGATGCTGCGCGCGTATGTGAACAACTTCGACGCCGGCTTCGTCGCGCTGCGGCCCTCGCCGGAGCAGCTCAAGGCCGTGGCGCGCGAGTTCAAGGTCTTCTACATGAAGGTGCCGGGCAAGACCGACGACGCCTACACCCTGGACCACACCGCCGGCAGCTACATCTACGACACCCAGGGCCGCGTGCGCCTGTTCAGCCGCTACGGCGCCGGCGGCGCGCAGGCGCTGGCCGACGACATCAAGAAGCTGCTGGCCCAGGCCGCGCCGGCCTGAAGCACCCAGTAGACACCCAAAAGCCGACGGCCCCCGTGGGGGCCGTCGTCGTTTCAGTCGGGGAGGGCAGGGCGCCGGCGCTTACGCGGCGACCGTGGTCTCCATCGCCTTGCGCATCTTCTTCATCGCCGCGACCTCGATCTGGCGGATGCGCTCGGCGCTGACACCGTACTCCGCCGCCAGTTCGTGCAGCGTCTTGCCGCCGGAGTTGTCGTCGTTCACCTCCAGCCAGCGCTGCTCGACGATGCGGCGGCTGCGCGCGTCCAGCGCATCCAGCGCGCGCAGGATGCCGTCGCTGGCCATCATGTCGCGACGCCGCGCCTCCAGCACCCGCGTGGGCTCGCTGGCCTCGTCGGCCAGGTAGGCAATGGGCGCGAAAGTCGCCTCCTCGCTGTCCTCGCCCTGGGGCTCCAGCGCCACGTCGCCGCCCGACAGGCGCGTCTCCATCTCCAGCACTTCCTCGGGCTTCACGTTGAGCTGCTCGGCCACCGTGCGCACCTCGTCGCCGCTGAGCGAGTTGCGGTAGCTGCGGCCGGCCTCGGCCTCGTTCTTGAAACCCTGCTTGAGCGAGCGCAGGTTGAAGAACAGCTTCCGTTGCGCCTTGGTCGTGGCCAGCTTGACCATGCGCCAGTTGCGCAGGATGTATTCGTGGATCTCGGCCTTGATCCAGTGCAGCGCGTAGCTCACCAGCCGCACGCCCTGTTCGGGGTCGAAACGCTTGACGGCCTTCATCAGGCCCACGTTGCCCTCCTGGATCAGGTCGCCGTGGGGCAAACCGTAGCCCAGGTACTGGCGCGACACCGACACCACCAGGCGCAGGTGCGACAGCACCAGCCGGCCCGCGGCCTGCACGTCACCGTGTTCGCGCAGCCGCTTGGCGCAGTCTTTCTCTTCCTCCGCCGTCAACAGCGGGATGCGGTTCACGGCCGAAATGTAGGCGTCCAGGTTGCCCAGGGACGGCACCAGCGCCCAAGGGTCACGCAGAGCAACAGCATTCGCAGTGGACATGTTCATGGAGTGCTCGGACAGGTGGAATCGCATTTGGTTCCCAAAATATTAGCACTCGACTGATCTGAGTGCTAACGTCGGGCCACCCGGCGGCCGGCGTGCCGCGTGCCTCCCTTAACGGCCGTTCTGGCGGCAAAAAAACCGGGTATGCCCCGGGTTTTTTCGCGGTTGGCATGCCGGCATCCACCCCGCGTCGATGCCAGCGCGCTCAGCGCACCACGTGCCCCAGGCGGTCCCAGCGCACGCCCTGAGGGCCCCATGAGAACCACACCTGCCGCACCCGTCCGACCACGTCCTGCAGCGGCACGGGCCCGAAGTCGCGCGAGTCGGTGCTGGCTTGGCGGCGGTCGCCCAGCACGAACACGTGGCCCGCCGGGACGACCATGTCCAGCGCCACCTTGGCCGAAGGCGCCGGCTCGCGGCCCACCGGCGGACGCACCGCCGCTTCCAACTCCGCTGCCGGCGGCTGCGGCGCCTCGGGCACGGGCGAGGCCATGCCGTTGACCAGCACCTCCGTGCCGCGCAACTGCACCCGGTCGCCGGGCAGCGCCACCACGCGCTTGACGTAGAGCACCGTGCGGTCGTTGGGGTAGGCAAAGACGGCCACGTCGCCGCGCCGCACCGGTGCGCCGAAGAAGCGATGGCCGTAGCGCTTGTCGGTGAACACCAGGTCGCCTGGCCACAGTGCCGGCGCCATGCTGGCCGAGAGGATGCGCAATGGCTCCACCGCGTAGCCGCGCACCGCCAGCATCAGCAGCGGCAGCGCCACGACGTCGCACAGCAGGATCAGCAGCAGCGTCACCCCGGCCATGCGCCACACCGGCGTGCCGGGCGCGGCCAGCCCCGGCAGCGGGTCCAGTACCGGCGGCGGGCCGCGCCGCGCCGTGCGCCAGGCATCTACGATCGAGCCTGTCCACACCCCCAGCGTCAGTAGCAGCCCGGCCGCCAGTGCCGGCGCGGTCCACGCCGGTGGCAGCCACAGCGCCACCACCGCGACGCCCGGCACGCTCAGCAACGCGAAGGCCAGGAAGAACCAGACCGCGCGCTCGACCTGGCCGTTGTGCCACTGCCCCAGGCCGGGCAGCACGAGGGATTTGAGGGCCGCGAGCGCGGGCTGCGGGCACACGGCGATGCGCGGATTCAGGTCCAGCGGGTTCATGGGCTTTTCCTTGGTGCGAAATCGGTGCGAGGCGCCGCCACGGCGCGCCGCGAGGGATGGGATGGGCAATCAGCCCAGGCCCGCCGTCGTGGCGGCCCACAGGCTCCAGGCGAAGGACAGCGCCTGCGCCAGCCCCAGTGCGCTGCCCGCGGCCAGCGCCAGCGCCTTCAGGCCGTGCGCCAGGCGCCAGCGCACGGCGGCGCCTGCTGGCACCGCAGCGCTGTACTGCGAGGGCCGTGCCGCCAGCACGCGCTCAGTGAAATCGTCCGGCGGCTCCAGCAGCGGGGAGCCCAGCGCCTGGTCGAGCCGGCGGTCGTCGTCAGGGGCGGGTGGGTGCTTCATGCTCACTCCAGGGTGTGCAGATCCAGTTCGGCCAGCGCCTGGCGCAGCCGTTCGCGGGCGCGGTGTAGCCGGGCCTTGGCGGCGGCGGGACTGCAGTCCTCGATGCGGGCCACGTCGGCCAGCGTCAGCTCGTGCACGTAGGCCAGCGCCAGCACGCTGCGGTCGTCAGGGGAAAGTCGGCGCAGCGCCGCCTGCAGCTGCGCCTGCTGCTGGCGCGACTGCAGCGCCTGCGCCGGGCCGGGGGCGTCGCAGGCGGCGCCGTCGTCCTCAGCGGCCGGGTGGCCGGTGTGCTGGCGCTGGTGCTCGGCGCGGTAGTGGGGCAGGTGCTGCCAGGCGCGGATGAAGGCGTCCTGCGCCAACTCCTCCGCCTCGGCCTGGCGCAGCCCCATGCGGCCCAGGAAAGCGAACAGCGGGTGCTGGAACTGCCGCACCAGCGTCGCGTAGGCCGAGCGGTCGCCCGCCGCGGCGTGCGCCACCAGCGGCAGTTGCGCCTGTGCTTCCTCTGCGTCCACCGGCCCCCGTTTTTGGTCTTGTCGGGGGCTTATACCGGGCAGGGGGTGGATGGTTGCAGGTGGCTTGGTTTCAGGCCGACGAGCGCCGTGGGGTGTGCCTGTCCGAACGTTGCCGCGCGCGCTTCAGGACCACAGTCCCGCCTCGGACAGCCGCCGGCGCAGCGCGCTGCGTCGGCCGTGGCGCTCCACGAAGCGGTGCAGTGCGCGGGTGAACTCCTCGCGGCGGCCGCCGAGCTTGTGGGCCTGGTCCAGCTTTGAAAGCAGCCGCATGGCTTCCTCGTAACCGGCCCCCGAGCCGCGTTCCACTTGGGCCTCGATCGCGGCCCATTGCCCCTCCACGTCCTCCAGCAGCCGGCGCAGATGCGCCTCGTGGTGCCGGCGCTGCTCGGCCTGCTGCGCAGCGTGATCCCGCGCCTCCTGCTCCTGCCTCACGCCGTGCGCCACCTCCGCCACCTCCCACAGCTCGGCCACGCTGCGCCGCGGCCGGGATGCGACCGCCGGCCGCTGGGCCTTCAGCCAGGCAGCATGGCGCGAGCGCACCTGGCGCTGCGCCTCGGCGCCCCGGTCCTGCGCCAGCAGCTTCAGCACCGCCGTCATGTCCTCGCGCGTCCACTGCGCCAGCCAGGCGTCGAGGCTTGGGTCGGCCTTGGCGTCGTTTTCCCGCGGGACGGGCGTACTGCCGGCCTGGGCCGCGGTGAGCAGGTCGGGGTCAATCTCCAGGAACTCCACCAGCGCCTGCTGCGCCGGCGACAGCGCCGCCAGGCCCGGCGGCACGGGCGGCTCCGGCGTGTCGTCGTCCAGGTAACCCGTGGTCACCCCGGCCAGCCAGCCCAGGTACAGCGGGCGCAGGTCGCCGCGCAGCAGCTCCTCGCGCAGCGGCGCCAGGCGCCGCATCCAGCCGCTGCCGTCCTCCATGGCGAAGCGGTCTTGGTTTTCGCTCTCTTCCAGCGTCCAGTCGAAGATCCAGTGCTCCGCCGTGGCTTCGATGCGCAACCCGTACTCGGCGGCAAAGGGCTCCAGCTCTGCGTCGCCGAAGGCGGTCCGGGGCACGCGCAGCGACAGTTGGCAGGTGCACCAGTTGGCGAAGTAGACGTAGGCGTCGAACCAGCGCCGCATCCAGTCGGTCGGGTCGGCCTTGAGGTCGCCCCTCTCGTAGTGGTTCACGAAGCCCGTGGGCGTGATCTCGGCGCGCGAGGACACCGCGCGCAGCTGCGCCATCTCCTCGCGCGTGAGGGGCCGGTCGATGGCGGCGAATTCGTAGTACTGGTATTCGCTCATGTCGTCCTCCCGTCAGTCAGTTCGACGTGCCGGCGCCTTCCAAGTCCGTCCGCCGTGCGGCGTCGGCCAGCGCCGCCCCGATCGCCGCCAGCGCCGCGTCCCACGGCAGCCGCTCCTGCTCCAGCCGCACCTGCGGACCCCAGCGCCCGCCGCGCAGGTCCTCGAACAGGCGACGCTCGTCCGCCGTCAGCGCATCGAGCGTGGTGCCCGGATGCTGCTGCGGCTCCTCGCCCCACAGCGGCCGGTACGCCAGCAGCGTGGCTTCGTCCATCAGCAGCGAGCGCAGACCGGGCAGGGCGCGCCGGGCGCGCTCCAGAATCGCCAGCCCGTGGGTGTCGATGTCGCCCCAGTGGAATGCCGGCACTCCCTGCAGCCACGGCAGCGCCGCCAGCGTGCCCGCCGCGTGGCCCAGACGCATGAAGACCACCGCGCCCTCCAGGTCCGGCAGCGCCAGGCCGCTGGCCAGGTTCTCCACCACCAGCAGCGCCCGTGGCCGCAGCCCAAGGGCTGCCAGCTCCGGCACGGGCGCTTCTACGTCGCGCAGCCCGCCCAGCGCCCGTCGCAGTACCGGGCACAGCACCGCCATGCGCAAGCGGTGCGGGGCGCGCCGCAGTCCGCAAGCCTCGAAGAAGTCGCACTGCGGCACCGCGCCGCGCAGCAGCGCCAGCAGCTCCATCACCACGCCCGTGCGCTGCTCCAGCCACTTGCTGTCCAGGCCCGCGATGGGCAGCTGGCGCAGGTACAGGCCCGAGGCCGGATGCGCCTCCAGCCACGCCAGCGCCGCCACCAGGCGCTCGAAATCCGCTTCGTGCCAGTCGGCCAGCACGCCGAACAGGCGTCCCAGCCCAGGCTGCTCCGCCAACCGCGGCCAGCGCCCGGCGAGCCGCGCGGCTCGCTCGGCGCAGCCGCCGGAAGCGCTCCTGGTAAGGCGCGAACTCGTCGCGCACGAAGGCGTCGGGCAGATCGGGCTTGAAGCGCCGTACCTCGAAGTCGTGCTTGGGGAAAAACTCCAGCTCGCGCACGTCGAAGGGCCGCTCCAGCACCAGGTACAGCCGCCGCAGGTCCGACGGCGCGGTGGAGCGCCCGCGCACCCACAACACCTGTGCCAGCACCACCACGCGGCCGGCGCCGTCGCGGAAGGTCTGGGCGATGGCGGACCAGGTGGTGTCGGGGCGCAGCACCTGCGACACCACCTCGCCGCCGTCGCCCGTCTGCTGCGCCCAGGCGCCGCGCACGTAGCTCATGAGGCTGCGGTCGCGCCCGCTGCGCTCGGTCTCGCGCGCGGCGACGTTGAAGTCCACCCACTTCGGCGGCGTCATCAGCGCCGCGTTGGCGTCCAGCAGCGGGGACTTGCCCGAACCCGACGGGCCCACGAACAGGTAGCCGCGCGCGGGAATGGGCAAGTCCAGCACCCCGGCGAAGGTGCCCCAGTTGAAGGTCTGCAGCTGCGCCAGACGGAACTGCTGCACCGTGTCGTCCGTCGGCCCGAACAGGTCCGGGTGGGTTAAAGGCTCGTTGATCACGGCGCGTCCTCCAGGTCTTCGTCACCGGCGTCCGCGGCGCCGGCCGCTGCCGTGCCGCCCTGGGCCAGCGCCTGGTAGGTGCGCGTCAGCGCCAGGATCTCCTCAGCCGGGAACAGCAGCTTCAGCGTCGGCGAAACCTCGTAGCGCTCCTCGCCGCCGCGCAGCTTGTGCAGCAGGCCCAGCTTCTTGGATTTCTCGAAGGCGTTGTCCATCTGGCGCTCGAAACGGGCGTGGTCCACGTTGCGGTCGCGCTCGTACACGCGCAGGTGCTCCAGCGCCTCGGCGCGCCCCACCACGGCGCGCTCGCCCTGGGTCTCGCCCTGCATCAGGCGCTGGCGCAGGTACAGCACCAGCGCGGACTCCAGGAAGGTCAGCGCCGAGCGCCGCAGCAGTACCGGGGCGTCGAGCTCGCCCACGGCGGCCTGGCGCGTGAAGGCCACCTGCTGCTCGCGGTCCACCACCAGATCCAGGAACAGCTCGTGCAGCCGCGAGCGCAGCACGCCTTCGTCGCGCAGCAGCGTGGCCCACAGCCGCGCCTGCCGGTGCCCGTCCACCGAGGGGCCCTGCAGCAGCTGCACCAGCGCGCGGCGGGTTTCCAGCGGCAGCTGGCCGCGGTCGCCGGAGAAGAGGACGCCGGCGTCGCCGCCCGTGTCCTCGTCCTGCGCCGCCGCATCGGGCGGCAGCGCCAGACCGCCTTGGGCGGCCGGTTCAGTCATGGAGCTCAAGCAGCCGCTCCCTCAGGAAGTGGATGGTGGGAATGCGCGCGGCGCGCGCCACGCCGTCGCGGCCCTGCCAGCACACGGTCTCGATGGCTTCGGTGACCTCGCCGTGGCGCGCGCCCAGCGCCACGTAGCCGACCACCGAGCCCAGGCCCTGCGGCGCCGGGAAGCGCCGCAGCAGCTCGCCCACGCTGGCCTGCGACACCTCGGCCAGCAGGGCGCGCACGTTGGCGCGCAGGCCGCGCAGGTCGATCTCCGACTCGCGCACCAGCGCCTCCACCAGCGCCATCACCAGCGGCGCCTTGTCTGCGGCCAGCAGCTTCCAGGCGCGGCCCTCGCGTAGCGCGAGGAAGGACAAGGCGGCGCGGGGGGATTTCATGGGGCGGCCGGAGGGCGTGCCGCGAGGCTACGCTGGTAGGGACTCACTGGGTGAGCCTGTGAGGGGCGCAGGGTGGACGGCTGGCATTCAAGCCGTCTCGCTCCTGCGCTTGACGCCGCCCTTGCGGCGCAGGCCGAGGCCGGCCAGGAACAGGTCGGGAGCGTCGATACGGCGGTCCGGGCGTCGGCGCAGCACACCTACTTCGATCAGGTATTCCAGCAGTTCCTTGCCTTCGTAGGGTGGTTTGGCTTCATCGGCAGAAATGGCCACATCCAGCAGCTTGACGGCGTCCTTTTCCAGGTAAGGCACCAGCGGATTGGTCGCAAGGCTGGCCTTGAGGGAATCCAGCCAGGGAAATTCGTCCCGCATCTGGATCACGTGGTCGTTGGATACCCGGTCAAGAGCCGAGCGCAGCGACGTAGGCTGCAGCAGGCGGGGACGTTTCAAGGGCTGCGCCTGTCGGCGCTCGCTGCCTGCGGCCAATTCCAGCATTTGAACCAGAGGGCGCGGATAAGCGCGGCCCAAGCCGTCACGAATATGGTCCAGCAGCCAGCGGTAAACCAACCCCTTTTCTGGTTGGCTCCCATGTAAGGACCCACCATGCGTTCGATGGCGGGCCGGGCATCATCCCAGCGGCTGAGTATGGGGATAAGTCCCAAGTCGGGATCTTCCTGCCATTCCACACTCTTGGCAGCCTTGAGATATGAGGCCAACTGAGGGTCCGCATTGGCGATCCGCTTGAGCAGCATCGCGTACAAGTCGCGTTCGCCCCACATCAGTTCTACACGTGAAGCCGCGAGCGTAGTTTTCCGAACAGATCCGTGATGAGCAGGGCTTCGGAAATCGCCGGATTCTCTGAAAGCCAGCCCCGCAACGCTTCAATGGCGGCTGAATAAGCTTCGTCGAAGTGAATGAATCTGGGCATTACAGAACTCCGTCCAGGTACATCTGGCCCACGCTTTCCTGGTAAGCCTGGGTTGCCGTGTTGTGCCAGGCGGTGGCGTCACGCAGCGTCATGCCAGGTGCGTGGTAGCGATGCTCGGAATTCCAGGTAAACAGCGACGAGCCTGCCATGGTCCGCAGGGTGTTTCCCACATATCTCGCGGTTCTCGCACCAGCCACGGCTGCCAAGGCAGTGGCTTGCGAGTGCAGATGCGAAAGGTCATGGCCGCGCCGCCCCCAGGGCAACGGTGTCCCGGCTGGAGGAACGCCGGTTTCATAAAGCCACAGGCTTTTGAGACTGCACTCCGCCACGTAGCCGCTGAGATAAGCTGCTCCGTCTGCGCGGCCCGCATTCAATAAAATGCTTGAATCTGTCAAATGCTTGCGGGCTGCTTCCGGATGATCATCTCCCTGGGGTAGCGCCAAGCTGGACATACGTGCTTTTTGAGTGGTTGCCTGCAGCGTCAAAAAAATCCCCGTGATTACCAGGATACACGGGGACTTGGATGGAGCGGGACGAAAACTCCCGCCAAATTTCATTTACACGTTGAACAGGAAGTTCATCACGTCCCCATCCTTGACCACGTATTCCTTGCCCTCGGCGCGCATCTTCCCGGCGTCCTTGGCGCCCTGCTCGCCCTTGTAGGCGATGAAGTCGTCGTAGGAGATGGTCTGCGCGCGGATGAAGCCGCGCTCGAAGTCGGTGTGGATCACGCCCGCAGCCTGCGGCGCCGTGTCGCCGATGTGGATGGTCCAGGCGCGCACTTCCTTCACGCCGGCGGTGAAGTAGGTCTGCAGGCCCAGCAGCTTGAAGGCGGCGCGGATCAGGCGGTTCAGCCCCGGCTCGTCCTGGCCCATCTCGGCCAGGAACAGCGCCTTGTCCTCTTCCTCCATGTCGGCCAGGTCCGCTTCGGTCTTGGCGCAGATCGCCACCACCGGCGCGTTCTGGCTCGCGGCGTACTCCGTCAGGCGGTCCAGGAAGGGGTTGTTCTCGAAGCCGTCTTCCGAGACGTTGCCCACGAACATCGCTGGCTTGGCCGTGATCAGGCACAGCGGCTTGAGCACGACAAGTTCTTCCTTGCTGAAGTCGATGGTGCGCACGGGCTTGGCCTCGTTGAGCGCGGCCTCGCACTTGCGCAGCACGTCCACCAGGCGCTGCGCGTCCTTGTCGCCGCCGGCCTTGGCCACCTTGGTGTAGCGCTGCAGGCTCTTCTCCACCGTGGCCAGGTCGGCCAGGCACAGCTCGGTCTGGATCACCTCGATGTCGGCGATCGGGTCCACCTTGCCGGCCACGTGGATGACGTTCTCGTCCTCGAAGCAGCGCACCACGTTGACGATGGCGTCGGTCTCGCGGATGTGCGAGAGGAACTGGTTGCCCAGGCCCTCGCCCTTGGACGCGCCCGCCACCAGGCCCGCGATGTCCACGAACTCGACGATGGCCGGCACCACGCGCTCGGGCTTGACGATCTCCGACAGCTTGTCCAGCCGCGGATCAGGCAGTTCCACCACGCCCACGTTGGGCTCGATGGTGCAGAAGGGATAGTTCTCGGCAGCGATGCCCGCCTTGGTCAGCGCATTGAAGAGGGTGGACTTGCCTACGTTGGGCAGGCCCACGATGCCGCACTTGAGGCTCATGGAAAGGGTTCCGGGTAAGAGGGCAGACGAAGGCCCGGACAGGGCTGAAGGGCCGAAATTCTAGTCGCCCGGCCTTTCCGCTTCCCCTCCGCGGGGGATGGACGCCGCCCGCGCGGCGTGCATTCACACCGCCAGCGACGCCTCCACGCCGCCGCCCACGCGCAGCACCTGCCCCACGCCGGCCTCGATCACCGCGTTCATGGCGAAGGTGACGCGGCCCTTCATGCGCGGATCGGCCCGGTAGCCCGCCAGCGTGTCGCCGGGCTCGTGGCCGCGCTCGGCCGTGGCCGGATCGACGTTCGGGATCGAGCAGCGCACGCAGGGCTTCACCAGTTTCAGACGCACGCCGCCTTCGAGCTCCAGCGTGTCGATGAAGTCCTCGCCGTGGGCGTCCTCCAGCCCGTCGAGCACCAGGTTGGGCCGGAAGCGCTCCAGCGTGACGGGCGGCTGCCCGCGCGCTGCCAACCGGGCATTGAGCTCCGCCAGCGAGGCGGTGGAGGCCACCAGCAAGGGGAAACCGTCGCTGAAGGCGTTCTCCGCCTCCACGCCGGCGCTCCACTTCGGGTCCGACAGCCGGCGCTGCGCCGGATCGAAGCGCACCAGCCGCAGCGGCTGGCCCACGGCGGCCTCGAACCAGTGCGCCGCCGCGTCGCCCTGGTCCAGCGCCGTGACCTCGTCGTCCCACACTCTCACTTGGCGCGGCGTGCCCTGGACCGCCAGTGGCAGCGCCAGCGGGAGCAGGTCCGGCGCGTGCAGCAGCAGCGTCTCGCCCTCGAAGGACGGCTTCACCAACTGCAGGCGCGGCCACTGGCGCTGGCTGGCGAAGTCGCCATCGGCGTCCACCAGCATCCAGGCGCGGTCGTATTCGAGCCCGGTGGGCGTGAGCAGCGCCTGCTCCAGCGCCAAGCCGGCACAGGACTTCACGGGGTAGATGCTCAGGGCGTGCAGGCGCAGGCAGAGGTCACTCACGGCAGGACTCGGCAGGAGGGAAAAGGGCGCCCGGGGCACGGGCGCCGGGCAGGGCGCGGCATGGTAGCGCCGCACCTGTCGGGCGGCGGAGGGAAAAGCGCCGCTGCCTACAATCCTCCGCATGAGTTCCTACGACATCGCCGTGCGCGGCGCCGGCGCGGTGGGCCGCAGCCTGGCGCTGGCCCTCTCGCGCCAGGGCTTGGGCGTGGCCCTGCTGGAAGCGCTGCCGCGCCAGCAGGGGCCCGACGTGCGCACCTACGCGCTCAACGCGCAGGCGGTGAACCTGCTGCGCAGCCTGAAGGTGTGGGACGCGCTGCCGGCCGATGCCGCCACCCCCGTCTCCGAGATGCTGGTGCACGGCGACGCCCACGGTAGTCAGTTGGAGTTCTCGGCTTGGTCGCAGTGCGTGGACGCGCTGTGCTGGATCGTGGACGCGCAGGCGCTGGACGAGGCCCTGGCCACCGCCGTGCGCTTCGCGCCGCACATCACGGTGCTGCCGGCCGACGCCCCCGTGCAGGCGCGGCTCATGGCGCTGTGCGAAGGCAAACACTCCGCCGCGCGCGAGGCGCTGGGCGTGAATTTCGAGGTCAAGCCCTACGGCCACACCGCGGTGGCGGCGCGGCTGGTGGCGGACCGGCCGCACCAGGGCGTGGCCTGGCAGTGGTTCCGCAGCCCCGACATCCTGGCGCTGCTGCCCTTCGACCGGCCGCGGCCGGGCGTCTCCTACGGCCTGGTGTGGTCCATGCCCACCGAGCGCGCGCAGGCGATGCAGCAGCTCGCCGACGCCGACTTCGAGGCCGCCCTCAACGAGGCCAGCGGCGGCGCCGCCGGGCAACTGAAGCTGGACGGCCCGCGCGTGGGCTGGCCGCTGCAGCTCTCGCGCGCGCAGCGCGTGTGCGGCCCGGGCTGGGTGCTGCTGGGCGACACGGCGCACACGGTGCATCCGCTCTCCGGCCAGGGACTGAACCTGGGCCTGGGCGACGTGGAGGCACTGGCGCAGGTGATTGCGCAGCGCGAGCCCTGGCGGGCGCTGTCCGACGAGAAGCTGCTGCGCCGCTACGCGCGCCAGCGCGCCGTGCCCACGCTGGCCATGCAGCAACTCACCGACGGGCTGCTGCACCTCTTCGAGCACGACACGCCCGTGCTGCGCGAGCTGCGCAACCACGGCCTGAACCTGGTCAACCACCTCACGCCGCTCAAGCGCTGGCTCGCCGGCCGCGCGCTGGGCACCTGACACCGTTTTCCCGAGAAGGGACAAGTCATGAACACGCGCACGCTGGCCCGCCTGGGCGCCCTCAGCCTGCTGGCCGCCGCTGCCCTGGGCGCCTCGGCGCAGGAGGCGCAGATCCGCAAGAACCTGGCCGAGCGGCTGCCCAACCTGCCCAAGATCGACGAGGTCAGCCGCACCGCCGTGCCGGGGCTGTGGGAGATCCGCATCGGCAACGACGTGATGTACACGGACGACAAGGGTGACCACATCATCCAGGGCCAGATCGTTGACACCCGCACCCGCGCCAACCTCACCGAGGCGCGGCTCAACAAGCTCAGCGCCATCGACTTCGCCAGCCTGCCGCTGAAGGACGCGGTGGTCATCAAGCAGGGCAGCGGCGCGCGCAAGATGGCCGTGTTCGTGGACCCGAACTGCGGCTACTGCAAGCGCTTCGAGAAGGACCTGGTCGCCGTCAAGGACGTCACGGTCTACACCTTCCTCTATCCCATCCTGGGACCCGACTCCGACGCCAAGTCCAAGGACATCTGGTGCGCCAAGGACCCGGCCAAGGTCTGGCGCGACTGGATGCTCAACGGCGTCACTCCGCCGCGCTCCATGGGCAAGTGCGACGCCGCCGCGCTGGAGCGCAACGTGGCTTTCGGCAAGAAGCACCGCGTGCAGGGCACGCCGGCCCTGGTGTTCGAGGACGGCAGCCGCGTGCCCGGCGCCATCCCGAGCGCCGAGGTCGAGAAGCACCTGGCCGAAAGCAGCCGCAAGTCCTGAGGCCCGCGGCCTTGAGGCGTCCGCTGTCCTGTGGCGCCCGGCACGAAGGGTCAGCCGGCTGTAAGGGGGGGCAACGGCACAATGTTGCATATGCATTCGCCCGTGCCCGTCGCTCCTTCCGGCCCCTACATGCCCGTGCAGCCCGCGCTGCGCCTGGGCTATGCCGGCCTGGTTCCCTTCGTCTTCGGCGCGCTGCTGGTGTGGTTCGTGCGCCCGGACGCGCATCCCTACGTGGTGGACGCGCTGGCGGCCTATGCGGCGCTGATCGTCTCGTTCCTGGGCGGCATCCACTGGGGGCTGGGCTTCATCCACGGCCAGCCGCGACTCTTCACCTGGGGCGTGGTGCCCTCGCTGGCGGCCTGGGTGGCGCTGCTGATGCCGCCCTATGCCGGCCTGGTGCTGCAGGGCGTGCTGCTGGTGGCGTGCTACCTGGTGGACCGGCGCCTCTATCCCACGCTGGGGCTGCAGCCCTGGCTGACGCTGCGCTTCCGCCTCACCGCCGTCGGCGCGCTGAGCTGTTTCCTGGGCGCCGCGGGCACCTGAACTGCCTGCCTCGGCCCATTCACCGGGGCGCCGGCGCGGCGGCCCGCATCACCCACGTATCACCCCGCCCGCAGCCATGATCCATTACCGCATCGACGTCGAGGACGCCCCTTCGCATCTCTGGCGCGTCACGCTGAGCGTGCCGCGGCCCGCCGCCGAGCAGCGCCTGAGCCTGCCGGTGTGGATTCCGGGCAGCTACATGGTGCGCGAGTTCGGCCGCCACCTCTCGGGACTGCGGGCGCGCCAGGGCGACGCGCCCGTGGCGCTGCGGCAGCTGGACAAGACCACCTGGCTCGCGGCCTGCGCGGGCGAAGCCGCGCTGGAAGTGAGCTGCCTGGTCTATGCCTTCGACACCTCCGTGCGCACCGCCTTCCTCGACGCCGACCGCGGTTTCTTCAACGGCACCAGCCTGTGCCTGCGCGTGGAAGGGCGCGAGCACGAGCCGCACCAGATCAGCTTCGGCCAGCTGCCCGAGGGTTGGGAGATCGCCACCGCCATGCCGGCGGTGGAGGGCGGCGCGGCGCTGGCCTTCGGCGCGCCCGACTACCACGAGCTCATCGACCATCCCTTCGAGCTGGGCCGTTTCTGGCGCGGCAGCTTCGAGGCCGCGGGCGTGCCGCACGAGTTCGTCGTGGCCGGTGCCTGGCCCGGCTTCGACGGCGAGCGGCTGCTGGCCGACGCGCGGCGCATCTGCGAGGCGCAGATCGCCTTCTGGCATCCGCAGGACGAGCCCGCGCCCTTCGAGCGCTACGTGTTCCTGCTCAACGTGGTGGAGGACGGTTACGGCGGCCTGGAACACCGCGCCAGCACGGCACTGATCGCCTCGCGCCGCGACCTGCCGCGCCGCGGCGTGTCCGTGACCCAGCTCACCGACGGCTACGTCACGCTGCTGGGCCTCATCAGCCACGAGTACTTCCACAGTTGGAACGTCAAGCGCCTGAAGCCGCGCGAGTTCGAGCGCCTGGACTATGGCCAGGAGAACTACACCGAGCTGCTGTGGTTCTTCGAAGGCTTCACGTCCTACTACGACGACCTCCTGCTGGTGCGCGCGGGGCTCATCGACGAGGCGCGCTATTTGAAACTGGTGGCCAAGAACCTCAACGGCGTGCTGGCCACGCCGGGGCGCTTCGTGCAGAGCGTGGCGCAGTCCAGTTTCGACGCCTGGGTCAAGTACTACCGCAGCGACGAGAACACGCCCAACGCCACCGTGAGCTACTACGCCAAGGGTTCCCTGGTGGCGCTGGCGCTGGACCTGACGCTGCGAAGCCGTGGCGAGGGTTCACTGGACGAGGTGATGCGCACCCTGTGGCGTGACAGCGGCGGCGGTCCCATCGGCGAGGAGGACGTGGAGCGCGCGCTGGCGCAGGTGGCCGGCCGCTCGCTGGCCGAGGAACTGCACGCCTGGGTGCACGGCACCGAGGACGTGGCGCTGCAGCCGCTGCTGGCGCGCGTGGGCGTGGCCTGGAAGACCGAGCCGCTGCCCTTTGCCGCCGCGCTGGGGCTGCGCCTGAGCGAGGGGCCGGTGACCGGCGTGCAGGTGCGCGCGGTGCTGCGCGGCAGCGCCGCCGAGCGCGCGGGCGTGTCGGCCGGCGACGAGCTGCTGGCGGTGGACCGCTGGCGCGTGCGCCGGCTGGAGGACGCGCAGCAGTGGCTCACCGTGGGCGCGCCCTTCGAGCTGCTGCTGGTGCGCGGCCAGCGCGTGCTGAGCTGCCACGTCGAGCCGCCGGCGCAGCCTGCCACCAGCGTGGTGCTGGCGGTGGACGAGCAGGCGGGCGAATCGGCGCGCGCGCTGCGCGAGGCTTGGCTGCAGGGCTGAGCCGCATATCCCGCCGTTGCCTGCCGCGGCGGCGCCTTCGCCGTTGCTTGAATGCCCGTAGTCCCCTCGCAAAAGCGCCGCCCCCGGCGCCGGTTGCAGCTGGCGTTGCTGGCGCTCGCCGTGCTGCTGCTGCACGTCTGGCTGATCAACGACATCGCGGTGTCGCTGCCGCAGCCGGACGCCCCGCCGCCGCGCATGGAAGTGGCCTTCGTGCGCGAGCTGGCGCCGACGTCGCCGCTGGCGCCTGCGCCACCGGCCCCGCCACCGCCTCCGGCCCCGCCGCCAAAGCCCAAGGCGCCAAAGCCGGCCGCCCAGCCCGCCTCGGCCCCGCCGCCCGAGCCCAAGCCCGAACCCGAGTCCCAACCTGAGCCTGAGCCTGAACCCGAGGTCGTGGCCGAGGCGCCGGAGGCGGCCTCCGCGCCGCAGGACGAGGCTTCCGACCCGGCGTCGCTGCCGGAGGAGGCGCCGGCCGTGGCCGAGGCGGCTTTGGCGCCAGCGTCCGAGGCCTCCGACGTGCCGGCCCAGGCCGAGGCGCCCGCGGAGGCGGCCAGCGCTGCCCAGGCCACGGCGGACGCCGCTTCCGCCGCCGCCCCGGCCTCCGCCACGGCGCAGGCCGTGCCGCCGGCCTTCGAATCTGACGCCTTGTCGCCCTTCCGCGACTGGCCTCCTTCGACGCAGCTCGACTACCAGCTCTCCGGCTGGTATCGCGGCGAGGTGCATGGCAGCGCGCGCGTGCAGTGGCTGCGGCAGGACCAGCGCTACCAGGTCCACCTGGAGGTGGTGGTGGGCCCGCGCTTCGCGCCGCTGATGTCCCGGCGCATGAGCAGCGACGGCGAGTTGGGCCCGCGCGGCCTGATGCCGCGGCGCTACGACGAGGAGACGCGGATGGGCTTCCTGACGCCGCGGCGCTCCACGGTGCGCTTCGAGCCCGACGCCATCGTGCTGTCCGGCGGCAGCCGCCGCGTCCCTGTGCTGGGCGTGCAGGACACCGCCAGCCAGTTCGTGCAGATGACGTGGATGTTCACCCTGCGCCCGGAGCTGCTGCGCCGGGGCAACGTGGTGGAGCTGCCGCTGGCGCTGCCGCGCCGGCTGGACCTGTGGACCTACGACGTGCTGGGCGAGGAACAGATCGACACCCCGCTGGGCCCGCTGCGGGCGGTGCACGTGAAGCCGCGGCGCGAGCCTGTGGCCGGCGAGGTGATGACGGCCGAGGCCTGGTTCGCGCCCACGCTGCAGTACCTGCCGGTGCGGCTGCTGATTCACCAGTCGGCCGAGGTCTGGGCCGACCTCAAGCTCAAGAGCCTGCCGCTGCAGTCGCGGTGAAGCCTCGCGGGCATCCCGCAATCCCCGCACCCGGGGATCCGCCCCGTATAGTCAGCGCCGCCCTGAACTCCGGAAGAAGAGAGAACGACCGATGGAATTCCAGAACCTGATGACGGCGCTGCACGGCGGCGAGGACGGCACGCTCAAGACCGCGGTGATCACGCTGCACCGGCCCAAGGCGCTCAACGCGCTCAACGATCCGCTGATGGACGAGCTGGGCGAGGCGCTACTGGCCTTCGACGCCGATGACGCCGTGGGCTGCATCATCCTCACGGGCAGCGAGCGCGCCTTCGCCGCCGGCGCCGACATCGCCGCCATGGCCAAGCGCGAGTTCATGGACGTCTTCAAGACCCAGTTCATCACGCGCAACTGGGAGACGATCCGCAAGGTGCGCAAGCCCGTCATCGCCGCGGTGGGCGGCTTCGCGCTGGGCGGGGGCTGCGAGCTGGCGATGATGTGCGACTTCATCATCGCCGCCGACACGGCCAAGTTCGGCCAGCCCGAGATCAAGATCGGCATCATGCCCGGCGCCGGCGGCACGCAGCGGCTGCCGCGCGCCATCGGCAAGAGCAAGGCGATGGACCTGATCCTGACCGGCCGCATGATGGACGCGCAGGAGGCCGAGCGCGCCGGGCTGGTGTCGCGCGTGGTGCCGGCGGACAAGCTGCTGGAGGAGGCGCTGGCCGCGGCGGCCGTGATCTGCAGCTTCGGCCTGCCCTCGGTGATCATGGCCAAGGACTGCGTCAACCGCGCCTACGAAACCACGCTGACCGAAGGCATCGCCTACGAGCGCGGGCTGTTCCACTCCATGTTCGCCACCGAGGACCAGAAGGAGGGCATGGACGCCTTCCTGGCCAAGCGCAAGCCGAGCTTCAAGCACCGTTGATGTTCCAGGCGGCCGTGCCGGTGGGCCCGGCCGCCTGAAGTCCACCGGTTACGGCTGCACCCACTTCCCCCCGTTGCGGTCGAAGCACGCCCGTCGCTGCCCCTGCGGCAGCAGCTCCAGCCAGTCCATGCTCCGCACCTGCGCGTGCACCAGCGCGAAATAGTCGCGCGAGGAGCGCTCGGGCGTGGCGGCCTGTGTCAGCGGCTGGCCCGGGGGCAGGGGCGAGAGGTAGTCCTGCGCCGCCGGCGTGAGCTTCAGCTGCGCCCAGCGCGAGGACACCGCCAGGCCCTCGGTCTCGACTTCCAGCATCACTCGCAGCCGCAGTTGCCAGCTCAGCTGCGGCGACCACACCAGCAGCGTGCCGCGCGGGAACTGCGCGATGTGCTGCACCTTGGTGCTGCGCGAGTCGGTGAAGAAAAGCAGCTCGTGCGCCTCGGCGTCCACCTCGCGCAGGATCACGCTGCGCGCATGCGCCTCGCGCCCGTCGGTGGTGGCCAGCGACATGGTGTGCCAGGGGTGAGACCGATCGGTGCTGGCGCGCGCCAGCTCCGCCCAGCAGGCGGCTTCGATCTCGGGCAGCGACTCCAGCTGTTGATCCATCCGGCCTCCGTCACAGAAAACTGCTCTGTCCGTGCAATGCGCCACGCAGCGTAGGCGCGCGCCAGCTTCGGGGATTCATCTGGATCAAAGCAAGGCGCCGGCCCGGGTTCATCCCGGGCCGGCGCCTTGGTGGAGAGCGAAGGCCGGGCGCTGCCCGGCCGCGGGCCTTATTCCTCGCCGTGGCCGTTGCCGTGCCCGGCGGGGCTCTCGCGGCGCAGGGCGGGGAACAGGATCACGTCGCGGATGCTGGCGCTGTCGGTGATGAGCATCACCAGGCGGTCGATGCCGATGCCGCAGCCGCCCGCGGGCGGCATGCCGTACTCCAGCGCGCGGATGAAGTCGGCGTCGTAGTACATCGCCTCCTCGTCGCCGGCGTCCTTGTTCTTCACCTGCGACAGGAAGCGCTCGGCCTGGTCCTCGGCGTCGTTGAGCTCGGAGAAGCCGTTGGCGATCTCGCGGCCGGTGATGTAGAGCTCGAAGCGCTCGGTGCGCGTGGGGTCGGTGTCGGCGGCGCGCGCCAGCGGGCTCACTTCCACCGGGTGGTCCACGATGAAGGTCGGCGCCCACAGGTGGTGCTCGACGTACTCCTCGAACACGCCGAACTGCAGCTGCGCCAGGTTCCAGTGCGCCGGGGCCTCGTGGCCGCCGTGCTTGAGCTGCGCGCGCAGCGCGCCTTCGTCGTCGATGCGCTCGGCGCCGATCTCGGGCACGTACTTGACGATGGCGTCACGGATGGACAGGCGCTGGAAGGGCTGCTCCAGGTCCACCTCGCGGCCTTGGTACGTCACCTTGGCGCTGCCGGTGGCCTGGCGCGCGGCGTGGCGGATGACCTGCTCGGTGTAGCCCATCACGTCGTGGTAGTTCCAGTACGCGGCGTAGAACTCCATCATCGTGAACTCGGGGTTGTGCCGAACCGAGATGCCTTCGTTGCGGAAGTTCCGGTTGATCTCGAACACCCGCTCGAACCCGCCCACCAGCAGCCGCTTCAGGTACAGCTCCGGCGCGATGCGCAGGAACATTTCCTGGTCCAGCGCGTTGTGGTGCGTCACGAAGGGCTTGGCGTTGGCGCCGCCGGGGATGGGATGGAGCATGGGCGTCTCCACCTCCAGGAAGCCGTGTTCCACCATGTAGTTGCGGATGGAACTCACCGCCTTGCTGCGGGCCACGAAGCGCGCGCGGGCGGCCTCGTCGGTGATCAGGTCCACGTAGCGCTGGCGGTACTTCTGCTCCTGGTCCTGCATGCCGTGGAACTTGTCCGGCAACGGGCGCAGGCTCTTGGTCAGCAGCCGCAGCTCGGTGACCTTGATGGACAGTTCGCCCGAGCGGGTGCGGAACAGCGTGCCCTTGGCGCCGAGGATGTCGCCCAGGTCGTTGTGCTTGAAGGCGTCGTAGGCCTCGTCGCCCACGTCGGCCTTGGAGACGTAGAGCTGGATGCGCCCGTGGGTGGGGCCGAAGGAGGCGTCCTGCAGGGTGCCGAAGCTGGCCTTGCCCATGACGCGCTTGAGCATCAGGCGCCCGGCCACGGCCACGGCGATGGCCTGGGGCTCCAGCTCCTCGTTGGGCAACTGGCCGAAGCGCTGCTGCAGGTCGGCGGCGTCGTGCGTGGGCTTGAAGTCGTTGGGGAAGGCCACGCCGCCGCGGCCGCGGATCGCCGCCAGTTTCTCGCGCCGCTCGGCGATGAGCTTGTTGTCGTCGGTCTGGGGAAGTTCGTGGCTGCTCATGGCTGACAGGGGCGCTGCGGCGGGCAAAAGGGCGAATTGTAGGCAGGGCAGGGTGGGCGGGCCTGGGGGCGGGATGGCGGGCAGCCTTCAACCACAATCTCCATATCTGGATGCGTTCACGATCCACCTACGGAGTACGCACATGGCTGTTCCGCAGCACAAGTTGACGCTCAGCGAGTTCCTGGAGTGGGAGAACGCCCAGCCCGATCGGCACGAGTTCCATCGCGGCGAGGTGTTCGCGATGGTGGGCGGGCGGCGAAGCCATGGCCGCGTCGTTGCCAACCTGGTGCGCCACTTGGGAAATCAGCTCGACGGCACGCCTTGCCAAGTCTTCAGCGAGTCCATGAAGGTTCAGGTGGCCGACGACACCATCCTGTACCCCGACGTGTTCGTCACCTGCGACAAGGCCGATCTCGCCACGGACACGATCTTCCGCGCGCCCACGCTGGTGATCGAGGTCCTGTCGCCCAGCACCCAGGCCTACGACCGCAGCCAGAAATTCGCCCTCTACCGCCGCCTTGCCGCATTGCGCGAATACGTGCTGATCGATCCCGACACGCGCCGCGTGGAGTCCTTCCGGCGCACGGCCGATGGCGGATGGACCTTCCACGACATGAGCGCGGACACGGCCATGGCGCTGCCGAGCATCGGCTGCGACGTGACGCTCACCGAGGTCTTCCAGGGACTGGACACCGCCTGATCTGCGTTCAGGCCGCGTTTCCCCACGCGGCGACAATGCAGCCCCCCGCTGCCGTCCCCCTGAACTCCCATGTCCCTCGCCGGCCTGGCCCGTGGTGCCAGCCTGAACCTGCTCGCGCGCGTCGCCACCGTGGCCCTGGGCCTGGGGCTCATGGTCCACGTGGCGCGGCTGGGACCGGAAGTGCAGGGCGCCTTCGCGCTGTTCATGGCCGTGGAGTCGGTGCTGCTGACCCTGGGCTCCGGCTTCGGCCTGGCGCTGGCGCGGCGCATTTCCCATCACCAGGAAGCCCCCGGGCCCGGGCTGCGGCGCTGGCTGGCGGTGTCGGTGGCCTTCGGGGCCGTCGCCTCGCTGGTGCTGCTGGCGCTGGCCGCGACCGTCCAGCGCCCGCCCTACGACCGCCTGGGCCTGATGGCGCTGGCGGCGCCGCTGCTGCTGCTGGTGCCCACCGCCACCGGGCTGTGGCTGGGACAGGGCCGCATGGCGCCGCTGAACCTGCCGCAGGTCGCGGCACCGGCGCTGGTGCTGGGCGCGCTGCTGCTCCTGCCCGGACAGGGCTCTGATCTGCTCGGCCCCGTGCTCGTGGCCTGGGTGGCGGCCAAGGCACTGGTGGGCGTGGGGACGGCCGCGACGGCGCTGCGCGCTGCGCCGTCCGGCGCGGCGCACACCTGGGGCGGGCTGAAGCGCGACGCGCGCTTCGTAGCCGAGATCGGCATCACCAACGTCGTGAGCCTGCTGAACTACCGCGTCACGCTGTTCCTGGTCGAGCGCCACGACGGGCTGGCCGCCGCGGGCGTCTATTCCGTGGCGGTGCAGGTGGCGGAGCTGCTGTGGCTGCTGTCCTCGGCGCTGACCATCTCGGCCTACCACCGCATCGGCCAGCCCGACACCGATGCCGCCGCGCGCACCGCGCTGCAGGCGGCGCGGCTCAACGTGGCTCTGGCGGCGGTGGCGGCGCCGCTGCTGTGGGGCGCGGCGGCGCTGGCGCTGCCGCGCGTGCTGGGCGAGGCCTACGCCGGCAGCCTGATGCCGCTGGCGGCGCTGCTGCCGGGCATCGCGGCCTACGCCGCCGCTTCCAGCCTCTCGGCCTTCTTCACCAACCACCTGGGACGGCCCCACCTGTCGGGCCTGATCGCCACGCTGTCGCTGACCCTGAACACCCTGGGCTGCCTGCTGGCAGTGCCGCGCTGGGGCGCGCTGGGCGCGGCGGCCAGCACCAGCGCGGCCTACGTGGGCGCCATCGGCCTGGCCTTGTGGCTGTTCCGGCGCGCCGCGCGCTCCGGCGCCGGGCAGGCACCCCTGGCGCAGCCGCGACAATAGAAGTCTTTGCCTTTTTCAACTGAAGCCGCCCGCCGTGTCGATCAAGAGAGCCCTGCTGTCGTTGCTGAGTTGCGTGCTGGCGCCGCGCATGGTGTACGGCTGGCGCACCCCCGACGGCCGGCTGCTGCGGCACACGCGCGTGAGCACGCATGCGCATGTGGAATACCGCGACACGCTGCACATCGGCGACCACGTCTTCATCGGCCACTTCAACTTCCTGGACGCCTCGGGTGGCCTGACCATCGGCGAGGGCTGCCAGATCACCAACCACGTTTCCATCCTCACGCACAGCTCGCACCACGCGCTGCGCGTGTGTGGGCGCGGCTACTACGGCCATCCGCGCCCGCCGGGCTACCGGCAGGCCTCCACCGAGATCGGCCCGTACTGCTTCATCGGCCCGCATGCCGTCATCGCCCCGGGCACCAAGCTCGGCCGCGGCGTGCTGGTCACGGCCTACAGCTACGTCTCGGGCACGGTGCCGGACTTCGCCGTGGTGCAGGGCCAGCCCGCGCGCGTGGTGGGCGACGTGCGCGACGTGGACCGCACGCTGCTGAAGCTGCACCCGGAAATGCGCGAGCACTACCGCGCCTGGGCCGGAGAGCTGCCATGAGCGCGTTGATCCGGCCGGCCTCGGCCGGCACGGCCGCGGCGCGGCGCCCGCTGCGCATCCTCTTCACCGGCGACGCCGACAGCGTGCACCTGCAGCGCTGGGTGTGGGAGATGCACCGCCGCGGCGTGGAGTGCCACGTGCTGACGCGGCGCCCGGCGGCGGTGCCGGGGGCCGCCGGCGTGCACGCCATCCGCCCCGGCAGCGACGGCGCGGGATGGTTCCTGGCGCTGCCCGAGGTGCGGCGCTGGGCCGCGCGCATCGCGCCGGACCTGGTGCATGGCCACTACGTCAGCTCCAACGGCCTGTGGGCCGCGGCCAGCGGGTGCCGCCCGGTGGTGCTCACCGCCTGGGGCACGGATTTATTGGTGACGCCGCGGCGCAGCCGCCTGATGCACGCCATCACCGGCTGGACGCTGCGCCGCGCCGATCTGCTCACCGGCGACTCGCGCGACCTGATCGAGGCCATGGACGGCTACGGCGCCACGGCCCCGCGCGAGGAGCTGCTGTGGGGCGTGGACACCGAGCGCTTCGAGCCGCCCGCGCCGGGCGTGCGCGAGGACGCCGCCTTCGAGCTGCTGAGCCTGCGCTCCTGGGAGCCCAACTACCGCATCGACGTGATCCTGCAGGCGCTGGCGCTGCTGCGGCAGCGCGGTACGCCGCGGCCGGTGAGCTTGGCGCTGCTGGGCGGCGGCTCGCTGGAGCCGGCGCTGCGCGAGCAGGTGCGCGCGCTGGGGTTGCAGGACGCGGTGCGCTTCGTCGGCCGCCAGGACGACGCCGGCATGCGCGGCTGGATGCAGCGCTGCCACGTCTCGGTGAGCGTGCCCGAGAGTGACGCGACCTCGGTGTCGGTGCTGGAGTCCATGGCCTGCGGCCTGGCGCTGGCGGCCTCGGACCTGCCCGCCAACCGGCAGTGGATCGACGACCGCGGCGGGCGCCTGGTGCCCGCGGGCGACGCCCGGGCGTTGGCCGATGCGCTGCAGGCGCTGCAGGCGCTGCCGCGCGAGGCGCTGGAGGCCATGGGCCGGCGCAACCGCGGGATCGTGCTGGAGCGCGCCGCGCGCAAGCAGCACATGGACCGCATGCACGCGCTGTACCTGCAGCTCACGGGCCGCGCGGCCGGGGAAGTCGCATGAACGGGGCCACGCCGCGGCTGGTCAGCGTGATCGTGCCCTGCCGCAACGAGCGGGCGTACATCGGCGCCTTCTGTGCCTCGGTGCAGGCGCAGCGGCTGGCGCCGGGCTGGGCGCTGGAGCTGCTCATCGCCGACGGCAACAGCGACGACGGCACGCGCGAGGAGCTACTGAGGCTGGCGGCGGCGGACGCGCGCATCCGCATGCTCGACAACCCCGGGCGCATCGTCTCCTGCGGCCTGAACCGGGCGCTGGAGGCGGCGCGGGGCGAGGTGGTCGTGCGCATGGACGTGCACACCACCTATGCCGACGACTACGTCGCCCAGTGCGTGGAGGCGCTGCAGCGCAGCGGCGCGGCGGTGGTGGGCGGGCCGTGGAAGGCTGAAGGCATCGAGCCCTGGCAGCGCGCCATCGCGGCGGCCTTCCAGTCGCGATGGGTGGCGGGCGGGGCGCGCTCGCGCCAGCTCGACTACGAGGGCGAGGCCGACACCGTGTACCTGGGCGCGTGGCGGCGCGAGGCCTTCGAGCGCTTCGGCGGCTTCGACGAAGGGCTGGTGCGCAACCAGGACGACGAGCACAACCTGCGCATCACGCTGGGCGGCGGGCGGGTGTGGCAGAGCGCGCGCATCCGCTCGGTGTACCGGCCGCGCGGCTCGGTGCGGGCGCTGTTCCGGCAGTGGCTGCAGTACGGCTACTGGAAGCCCTTCGTGATGAAGAAGCACGGCCAGCCCGCGGCGCTGCGCCAGCTGGTGCCGGGCGTGTTCGTGGGCGGGCAGCTGCTGCTGACGCTGGCCGCGCTGCTGGGCGCGCCCTGGGCGCTGCCGCTGGCCTGGTTCACGGCCTATGGCGCGGCGCTGGGCGCGCTGTCGCTGCTGGTGGCGGCCGACGGGCACTGGGCGCTGCTGCCGCGGCTGCCGGTGGTGATCGCGGCGCACCACGTGGGCTACGGCATCGGCACGCTGCTGGGCTGGTGGGACGTGCTGCGCCACGGGCGCGGGCGCGAGCGGTTCAGCCGGCTGACGCGGTGAATCCAAGCCGGCCATGAGTTCCACCCCTGACCACGACGAACCCGCCGCCGTGCGCGAGCGCTACGCGCGCCGCGCCGGCCTGGCAGACCGCTACCACCCGCTGCGCGTGGAGGTGCTGCTGGCGCGACAGCAGCGCGAGCGCGCGCTGTGCGCGCTGCTACGCGGGCACGCGGGCTTCGACCTGGCCGCGCTGCGCCTCACCGAAGTGGGCTGCGGCCACGGCGACAACCTGCTGGAGCTGCTGCGGCTAGGCTTCGCCCCCGCGCACCTCACCGGCATCGAGCTGCTGGCCGAGCGTCAGGCCGCGGCGCGCGAGCGGCTGCCCGCCGCCACCCGGGTGCTGCTGGGCGACGCGGCGGTGGCTGATGTCGCCCCCGGCAGCCAGGACCTGGTGCTGCAGAGCACCGTCTTCTCCTCGCTGCTGGATGACGCCTTCCAGCAGCGCCTGGCCGATGCCATGTGGCGCTGGCTGCGCCCGGGCGGCGCGGTGCTCTGGTACGACTTCGCCTTCGACAACCCCGGCAACCGCGACGTGCGCGGCGTGCCGCTGGCGCGCGTGCGCGCGCTGTTCCCGCATGGGCGCCTGACGGCACGCCGCGTCACGCTGGCGCCGCCGCTGGCGCGCGCCGCCGTGCGCGTGCACCCGGCGCTGCACCGGCTGCTCGATGCGCTGCCCTGGCTGCGCACGCACCGGCTTTGCTGGATCGCCAAGCCCGACCCCAAGAACTGAGAGACCCCTGGCCGTGAGCAAGCCCTTCCTACCCTTTGCCCTGCCTGAAATCGGCGACGAGGAAATCGCCGAGGTGGTGGACACCCTGAAGTCCGGCTGGATCACCACCGGCCCCAAGGCGCGCCGCTTCGAGCAGGCCTTCACCGAGTTCCTGGGCGACGACTCGCTGCAGAGCATCGCCGTGAACTCCGCCACCGCCGGGTTGCACCTGGCGCTGGAGGCGCTGGGCATCGGCCCGGGCGACGAGGTCATCACCACCACGCACACCTTCACCGCCACCGCCGAGGTGGTGCGCTACCTCGGCGCGGACGTGAAGCTGGTGGACATCGATCCGGTCACGCTCAACATCGACCCGGCCGCTATCGAGGCCGCCATCACGCCGCGCACCAAGGCGCTGCTGCCGGTGCACTACGCGGGGCTGGCGGCGGACATGCCGGCAATCCTGGACATCGCCCGGCGCCACGGCCTGAAGGTGGTGGAGGACGCCGCGCATGCCTTGCCGACCACCAGCGCCGGCCGGCTCGTGGGCACGCTGGAGAGCGACGCCACGGTGTTCAGCTTCTATGCGAATAAAACCATGACCACGGGCGAGGGCGGCATGCTGGTGACGCGCGACCCCGAGCTGGCCAGGCGCGCGCGCGTGATGCGGCTGCACGGCATGAGCCGCGACGCCTTCGACCGCTTCACGGCCAAGGTGCCGAGCTGGTACTACGAGATCGTCGCCCCCGGCTTCAAGTACAACCTGACCGACATCGCCGCGGCGCTGGGGCTGCACCAGCTGGGGCGCGCGCCTGGGTTCCAGCAGCGGCGCGCACAGATCGCGGCGCAGTACGACGCGGCCTTTGCCGGGCTGCCGCTGATCACGCCGCCCAAGCCGCTGCCGGGCGACACGCACGCCTGGCACCTCTACGTGCTGCGGCTGGCGGACGATCTGCCCATCGCGCGCGATGCCTTCATCGAGGCGCTGTTCGCCGCCGGCATCGGCTGCAGCGTGCACTACATCCCGCTGCACCTGCACCCGTACTGGCGCGAGCGCTACGGGCTGCGCGCCGAGGACTTCCCGCACAGCCAGCGCGCCTACGAGCGCATGCTGAGCCTGCCGATCTACACGCGCATGAGCGACGCGGACGTGCAGCGGGTGGTCGAGGCGGTGCGCGGCGCGCTGGACTGAGGGCCGCGCACGCGCGACGACAATTCCGGCATGGCTGAACGCGAGGCAAGCATGCAGACCGAAATCCTGTTCACGGTGGAAGAGGCCCCCGAGGGCGGCTACGTGGCGCGCGCCCTGGGCCAGGGCATCTTCGTGCAGGCCGACACGCTGCCGGAGCTGCGCGAGCAGGTTCGCGATGCCGTGTCCTGCCACTTCGAGTCTGGGGACAAGCCGCGGCTGATCCGGCTGCATTTCGTGCGTGACGAAGTGCTGGCGGCATGACGAGGCTGCCGCGTGACATCACCGGGGTGCAGTTGGCCAAGGCGCTGGCCCGCGTGGGCTATGCCGTCACGCGCCAGAGCGGCAGCCACATCCGGCTGACGTTGAGCGAGGTGCCCGAGCACCACGTGACCATCCCGGCGCACCAGCCGCTCAAGCTCGGCACGCTGGCGGGCATCCTTAGCGAGGTGTGCGGCAGGCTTCAGTTGGACAGGGACGAGTTGCTGCAGCGGCTTGGTTTGTGATGCCCGTGCAGTCGTCTGCGAGCGTGGGCCGGGTGGGTTCGATTCTGGAAATGGGCAAGCGTCTCTTTGATCTGGTCATCGCCGCGGCGGCGTTGCTGCTGCTGTCTCCGCTGCTGCTCTGCATCGCGCTGTGGATCCGGCTCGATTCGCCCGGCCCGGCGCTGTTCCGGCAGGAGCGGGTCGGGCGGCATGGCAAGCCCTTTCGCATCCACAAGTTCCGCACCATGCGCACCGACGCCGCGGGATTGCCGCTGACGGTGGGGCAGGACGCGCGCATCACCCGCGCCGGGCACTGGCTGCGCTCGCGCCGATTCGACGAGCTGCCGCAGCTCATCGACGTGCTCAAGGGCGACATGAGCCTGGTCGGCCCGCGCCCGGAAGTGCCGCGCTACGTGCGGCACTACCCGCCGGCGCTGCGCGAGGCGGTGCTGTCGGTGCGCCCGGGCATCACCGACCCGGCCTCGCTGGCGCACCTGGACGAGGGCGCGCTGCTGGCGCAGGCCGCCGACCCCGAGCGCGCCTACGTCGAGCAGGTGCTGCCCGCGAAACTGGCGCAGCAGGTGGCCTACGCGGGCAGCGCCACGCTGGCGTCGGACCTGCGCATCCTGCTGCGCACGCTGCGGCTGCTGGCTTCGCGATGAACGGCGCGCACTTCTGGAGCCGCCTCGACCGGCTGCTGGCGCGGCTGCGCACGCGCCGCGAGGCCCTGTCCATGGTGCTGGACGGCGTGGTCATCGCGCTGGCCTGGAATTTCACGTACCTCTTCCGCCTGGGCTTCGAGCGCTGGTGGAGCGCGCGGCCGGGCTACGACCCCTGGGTGATGGCCGGCGTGATCGCGGCCTACCTGGTGGTGTTCGCGCTCATGGGCATCCCGCGCGGGATGTGGCGCTTCGTGGGCGTGCGCGAGCTGCGCCGGCTGGGCACGGCCTGCTTCGCCGCCGGCGCGCTTTGCGCCGTGGCGGTGCTCATGGCGCACCTGCACGCGGTGCCGCGCGCGGTGCTGGCGCTGCATCCGCTGATGAGCCTGCTGGGCGTGTGCGGCGTGCGCATCGCCTACCGCATGCTCTACGAGAACGCGCGCCAGCACGGCGACAACGGGACGCCGCGGCGCGCGCTGGTGCTGGGCGCGGGCGAGGCGGCGCGGATGCTGTTGGCCGGCATCCACCGCCAGGGCTGGCGCGTGCTGGGGCTGCTGGACGACGACCCGGCCAAGCTCGGCGCGCGCATCGGCGGGGTGCAGGTGCTGGGCACGCTGGCCGACGTGGGGCGCGAGGACATCCGCGGCGACGCCACGCACGTCATCGTCGCCATGCCCGGCGCGCCCGACACGGCGCGCCGGCGCGCGCTGGAACTGGCCGCCGCCACCGGGCTGCACGTGCTTACCGTGCCCTCGGTGGACGAGCTGCGCCAGGGCCTCAGCGCGGTGGACCGGCTGCGCAACGTCGAGGCCGAGGATTTATTGGGCCGCGACCCCGTGGTGCTGGACGAGGCGGGCATCGCCGAGACCCTCAACGGCAAGACCGTGCTGATCACGGGCGCGGGCGGCTCCATCGGCAGCGAGCTATGCCGCCAAGTCGCGCGCTACGGCCCGGCGCGGCTGGTGCTCTACGAGCTGGGCGAGTTCAACCTCTACAGCATCGAGCAGGAGCTCTCCGACCGCTTCGCGCACCTGCCGCTGGTGCGGCTGGTGGGCGACGTGAAGGATCTGCAGCACCTGCGCGCCACCTGCGCGCGCTGGCGGCCGCAGGTGCTGTTCCATGCCGCCGCGTTCAAGCACGTGCCGCTGATGGAGGAGGACAACGCCGGCGCCGCGCTGCGCAACAACACGCTGGGCACGTACCACGCGGCGCTGGCGGCGGCCGAGGCCGGGGCCGAGCGATTCGTGCTCATCAGCACCGACAAGGCGGTGAACCCGACCAACGTCATGGGCGCGACCAAGCGCGCGGCGGAGCTGGTGGTCAGCGCCATGGCGGCGCAGCACCCGCGCACGCGCTTCATGGCCGTGCGCTTCGGCAACGTGCTGGGCTCCAGCGGCAGCGTGATCCCGAAGTTCAAGGAGCAGATCGCGCGCGGCGGGCCGGTGACGGTGACGCACCCGGACATCATTCGCTACTTCATGACCATTCCCGAGGCGGCGCGGCTGGTGCTGCAGGCCGCCGCCATCGGCGACAGCGGCCAGGTGCTGGTGCTGGACATGGGCGAGCCCGTGCGCATCGTGGACCTGGCGCGGCAGCTCATCCGCCTGGCGGGCATGACGCCCGACGAAGTGCCGATCGTCTTCAGCGGCCTGCGCCCGGGCGAGAAGCTGTTCGAGGAGCTGCTGGCCGACAACGACACCACGCTGCCCACGCGCTTCGAGCGGCTGCGCATCGCGCGGCTCAACGACGAGGGCGCGCGCGAGCGCGTGGGGCCGTGGCTGCAACGCTGCGAGGCCGCGGCGCGCGAGGGCGACGCGGCGGTGCGCGAATGCCTGCGCGAGCTGGTGCCGGAGTTCAGGTCGGGCGGCTGAGCGAGGCGGCCCGGCCGCCGCCCTGAGGCGCGCCGCGGCTGTCATCCCCCGAGGCGGATGTTTCCCCCCAAGGGGGGAGGGCTCCCCCCGGGTCCATAGATGCGGGCGCATCCAGGTGCGCAGGAGGCCTTCCAGAATGGCCGACTCCACCCCCGGTGCCGCGTGTCCGCTCCCGCGATCCCGCGCGCCTCCGCTGCTTTGCCTATCGCGGTGCCGCATGCCTGAACTGCCGACGCTCCCGGACGCCTTCTCCCCGCGACGCAATCCCTCCGGAGGGGGGACCATCGGCCTGCCCGAAGGCTTCTGCGCCAAGCGTTGACCCCCGCTCCCGCCGTGCAGGCCAACACGCTGCTGTCGGGTGCCGCCGTCTACCTGGTGGCCAATGTCGTCAACGCCGCCATTCCTTTCGCGCTGCTGCCGCTGCTCACGCGCGTGCTGGGGCCCGAGGGCTACGGTGAGGTAGCGATGTTCCAGACCCTGCTGTGCGCGCTGGAGTCCATGGTGGGGCTGAGCGTGGCGGGGGCGGCGGGGCGCAAGTACTACGACGGCGACGGGGCTTGCGCGCAGCGCGAGCTCGCAAGCTTCATCGGCGCCTGCCTGCAATTGGTGCTGTGTTCCAGCGTGCTGATGCTGGGCCTGATCCAGCTGCTGCGCGAGCCGCTGGCGGCGGCGCTGGGGCTGCGGCCGCAGTGGATGTCCTGGGCGGTGTTCGCCTGCGCGTGCTCGGCGGTCATGGGCATCCGGCTGGGCCAGTGGCAAGTGCGCCACCAGGCGCGGTGCTTCGGGGCGCTGCAGGTCTCGCAGGGGCTGCTCAACATGGCGCTGTCGCTGCTGCTGGTGGTGGGGCTGGAGCAGGGCGCGGAAGGGCGCGTCGCGGCGCAGGTGGGAGTGACCGGGCTGTTCGCGCTGCTGGCGCTGGCGCTGCTGCGCCGCGACGCGCTGCTGCGGCTGCTGGTGTGGCGGCCGGACCACCTCAAGGACGCGCTGGCCTTTGGGCTGCCGCTGGTGCCGCATTTCTCCGGCCTCTTCCTGCTCAACGCGGTGGACCGCGTCGTCATCCACACCGAGCTGGGTTTGGCCGCGGCGGGCGTCTACATGGTGGCGGTGCAGGTGGCCAACGGCATGAGCCTGGTGTTCGACGCGATCAACAAGGCCTACGGACCGTGGCTGTTCGAGCGTCTGCGGCGCAACGACGCCGCGGAGAAGCGGCGCATCGTGCGCCTGACTTACGCCTGGTTTGTGCTGGTACTGCTGGGCGCGGCGCTGGCGCTGGAGCTGGGGCCGCCGCTGGTGGGCTGGCTCGCGGGGCCGGAGTTCGCACACGCGGGCGCGCTCATCGGTTGGCTGGCGCTGGGGCAGGCCTTCAACGGCATGTACTACATGGTCAACAACTATGTCTTCTATTCCCGGCGCACCGGGGCGCTGGCGCTGGTCACCGTGGCCTCGGGCCTGGTCAACGTCGCGCTGCTGCTGGTGCTGGTCAAGCCGCTGGGGCTACAGGGCGCGGCCATGGCCTTTGGCCTGAGCATGGGGCTGCGCTTCGCGCTGACGTGGTGGGTGGCGCAGCGGCGGTGCCCGATGCCGTGGTTCGGGGTGGGCCTGCTGAGGCAGGCAGGTCAACTGGCAGCGGCGCCGTACAAGATGAGAGCAAACCGGCGCCGTTCAGGCGCGGCACGCAATTGAGGGCTCAGGCGTTGCTGTTTTTCGGAGCCCGGGCCGCCGAGCCATAGGCTTTCTTCGCCAGGGATGCAGGCGCCAGGCGCAGGCCCAGGCGCAGCACTGGAAAGATGAAACGCCATGTCGGCCCGTGCAGCGACCAGATGCCCGCCGCATAGCACTTGAATTCCAGCAGGGCCTTGCCGACACCCCTGCGGCGCCAGAAGTCCGGGTTGATGGTGAATTCCAGCAGCGGCTCGTGGAGGTTGTCGAAAACGAAGCCTTCACGCGCGCAGCGGAACCACATGGCAATGTCTTCATTGCCCCGGTTGACTGGATAACCTCCTACCCGCTGCAGCACGCGCCGCCGGAAACAGACGGTGGGGTGCGCCACCGGTACCCGCTTGCACAATTCCTCTTCCAGATTGTCCGGCGTGCCATTGAAAGCCACCCGGCGCTTCGTCTCGGAATTGCGGATGGTTTCCACGATGTCGCCACCCAGGATGTCCACCTTTGGATGGGATTGCAGATAGTTGATCTGCTTCTGGTAGCGGTCGGGATAGGACCAGTCATCCGCGTCCATGCGGAAAACTAGCGATTCGTCCTCCAGCACCTTGATCAGCTCATTGAGCGCGGCCGCCAGACCGACATTGTGCGGCAGTCGGCAAATCCGGTGAATACGGGATTCCCAGCGCTGGATGGTTTCATCGAGAGACTGTGGTATGGGGCCGTCAATGGCCAGGTAGATCCTATTTTCCACGGCCTGCGAAAACCGCTGCTGCCATACAGACTGCAATGCGCGTTCGGTAGCCTGAGGATCATCCCGCCCGTAAACTGACATGATGGTTGCCGTTTTTATCGGCATGCCGGCCGGGCTCGTCGTTGTCATGGTGGAGCTTTATGGTGGTGTCAGAGTAGTTTTTGTCCCGCGGCGCCCACACCCTTGACGGACTTGAAAAAATCCACGATGCCGCGCGCCATCCATTTGAAGCGTTCCACGCCCCGATCCAGGATGAAAGGGTAGACTAGCATTTTTGGCAGCAGCAGGATGCCGAAACGGAATTTCGAGTACAGCGGCACGTAATCCAGAGTCAGCAAGCGCAGCGTGTCCCTGAACTGGAAATAATGGCGGTACGGCGCCGGCACGTGGTAGGTCAGGCCCAGGACATGTCGCTGGGCCAAGCCCAGGCGGTGGGGCATCGGTACATGGTCTAGGCGGTAAAGCTTCCAGCCCTTGGCGCGCATGCGCCAGCACCAGTCGAAATCCACGAAATCCAGGAAGAACGCTTCCGAGAAACTGTCCGCCGGGCCTAGGTTTTCCAGCGAGAACAGCATGCCCGAGGTGGCCAGGCAGGTGACTTCCTGGGGACGGGCCGGCGACTCTACGGTGTCCGGTCCAGGCGCGGCCTGCACCGTGTCGTCCAGCAGCCTGGGACCGGTGCAGATCCGGGTGGAATTGAATTGCGTGAATTCCTGCTTCAGCTTGTCGATGAAAGACGCTGGCGGCGTGCTGTCCTGGTCGAACAAAATGGCTGCATTGCAGCCCAGTTCCCGGGCCTTTTCGATGCCCAGGTTCAGCGCGCGGCCCAGGCCCTTGTTGACGCCATCCTGCAGCAGCGTCAGATCCGAGGCATCTTCGAAAACGTGGCTGCCCGGCGTGTTGTCCACGACAATGGTGGCGTGGCAGCGGGATACGATACCTTCAATGCGGCTTCTGAAACCGGCATCCGGCTTGTAGGTCGTATAAATGGCGGCCAAGCGCAAACTCATGGTGTTGGATCTCTGATAGGGGTGCTGTAGGTCCGTGGCAGACACTTTTGATTGGGGCCCGGCGACGAAAATGGTCTACGGAGCAGGTGGCGTAGTGCGCGCGGGAAACAAATGCACCAGCAGCATGGTCATGACGATCTGGTTGGTGTCCAGGATATAAGGGTTGGTGATGCCGGACAGCATGTACAACCAGAAAATCGAGCGGCCTTCCATATTGAGCCGGCGCCGCACGCACCATGCCACGGTCAGCATGTACAGCAGCATGCCAAGGATGCCGATCTGGTAGGTGACGTAGAGTGCCTGAAGCTCGATGTAGAGAAATTCGGAATAGTTTCTTTCCTTGCCGTCCGGGAAACGGGCACCCAGGCCCGCGCCGAACACCAGGGATGCCGGAGAATTCTCGAAGCTTCTCTGGGCCGCATCCACCTGGTCGAAGCGCACCCCCATGGAGGAATCGGAGCCCTCGAACTTGCGGTCGATGATCTCCTGCGCGTCACCCGAAAAAATGATGGCCGAGACCGCCATGAGTGGTATCAGCAGGAATAGCAGCAGCCACTGGCGTGCCAGGAGGCTGCGGTAGCGCAGGGCCAGGGCCAGCGCTGCGACGATGAAATAGGTCAGGTTGCCGGCGGCGACAAGGCCGAGTGCCGAAACGAGCAGTCCCGCCTTGTGGAAGAAGCGCTTCTTCCTTTCCCACAGGCAAACCATGAACAGCAGCGGAATCAGCGCATTGCCGATGACCTGCACGCGGTAATAGATGCCGTCGAAGGAGTAGACGTCGCCCCAAGCGTTTTCGATGGCCATTTCCCGCACGGTGCCGGCCACCAGCGGGTCCTGCATCACGCCCAGCCCCACCGAAAGGGCGGTGATCAGCACGCACTGCAGCGCCACCGGCGCAAGGGCCCAAGGCTGGGAGATGGTGCGCGGCCGCACGTTGAAGGCCAGGATCGTGGCTAGCAGGACGATGAAGAAGCGCATGGCGTCCGCCACGTCGCGGCCCGCCAGCGCGCTGCCGATTACGGACGCCGAACCGTAGGCCAGCAGCGGCATCAGGGCCAGCATGGTTGTGCTGCGGCCCAGCGTCAGCACCAGGATCAGCAGCGCCCAGGGCGCGACCAGCCCTCCCAGCCCGGGCAGCTGCGAGTGCCGCGTCAGCAGCAGCGTGGCCACGCCCAGCGCCAGCGAAATGCCCCACGCCACGTGCGGCCGGCGCGCGGGGCGGTCAAGCTCCAGGGCCAGGGCTTTGCTCATGTTCATGCCAGCCAGTAGACGAAGGCGTGGTCCGGGCGGATGCCGTGGCGCAGCAGGTACGCCAGGCGACTCACCGGATTGCCGTGCTCCGCGCGCAGCGCCTGCCGGCAGGCCACCGTGTTGGTCGAGGCCACCGGGCGCGCCAGCAGCTCGTTGAGCATGGCCACCCGGGTCTGGCGCGCCGTGCGCGCCTGCGCCACGAAGCGGTCCAGGGCCTTGATGCGGCGGAGCACGCGCTGCCCCAGCGAGGCCTGGGTGCCGGCCCCGAGCTGGTTGCGGCCGTGCTGGCGGTAGAGCATCAGCGGCTCCTCGATCGCCACCGCACGGCCCGCGAACTTCGCCACCAGGCCGACCCAGTAGTCATGCATCGGGGCGCAAGGCGGCACCGGGAAGGCGGCCTGGAGCAGGGCGCGGTTGCCCAGCATGGTGCAGCCCGCCACCATGTTGAGCACGGGCAGCCCGCGCAGGTCCACGGCGTAGCGGCGGCCGCGGATCATGTTCCAGAAGGACGGTGCCAGCGGCTCCAGCGCCTCGTTCGTGACCGTCATGTCGCAGTAGGCCAGGGCCGGTACGCCGGCATCGGCCTGAAGGCCCTGCAGGGCGCGGACGCCGGCTTCGAGCTTGCGCGGCAGCCAGACGTCATCCTGGTCGCAGAAGCCGAACAGCGGCGTGTCCACGTGCTGCGCCAGGGTGTTGAGGCACTTCACGGTGCCCAGGTTGCCGAGCCCGTCCTCGATGATCCTGAACCGGTCGGGATGGCGCGCCTGGTAGCGCTGCACGATGGCCATGGAGCCGTCGCTCGACCCGTCGTCCCGCACCAGGCAGATCCAGTCGGCATGGGTTTGCGCCAGCAGCGAGTCCAGCTGGGCGGCGAGAAAGCGCTCGCCGTTGTAGACGGGCAGCAGCAGGGTCACGGTGGTCATGGTGTCGTCCTGGCGCTGCGAGGCCGCCTGGGAGTGCTGCCGCGGCGGCCGGGCGGCGGCGTCGTCCAGGCGGCCCAGCGCCCATTGCCGGGCCAGCCGGCCCGCGGCCGGGTTGGCGCGGGAGATGCGCTGCAGGTGGCGCAGCAACCGGTAGGGGTAGGCCAGGCGCGCGGTCCAGGGCAGCACCTCCAGCAGTGCCCGCTCCGAAGCCAGCACGCTGAGCAGGCGCCACGCCGGCATGGCGCCCACGTCGACCACGGACAGCTCGTGCTGCAGCGTCGCGTCGGCCACGCGCACCGTGCCTCGCCGGGCATGGAGGCCGGCGAAGATCCAGTGGTCCACGCCGTCCAGCCACAAGTGCGCCGGGATCGGTCCCAGGGCTTCGAAGGCCGCCACGTCGAGCAGGCTGCCCGAGGCCACGGCGGTGACGCGGCTGCCCGGGGGCGGCTCGGCGTCCAGGGGCAGGGCCCGGATGATGCCCAGGTCGCTGATGAGTGCCGGCGAGATGGGCTGCTCGCCATGCCGCACGCGCGGCACGACTGCGGCCGGCGTGTCCGGGGCCTGCCCTATCGCCCGCGCCATGGCGTCCAGCAGGGTGCCGGGCAGGCGCGTGTCGTGGTCCAGCAGCAGCAGCCACTGGCAGCCCTGCTGGCGTGCCAGCGCTGCCGCCTGCATGAACGCCGCGCGCGTGCCGCCGTTGCCGGCGTCGTGCCGGTAGGTGAGGCCTGGCGTGCCCGCCAGCCCGGACGAGCTCGGCTGCGGCGAGTTGTCGTAAACCAGCACGTGGCGCAGGGCCAGGCCCGCTGCAGCCGGCTCGGCCAGCCAGGCGCACAGGGTCTCCCAGGCCAGCGCCTGGCGGGGCGTGCGCCCGTAGATCACGACGACCGCGAGCACGCTCTGCGCCGGGGCGCCGCGCGTGGGCGCCGCGGTGGTCGATGGGGAATGTGGAGTCATGGGTCCTGGAGCGGCTTGGGCGGCGCGCTAGCACGGCGACTGCCACAGCCGCTTGAATCGGCGCACCGCCTGGCCCACGAAGGGCGGCTTCACCAGGTGGGCCGTCATCAGCAGGACCGTGGGCAGGCACTGCGGCGAGCGGAAGTACCGGTGCAGGGACAGGAAGCGGCGCACGCGCCCCAGCGGGCGCTGCTTGAGCTCCGCGATGTCGCGGATCAAGAACATGGCCGAGCGCGCGTTCATCTTCTGCACCAGCGTCAGCAGCCGTGCCGCCACCCGGGCCTCGCCGCGCGCGCGGCACGCCTCGGCGCAATAGCGAGCCAGGGTCTCGTTGTTGTCGAGCCAGGTTTCGATGTGCGACTGCGAGGTCAGCCGGCCCGGATGCACCCGGTATTGCGCCACGACCTCGGGCACGAAGCCCACGTGGCCGTGCCGCAGGGCCGCCGCTATCCAGGCCCGCGCGTCGCATGACAGCGTCAGGCCCGCGTACGAGTAGCCTCCGGCGGCGCGCAGGTCCGCGGTACGCAGCAGGATCGTGCAGGGGTAGGTGGGGCGCCGGCTCAGGAAGAATCCCTGGATGGTCTCGCTGGCGGGTTCCAGCGTCGGTGCTAGGGCGCCGTGGCTCAGGAGCTCGCCCTGCGGTCCGATGATGTCGGCCCGTCCGTAGACCATGCCCAGCGGCTCGTTCCCGGCGCCTTCGAACACCGCCACCATGCGGGCGACGGCCTCGGGTTCGAGCAGGTCGTCGTCAGAGAGCAGCAGGAAGTAGCTGCCCTGGGCCCGGGCCAGGCAGGCATCCCAGTTCCCCATCATGCCCAGGTTGGTGGACTGGCTCAGCATCACCAGGCGCGGGTCGCGCTGCTGCCGCAGCCACTCGGCGGTGTCGTCCGTGGAGGCGTTGTCCGAGACCACGACCTCGATGTGCGGGTAGGTCTGGGCCAGGCTGCTGGCCACGGCGGCTTCCAGGTACGCGCGGCGGTTGTAGGTCGGGATGGCGATCGTGACCTTGGGCAGGCTGCTGCGGGAGGCGGTGCCGGCGCTCATGGGTGCACCTCCGGCGTGCGGCGGCGTCCGGGCAGCAGCCGCTGCGCGACGTGCCGCCGCTCCTCGGCCGTGCAGACCAGCACGAAGGTCATGACCACGCCGAACGGCGGCAGCAGGGCCACGGCCAGCAGCAGCGAGGCGGCGTCGCTCCAGTGCGCGGTGGCATGGCGCAGGGCGGCGGACGCTCCCAGGCACGCGGCCAGCAGCAGCAGCAGCGGCCCCGCCACCTCGCGGGCGTAGCGGCGCCAGGACACGCCCAGGTCGCCCAGGGTCACGTAAGGCACGTACCAGTTGTTGGTCAGGATCTGGGCCAGGAACACGGCCAGCGCGACGCCCCAGAGGCCCAGGTGCGGCGCCAGGAAGTAGGCCAGCGCCAGGTTGATCGCGCCGGCCAGCAGCGCGGCCGTGACGAAGAAGCGCCGCCCGGTGGCCATGGAGCCCGTGGCCAGGGCCACGTGGTGCACTTCCAGGATGAGCATGGCCAGCAACGTCCAGGCCACCGCGTGGCCCGCGAAGACACTCTTGCCCAGCCACAGCCCAATCACCGGCTCGATGTAGAACGCCAGCAGCGCGCCGGCCACCGCCATGACGGCCACCGCGTACTTCACGCTGGCGAACAGCAGCGACTTGAAGGCCTTCGCGTCGCCGCCGGCGTGCGCCCGGGACAGGAAGGGCGAGGAGCTGGTGACGATCAGCAGCGCCAGCGTCATCAGCAGGTTCAGCATCTTCGACACTGCCTCGTACGGGCCGACGGCGGCCGTGCCGATGCGCATCGACACCATCAGCGTGCCGGTCTGCAGGATCAGCACGCCGCCCAGCGACGTGGTGGCCCAGCGCAGGCTCGGCCCGGCAATGCGCCGCATCAGCGTGGCGCTGGGCCGTCCGCCGCTGAACAGGCCCGCATGGCGGCGCCGGATGTACAGCACGGCGATGACGCGGGCGATCACCCCCTGCACCAGCCAGCCGATGGACAGCCCCACCAGCCCCTGTCCGGCCAGCAGCAGCCCGGCGCTGAGCGTGAAGCCCACCAGCAGCGATGCCATGCGGCAGCCGCGCTCGACAGCCACGTCGCCCATGCCGAAGAGTATCGAGAAGGCCGCCCCGCCGAACAGGTTGAGCGCCGCGCCCGCCGAGAAGATCGCCCAGGCCGTGCCCACCATTGCGCGCTGGTCGGCGGTCACCAGCGTCGGGATGAACCACAGCCCCACCCCGGCCGCCAGCACCAGGACCAGGAGCATCAGCACCAGGAAGATGGCCAGGCAGGTGGCCCCGATGTCGGCCAGCCGGCGCTGCCGCTCCTGCGGCGTCAGCGCCGGATCGCCCAGGGCGAAGCTGATCTCCCGCGCCAGCGTCGGGCCCGTGCCTAGGTCCAGCAGCAGCGAGTAGCCGCCCAGGGTGATGAACAGCAGCCACACGCCCACGAGCTCTGCGGGCAGGTGCTGGAACACCAGGCGCAGCAGCACCAGCGAGCTCACGGCCGAAGCCGCAGTGAGTCCGCCACCGCTGAGGATGCCGTTGAGGATTCGTCGTGCAGCCATGGTGCGTGCCGTCAGCCGGGCCGCCTTACAGCTCGGGCACCAGGCGCATGAGCTCGTTGTGGCGGTACGGCACCGCGCCCAGCCGCAACTCGCCCGTGGCGCCCCAGTGCGACCACCAGTGGCGCGCGAACTCGGCCAGACTCTGCGCCCGGCCGCTGGCGACGTGCGAGATCCGGGCCACGCCGGGCTCCACGCCTTCGAAGTCCAGCGCGCGCACGAAGGCCGCGGCCACGTCCCCAACCTCGATGAAGTCACGCACCTGGTCGCCCGCGGTCATTGGGAAGTCGCGCCCGGCCTGCGCGGCCGCGCGCAGCGAGGGCCACAGCCGCGTCGCCGGCTCGCCTTCGCCGTAGACCTGGAAGATGCGCAGCCAGTGCATGCGCAGCCCGTGCTCGGCGGCGAAGGCCGTCAGCGCCACCGCCGCGGCGGCCTTGGACGCCGGGTACGACAGCGTGGGCTCCAACGGTGCCGTCACGGGGATGCGCTCGTGGCGCGCCGCCGAGCGGCCGTACTCGAAGCACGAGCCCGCGCACAGGTAGCGCGCGATGCCGGCCTGGCGTGCTTGCTCCAGCAGCGCGGCGCTGGCCTGCACGTTCCAGTACAGGCAGCGCTCCAGCGTGTCGTAGGGCGGGTTGGGCGTGTGCGAGGCCAAGTGCACGACCACATCGCAGCCTGCGAGCTCGGCGCTGAAGTCCCCGTCCAGCGCCCGGTCCACCCACTGCGGCTCGCGCTCCAGCGCGACGCGCGGCCGGCTGCCCGGGCGGCGCTGCGCCACCAGGGTGTGGCCGGCCGCATGGGCCTGGTTGACGAAATGGGAGCCGACGAACCCGGTGCCGCCGGTCAGGAAGATCTTCATGGCTCAGAAGGGAGAGTCGAAGTCGGCCAGCGCCGGATGGCCCTGGTCGCGCGCCGAGAGGATCGGCGCGTCGCAGCCCCAGTCGTGGCCGAAGCTGTCGAAGCGCACGCCCGCGTCGTGCGAGGGCGCGTGCTCGGTGCTGGTCTTGTAGACCATCAGGCTGCCGTCGCACAGCGACACGAAGCCGTGCGCGATGCCCTTCGGGATGAACAGCAGCCGCGGCGTGTCGGCATCGAGCCGCACCGCCACGCTGCGCCCGTAGCCCGGGCCCTTGCGCAGGTCCAGCAGCACGTCCTGCACCGCGCCCGCGGCACAGTAGACCAGCTTGACGTGGTCGTGCGGGGGCAACTGGAAGTGCATGCCGCGCACCACGTCCTTGTTCGACAGCGAGTAGAACTCCTCGCGGAAGTCGAAGGCCGGGCCGTCGGCGCCGGCGCGCGCCAGCACGGCGTCGAACACCGAGCGCGCGTAGGTCTTGACGAAGCTGCCGCGCGCATCCTCGAAGCGCTTGAGGCTCAGCAGCCAGGTCCCGGGCAGGACTTCCTGGTCGAACTGCATGGCCTCAGAACCCGATACCGAAGAACTCTTCGAGCTTCTGCACGATGTAGTCCAGGTGCTCCGTCGTCAGGCCCGGGAAGGTGCCCAGCCAGAAGGTCTGGTTCATCACGACGTCGGTGTTGGTGAGCTCGCCGCTGACGCGGTAGTTGCGCCCGACCATGTAGGGCTGGCGGGTGAGGTTGCCCGCGAACAGCAGCCGCGTGCCGATCTTGTGCTGGTCCAGGTAGCTCAGCAGGTCCACGCGCTTGACGCCCGCGCTCTCCTTGAGGATCAGCGGGAAGCCGAACCACGAGGGGTCGGACTTCGGGGTGGCCTCGGGCAGGTGCAGGAACTGCTCGCAGGACTGCAGCCGCTCCTTCAGGTACTTGAAGTTGGCCCGGCGCGCGGCGATGAACTCTTCGAGCCGGTCCATCTGCGCCAGCGCGCAGGCGGCCTGCATGTCGGAGATCTTGAGGTTGTAGCCCAGGTGCGAGTAGATGTACTTGTGGTCGTAGCCCTGGGGCAGCTCGCCGAGCTTCCAGCAGAAGCGCTTGTTGCAGGTGTTGTCCTTGCCGGGCGGGCAGTAGCAGTCGCGGCCCCAGTCGCGGAAGGACTCGGCGATGAGCTTCAACTCGGCGTTGTTGGTGAACACCGCGCCACCTTCGCCCATGGTGATGTGGTGCGCGGGATAGAAGCTCAGCGTGCCGATGTCGCCAAAGGTGCCCACGAGGCGGCCGTCGTAGGTGGCGCCCAGCGCGTCGCAGCAGTCCTCCACCAGCCACAGCCCGTGCTTCCTGCACAGCGCCGTGACGACGTCGAGGTTGAAGGGGTTGCCCAGCGAGTGGGCCAGCATGATGGCCTTGGTCTTGGGGCCGATGGCCGCCTCGATCTTGCTGGCGTCGATGTTGTGCGTGGCCAGGTCCACGTCCACGAACACCGGCACGGCGCCGAACTGCAGGATCGGGTTGACGGTGGTGGGAAAGCCCGCAGCCACGCCGATGACCTCGTCGCCGGGCTTGATTGCGCGCTCGCCCAGGCGCGGCGAGGTCAGCGCCGAGAACGCCACCAGGTTGGCCGAGGAGCCGGAGTTGACGGTGATGCAGTGCTTGACGCCCAGGAACTGCGCGAGCCTTTGCTCGAAGGCGGCGTTGAAGCGCCCGGTGGTGAGCCAGCCGTCGAGCGAGGCCTCGACCATGAGCTGCAGCTCGCGCGCGCCGATGACCTTGCCCGACACGGGCACCGGCGACTCGCCGGGCACGAAGGGCTTGGGGGCCAGCGCCAGCTCGGCGTATTGCTGCACCAGCTCGGCGATCTGGCCGCGCAGGGATTCGGGGGTTTTCGCGTTCATGCTGCTTGTTCCGTGTTCGTGTACTGCTCGATCTGCGCCAGGCACAGCGCGCGCACGTCCTCGCGCGCGAGCCAGGCCTGGTGCCAGGCCGTGATGTTTTCCAGCGCCGTGCCCAGGTCCCAGCGCGGGCGCCAGCCCAGGCGCGCCTTGGCCTTGGCGATGTCGAGCTTGAGGTAATTGGCCTCGTGCGGATGCTCGCCGCCGTCGAGCTGCCAGCGCGCGCCGTCGCCCCAGCGCTGCACCATCTGCTCGACGATCCATTGCACGGGCCGGGCGTCGTCGTCCTGCGGGCCGAAGTTCCAGCCCTCGGCGAAGGCCGCGCCGTGCTCGCACAGCCGCTGCGCCAGCAGCAGGTAGCCCGACAGCGGCTCCAGCACGTGCTGCCAGGGACGTGTGGAATGCGGGTTGCGGATCACCACCGCGTCGCCGCGCTCGAAGGCGCGCAGGATGTCCGGCACCAGCCGGTCCGCGGCCCAGTCGCCACCGCCGATGACGTTGCCCGCGCGCGCCGAGGCCAGCGCGATGCCCGCCTTGTCGAAGAAGGAGCGCCGGTAGGCCGAGGTGACCAGCTCCGAGCAGCCCTTGGAGTTGCTGTACGGGTCGAAGCCGCCCATGGGCTCGTCCTCGCGGTAGCCCCACACCCACTCGCGGTTCTCGTAGCACTTGTCGGTGGTGACGTTGACCACCGCGCGCACGCTGCCGCACTGGCGCGCCGCCTCCAGCACGTGCACCGTGCCCATCACGTTGGTGGCGTAGGTGGCCACCGGCTCGCTGTAGGACAGCCGCACCAGCGGCTGCGCCGCCATGTGGATGACGACCTCGGGCTGGAACGCGGCCATGCAGGCGCGCACCGTCTCGTAGTCGCGGATGTCGCCGATGGTGCTGGCCATGCCCTGCGCCACGCCGGCTTCCTGGAACAGGCTGGGCGTGGTGGGGGGCTCCAGCGCCAGGCCCTGAGGCTCGGCGCCCAGCGACTGCAGCCACAGGCTCAGCCAACTGCCCTTGAAGCCGGTGTGGCCGGTGAGCAGCACGCGGCGACCGCGCCAGAAGGCGGTGTCGATGAGGTTGCGCTGCGCCATGCTCAGTCCCACATCTTCCAGGGCGCACGGCCCTTGGCCCACAGGTCTTCGAGCAGGTGCTTGTCGCGCAGCGTGTCCATGGGCTGCCAGAAGCCGTGGTGCTCGTAGGCCATGAGCTCGCCGTCGGCGGCCAGCTGCATCAGCGGCTCCTGCTCCCAGATCGTGGCGTCGTCCTTGATGTAAGGCAGCACCTTGGGCGAAAGCACGAAGAAGCCGCCGTTGATCATCGCGCCGTCGCCCTTGGGCTTTTCCTGGAAGCTGCGCACCTGGCCGCCCTGGATGTCCAGCGCGCCGAAGCGGCCGGGCGGGAAGGTCGCGGTGACGGTGGCGGCTTTGCCGTGACTGCGGTGGAAGTCGATGGTGGCGCTGATGTCGATGTCGCCCACGCCGTCGCCGTAGGTGAAGCAGAAGGCCTCTTCGTCGCGCACGTAGCGCGCCACGCGCTGCAGCCGCCCGCCCGTCATCGAGTCGTCGCCCGTGTCCACCAGCGTCACGTTCCAGGGCTCGGCGCGCTTGTGGTGCACCTCCATGCGGTTGGAACGCATGTCGAAGGTCACGTCCGACATGTGCAGGAAGTAGTTGGCGAAGTACTCCTTGATGACGTAGCCCTTGTAGCCGCAGCAGATCACGAAGTCGTTGACGCCGTGGTGCGCGTACATCTTCAGGATGTGCCACAGGATCGGCTTGCCGCCGATCTCCACCATGGGCTTCGGGCGCGTGGTGGTTTCCTCGCTCAGGCGGGTACCCAGGCCACCGGCCAGGATGACTGCTTTCATTTCCGGAAATCCTCAGTTGTTTCTCAGGCGGGCGCGGAGCAGACGAAGGCGTCCGAGTGGAAGCGCTGCGCGGGCAGCCCGGCGGCCAGCAGCGCCTCGCGCGCGCCGTGGATCATGGCGTCCGAGCCGCAGGCGTACACCAGCGTGCGCGGCAGCTCGGGCGCATCGGCCAGCAGCGCCTGCTGCACGTGGCCGCGCGTGCCGCTCCAGCCGTCGCCCGCGCGCGAGAGCACGGGCACGAAGCGGCAGGCCTGGGCCGCCGCGCCTTCGGGACGCCAGTACAGGTCCTGCTCGGTCCGGCCGCCCCAGTAGACCGTGACCGAGGCCGGCTGCTCGGCCGCCGGCAGCGACTGCAGGGCTTCGAGCATGGCCTTCACCGGTGCAATGCCGGTGCCGGTGGCCAGGAACACCAGGTGCATGCCGGCCGTGCCGCGCAGGAAGAAGGTGCCCAGCGGCCCGTGCAGTCGCAGCAGGTCGTTGGCCTTGGCGGCGCCGAACCAGTAGCTGCTCAGCGCGCCCCCGGGCACTTCGCGGATGTGCAGCTCCAGCAGCTTGTCCGCTGCCGGCGCGTTGGCCACCGAGTAGCTGCGCCGCACGCCACCCGGGCCGATGAGATCGACGTACTGCCCGGGCTGGAAGCCGAAGTCGGCCGCCGGCGGCAGCCGCAGCATGACCTTGAGCACGTCCGGCGCCAGCCGCTGTAGCGCCTGGATGCGGCAGGGCCAGGTGCGTGCTGGGTACAGCTTCACGCCGCCGAGGTCCTGCACGTCCAGCAGCACGTCGGAGGTGGCGCTGCGCACGCAGCTCAGGATCCAGCCGGCCGCGCGCTCGGCCTCGCTCAGGCCGGTCTCGGGATGCAGCGCCGTGGTCGAGCCGCTGCGCACCTGCGCCTTGCAACTGCTGCAGCGCCCGGTGCGGCAGCTGTACTCCAGCGCCACCTCGGCCCGCAGCGCCGCGTCCAGCAGCGATTCGCCGTCTTGCGCGGCAAACTCCTTGCCGCTGGGTAGAGTGATCGAAGGCACGGTGGTTCAAGGGCGCCACGGCGGGCGCCGCGCATTACTCGTGATAGTCGTAGGCCTGGAAGCCGGCCAGCTTGACCAGGCTGTCGCGCTTGGCCGCGTCGTAGTCGCTGTGCACCATCTCGCGCACCAGTTCCTCGAAGGTGGTGGTGGGTTCCCAGCCCAGCTTTTGCTTGGCCTTGCTCGGGTCGCCCAGCAGCGTTTCCACTTCGGTGGGGCGGAAGTAGCGCGGGTCCACCTTGACGATCACGTCGCCGGGCTTGACCTTGGCCTGGGTGCCGCTGACGGCCGCGACGATGCCCACTTCCTGCTCGCCCTCGCCCTCGAAGCGCAGCGTGACGCCCAGCTCCGCGGCGGCGCGCTGCACGAACTCGCGCACGCTGTACTGCACGCCCGTGGCGATGACGAAGTCCTCGGGCTGCTGCTGCTGCAGCATCAGCCACTGCATCTGCACGTAGTCGCGCGCGTGGCCCCAGTCGCGCAGCGCCGAGAGGTTGCCCAGGTACAGGCAGTCCTGCAGCCCCAGCGCGATGCGCGCGATGGCGCGCGTGATCTTGCGCGTGACGAAGGTCTCGCCGCGGACCGGGCTCTCGTGGTTGAAGAGGATGCCGTTGCAGGCGTAAAGCCCATAGGCCTCGCGGTAGTTCACCGTGATCCAGTAGGCGTAGAGCTTGGCCACCGCGTAGGGGCTGCGCGGGTAGAAGGGGGTGCTCTCCTTCTGCGGCACCTCCTGCACCAGGCCGTAGAGCTCGGAGGTGCTGGCCTGGTAGAAGCGCGTCTTCTTCTCCAGCCCCAGGATGCGGATGGCTTCCAGCAGCCGCAGCGTGCCGATGCCGTCGGCGTTGGCCGTGTACTCCGGCGTCTCGAAGCTCACCGCCACGTGGCTCATGGCCGCGAGGTTGTAGATCTCGTCAGGCTGCACCTGCTGCACGATGCGGATCAGGTTGGTGCTGTCCGTGAGGTCGCCGTAGTGCAGCTTGAAGCGCGGGTCCTTCTCGTGCGGGTCCTGGTAGAGGTGGTCGATGCGGTCGGTGTTGAACAGGCTGGCGCGGCGCTTGATGCCGTGCACCTCGTAGCCCTTGGACAGCAGCAGCTCGGCCAGGTAGGCACCGTCCTGGCCCGTCACGCCGGTGATGAGGGCGACCTTCTTGTCGGACATGTCAGACCTTTCGTGTGTGTCAGTGCTTGAACGGCGCGGCCTCGTAGGCCAGGCGGATGCCGTCTTCCAGCGGCGTGCGTGCGCGCCAGCCCAGCGCCGCCAGGCGGCTGACGTCCAGCAGCTTGCGCGGCGTGCCGTCGGGCTTGGTGGCGTCGAAGACGATGCGGCCCTCGAAGCCCACCACGCGCATGACGGTCTCGGCCAGCTCGCGGATGGTCACGTCCTGGCCGGTGCCGATGTTCACCAGCTCGCCGTCCCAGCCGCGCTCCATCAGGTGCACGCACGCATCGGCCAGGTCGTCCACGTACAGGAACTCGCGCCGCGGCGTGCCGCTGCCCCAGACCACGTACTCCGTGTCGCCGCGCAGCTTGGCCTCGTGGGCCTTGCGCAGGAGCGCGGGTAGCACGTGGCTGTTGGCCAGGTCGTAGTTGTCGTTGGGGCCGTAGAGGTTCGTGGGCATCACGCTCACGTACTGGCGCCCGTGCTGGCGGTTGTAGCTCTCGCACAGCTTGATGCCGGCGATCTTGGCGATGGCGTAGGGCTCGTTGGTGGGCTCCAGCGGCCCGGTGAGCAGGTACTCCTCGCGGATGGGCTGCGGGCAGTCGCGCGGGTAGATGCAGCTCGAGCCCAGGAACATCAGCCGCTGCACGCCCGCCAAGTGCGCACCGTGGATCAGATTGGCCTCGATCACCAGGTTCTGGTAGATGAAGTCCGCGCGCTGCAGGTTGTTGGCCTGGATGCCGCCGACCTTGGCCGCGGCGATGAAGAGGTAGTCGGGCTTCTCGCGCGCCAGGTACTCGTGCACCGCGCGCTGGTCCAGCAGGTCCAGCTCCGCGCGCGAGGCGGTGAGCACGTTGGCGTAGCCGCCGGCCTGCAGCCGCCGCACCAGCGCGCTGCCCACCATGCCGCGGTGGCCCGCCACGAAAATCTTGGCTTGCTTGTCCATGGGGCGTCTCAGCTGCGGCCGTAGGTGTCCTCGAAACGGACGATGTCGTCCTCGCCCAGGTACGAGCCCGACTGCACCTCGATGAGCTCCAGCGGCAGCCGCCCCGGGTTGCGCAGCCGGTGCTTCTCGCCCAGCGGGATGTAGGTGCTCTGGTTCTCGGTGAGCAGCATCACCTTGTCGCCGCAGCTCACCTCGGCCGTGCCGCTGACCACGATCCAGTGCTCGGCGCGGTGGTGGTGCATCTGCAGGCTCAGGCTCGCACCGGGCTTGACCATGATGCGTTTGACCTGGAAGCGCGCGCCGGCGTCGATGCTGTCGTACCAGCCCCAGGGCCGGTGCACCTTGCGGTGCGCGGTGTGCTCGTCGCGCTGCTGCCCGTCGAGCCGGCTCACGATCTTCTTGACGTCCTGGCTGCGGTCGCGCCGGCTCACCAGCACCGCGTCGGGCGTCTCCACCACCACCACGTCCTCCAGCCCCACCACGCCCACGAGGCGGCTGGTGGCGTGCACCAGCGTGTTGCGGCTGCCTTCGAGCAGCGCGTCGCCCACGACGGCGTTGCCCTGCGCGTCCTTGTCGGCCACCTGCCACACCGCATCCCAGGCGCCCAGGTCGTTCCAGCCCGCGGCCAGCGGCACCATGCACAGCCCGATGCCGCTGCCGGGGCAGCGCTCCATCACGGCGTAGTCCACCGACTCCGAGGGCACCGCGGCGAACTGCTCGCGGCCCGGGCGCACGAAGCGCTGGTCGATTTGGCGCTCGGCGAAGGCCGCGCGCGTGGCCGCGGCGATGTCGGGGCGGAAGCGCTCCAGCGCCTTCATCCAGCTCGAGGCGCGCAGCACGAACATGCCGCTGTTCCAGTAGTAGCCGCCGGCCTCCAGGTAGCGCTGCGCGGTGGCGGCATCGGGCTTCTCGACGAACTGCGCTACGGCCTCGCCATCGGTGCGGATGTAACCGTAGCCGGTCTCGGGCCGGTCGGGCGTGATGCCCAGGATGACGATGCTGCCGTCGGCAGCGCGGCGCACGGCCTGCTGCACGGCGGTGGTGAAGGCCGCGGCGTCGGTGACGGTCTGGTCTGCGGGCGTGACCACCAGCACCGGATCAGCGCCGTCCTCCAGGGCCTGCAGCGCCGCCAGCGTCAGCGCCGGCGCGGTGTTGCGGCCCAGGGGCTCCAGCAGCACCGCCGCCGGCTCGCAGCGCAGCTCGCGCAGCTGCTCCAGCACCAGGAAGCGGTGCTCCTCATTGCCCACCACCAGCGGCGGCGTGAGCGTGATGTCCGCGCCGGCCAGGCTCTGCAGCCTCAGCACGGACTGCTGGAACAGGCTCTGGTTGCCCGACAGCACCAAGAACTGCTTCGGGTAGCCCGCGCGCGACAGCGGCCACAGCCGCGTGCCGCTGCCACCGGCCATCACGACGGGCTGCACGGGAATCGAGGAAGTCATGACGTGTTGCTTTCTGAGGTAAGCCGGGGGCCGCTGCCGCAGCTGAACCGGGCAGAGCGGTACTGCTCGGTTCGGAGCCGCGACGTCAGTCGAAGTGCGCAGCCTCGGCCAGCAGCGGTGCCTGGGCGTCCTTGGGGGAGAGCAGCGGCGGCCGTCCGTCCAGGGGCCACTGAACGCCCACCGCCGGGTCATCCCAGCGCACGGCGCCTTCGGCCTGCGGCGCGTAGTAGTTGGTGGTCTTGTAGAGGAAATCGGCGCTGTCGCTGGTGACGAGGAAGCCGTGCGCGAAGCCCGCCGGGATCCAGAACTGGCGGTGGTTGGTGCCCGAGAGCTCCACGCCCACCCAGCGCCCGAAGGTGGGGCTGCCGCGGCGCACGTCCACCGCCACGTCGAACACGCTGCCCTGCGTCACGCGCACCAGCTTGCCCTGCGCGTGCGGCGGCAGCTGGAAATGCAGCCCGCGCAGTACGCCGCGCGCCGAGCGCGAGTGGTTGTCCTGCACGAACTCGACGTGGCGGCCCACCGCCTCGTCGAACGCGCGCTGGTTGAAGCTTTCCAGGAAGAAGCCACGCTCGTCGCCGAAGACTTTGGGCTCCAGGATCAGTACGCCCTCCAGCGCGGTCTTGATGATGTTCATGTGATGCTTCGAGTCAGAAGGTCGCGTCGCGCAGAACCTTCATCAGGTACTGCCCGTAGCCGTTCTTGAGCATGGGCTGCGCCAGGCGCTCCAGCTGCCCGTCGTCGATCCAGCCCGCGCGCCAGGCGATCTCCTCGGGGCAGGCGACCTTGAGGCCCTGGCGCTTTTCCAGCGTCGCGATGAATTGCCCGGCTTCGAGCAGGCTGTCGTGGGTGCCGGTGTCTAGCCAGGCGTAGCCGCGGCCCATGATCTCCACGTTGAGCTGGCCGCGGTGCAGGTAGGCGGCGTTGACGTCGGTGATCTCCAGTTCGCCGCGCGCGCTGGGACGGATGCCTGCGGCGATGTCGCACACCTGATCGTCGAAGAAGTACAGCCCCGTGACGGCGTAGTTGCTCTTGGGCGCATTGGGCTTTTCCTCGATGCTCAGCGCGCGGCGCTGCGCATCGAACTCCACCACGCCGTAGCGCTCGGGGTCGTTGACGTGATAGGCGAAGACCGTGGCGCCCTGCGTGCGCTGCGAGGCGTCCTGCAGCAGGCGGAAGAAGTCGTGGCCGTAGAAGATGTTGTCGCCCAGCACCAGCGCGCTGGGCGCGCTGCCCACGAAGTCGCGGCCCAAGACGAAGGCCTGCGCCAGCCCGTCGGGGCTGGGCTGCACGCAGTACTGCAGCGAGATGCCCCACTGGCTGCCGTCACCCAGCAGCGACTGGAAGCGCGGCACGTCCTGCGGTGTGCTGATGAGCAGGATCTCGCGCATCCCGGCGAGCATGAGCGTGCTCAGCGGGTAATAGACCATGGGCTTGTCGTACACCGGCAGCAGCTGCTTGCTGATGGACAGCGTGGCCGGGTGCAGCCGGGTGCCGGAGCCGCCGGCCAGGATGATTCCCTTGCGCTGGATCGGGGTCGTCGTCATGTCTTGTCCTCCCTCCCGTGGTTTATCGAGCGTAAGCCTCGTGCAGCATGCGCAGCACGCCGTCCTGCCAGGGAGGCAGGTTGAGCCCGAATGCTTCCTGCAGCTTGCGCGTGCGCAGCCGCGAGTTCAGCGGCCGGCGCGCCGGCGTGGGGTATTCACAGCTCGGGATGGCCGTGATGGCCTGCGGCGCAACCTTGACCGGTAGCCCCTGCGCGCGCGCCCATTCGATGACGAAGCGCGCATAGCCATGCCAGCTGGTCTCGCCCGCCGCCACCGCGTGGTAGGTGCCGGCCAGCGCCGGTGCGGCCAGGGCCGCGCGCAGCGCGTGCGCGCTCACATCGGCCAGCAGCTCCGCGCCGGTGGGGGCGCCGATCTGGTCATCGATGACGCTCAGCGCCTCGCGCTCGGCGGCCAGGCGCAGCATGGTGCGGATGAAGTTGCCGCCACGCGCGGCGTAGACCCAACTCGTGCGCAGGATCAGGTGGCGGCAGCCACTGGCGCGGATGGCTTCCTCGCCTTCGAGCTTCGTGCGGCCGTAGACGCTCAGCGGCGCCGTGGGTGCGTCCTCGCCACGCGGCTCCTGGCCCGAGCCGTCGAAGACGTAGTCGGTGCCGTAGTGCACCAGCCACGCGCCCAACGCCGCCGCCTCGCGTGCGAGCACGGCCGGCGCCTGCGCGTTGACGGCCCGTGCCACTTCGGGCTCGCTCTCGGCCTTGTCCACCGCCGTGTAGGCCGCGGCATTGACGATCACGTCCGGGCGCAGCGCGCGCACCGTGCCGGTCAGCGTGTCCGGGCGGCTGAAGTCCGCGGCCAGCGTGCCGCCGTCGCGCCCCAGCGCCACCAGTTCGCCCAGGGGCGCGAGCGCGCGCTGCAGCTCCCAGCCCAGCTGACCGTTCTTGCCCAGTAGCAGGATCCTCATGCCCGGCACTCCCTCAGCGCGCGGCGTAGTTGGTGGCGAGCCAGTCGCGGTAGGCACCGCTTTGCACCTCGGCCACCCAGTCGGCATGGTCCAGGTACCACTGCACCGTCTTGCGGATGCCGCTGTCGAAGGTCTCGGCCGGGCGCCAGCCCAGCTCGCGCTCGAGCTTGCGCGCATCGATGGCATAGCGGCGGTCGTGGCCGGGGCGGTCGGTCACGTGCGTGATCAGCCGTGCGTAGGGGCCGGCCGGGTCGGGGCGCAGTTCGTCGAGCAGCGCGCACACCTTGTGCACGATGTCGATGTTGGCCTGCTCGTTCCAGCCACCGATGTTGTAGGTCTGCCCCACGCGGCCTTCGGCGAGCACGGCGCGGATGCCCGAGCAGTGGTCCTTCACGTACAGCCAGTCCCGGACCTGGCGCCCGTCGCCGTACACCGGCAGCGGCTTGCCCGCCAGGGCGTTGACGATCATCAGCGGGATGAGCTTCTCGGGGAAGTGATAAGGGCCGTAGTTGTTGGAGCAGTTGGTGGTGAGCACCGGCAGGCCGTAGGTGTGGTGCCAGGCGCGCACGAGGTGGTCGCTGGCGGCCTTGCTGGCCGAGTACGGGCTGTTGGGCTCGTAAGGGTGCTCCTCGGTGAAGGCCGGCGCGTCGGGGGCGAGGCTGCCGTAGACCTCGTCGGTGGAGACGTGCAGGAAGCGCCAGGCCGCCTTGTCCTCGCCCTGCAGCGTGTTCCAGTGGGCGCGCGCGGCTTCCAGCAGCGTGAAGGTGCCCTCGACGTTGGTGCGCATGAAGGCGCCGGGGCCGTGGATGCTGCGGTCCACGTGGCTCTCGGCGGCGAAGTGCACCACCGCGCGCGGCCGGTGCTCGGCCAGCAGCCGATCCACCAGCGCGCGGTCGCAGATGTCGCCCTGCACGAAGACGTGGCGCGCATCGCCCTGCAGCGAAGCCAGGTTGCGCAGGTTGCCCGCGTAGGTGAGGGCGTCGAGGTTCACGACCGGTTCGCCGACCTGCGCGATCCAGTCCAGCACGAAGTTGCTGCCGATGAAGCCGGCGCCGCCGGTAACGAGGATGGTCATGTCGATCTGGTGGTGGGCAACGAACGGAAGAAAAGCTCAGGAGCGACGCAGCGCCGAACGCAACTGCGTCAGCTTCTCGGCGTTTTGCGGCTCGGCGGCGGAGCGGCGCCAGAAATGCCGCGCGATGACAAAGCTCGCCAGCAGCAGCAGCGTGGCCAGCGTGGTGGCCACGGCCGTGAGGGCACGCTTGGGCTTGCTCTTCTTCTCCGGCTGCAGTGCGGGGTCCACGACCTGGATCAGTGCACCCTCGCGCGCCTCGTCCACGCGGGCGGCCTCGTACTGGCGTGCGAAGAGCTCGAACAGCGTCTCCTGGTACTTGAACTCGCGGTACTTGCTCACGTAATCAGCGCCGTTGGCGCCGCCGGCGTCGGTGCTGCGCTCAGCCTGTGCCAGCTGCGCGCGCAGGGCGCCCAGCGTCGCTTGGGCCTGCTGGACCTCGGGCGCGTTGTCGGCCAAGCTGCGCCGTAGCGCTTGCAGGCGCACCTCGGTAGCAGTGGCCTCGGCGCGCAGCCGTGCATAGCTTTCAGCAGCACTCTTGGGCTCGGACTTGATCACGCCCTCCGTGATGCCGCTGGCTTGCAACGCCTGTTGCGCACTGGTGAGCCGGTCGCGGGTCTGCTGGAGCTGGCCTTCAAAAAAGACGCGCCGCTGCTGCGCCTCCGACAGCGCCAGTCCGCCGCTGATACGGCGCAGTTCCTCCACATGGGCATTGGCTAACTCGGCGGCCCGCTGCGGGCTGGTGTCGTCGACTTCGACGGTCAGCAGGCCGTCCTTCTTGCCGACATTGATGCGCACGTTGTTGGCCAAGTGCTTTCGGGCGTCTTCCCGGTACTTGGCCTCGTACACGTCCATCAGCTTGAACTGGTCGATGAGCCGGTCGGTGACGGTGTTGCTCTGCATCAAGGCCACGTACTGCTCGGCCGGGCTCTTGAGGCCCCCGCCCAGGCCGGCCAGTCCCGAGAGCGTTCCCAGGCTGGCCAGCGCGGAGGACGCGACGCTTTGCTGCTGCTGTGGCGGTAGCAGCGTGGTGCGGGCGGTGTAGGTCGGCGCGATGATGAAGGTGATGCCCAGCGCCGTCAGCCCAGCCAGCAGCGGCCCGGCAATGAGCAGGCGCAGGTTCTCTGCCAACGGTAGGGCCAGGTCCAGCAGCCCCAGGCCCTGTTCCTCGTCGTCCGCATCGAGCGCGGGGTCGGCCAGCATGTCGTGTCGCATAGCGGATCAGTTGTTGCGGATGGTCTGCAGAGCCGCCGCGCCAAGACCGAACTGGTAAAGGATCTGCGTCCAGTCCTTCACGGACTGGATGAAGGTGGTCTTGTTCTGTTCCTCAGGCACGAAGATGGTGTCGCCCGCCTCGGCACGCAGGCTCTCCAGCGAGCGGCTGCCGCCGAACCAGCCGCTGTCCTGCAGCGCGCTGACCACGCTGCCGTTGGCGCGCACCACGAACGCACTGCTGCGGTCGGCACCGCGCGTGGGGCCACCGGCCAGGCGCAGGTAGTCGCTGATCGAACGGCCGTCGCTCCAGAGGTAGCTGCCGGCATTGAACACGCTGCCGAACACGCCCACCGAGGTGCCGCGCGGCGGGATGTAGATCCGGTCGCCGTCTTCCAGCGTCAAATCCGGCAGCGTGCTGTTACCAGGGTCCATCTGCAGCACCACGCGCCCCGTGGGCTTGACCGCACGCAGCCGCTCCACCAGTCGGGCGGTGGAGGCCAAGCGCGCCGTCTGTGCCGCCGCCTCGTCGGCGTTGCTGGTGCGCTGCGTGGTATTGGCCCGGGCAAGCTCGGTTTCCATGTCACGCAGCGCGCGCTCGTAATTTTCCTGTTGCGTGCGGCGCACGCTCTCGCGGCTGAACTCGGTGCCAAAGACATAGGCTGAGGGGCTCAGGCCGCCGGCCACGCGCAGCGCGTCGCCGACAGAGCTGTTGGGCGGCAATACGTACTCGCCCGGGCGCACCACCTCGCCTTCCACGCGCACGCGCTTGTTCTGCTGCTGCACCGACAGCTGCGAATTGACGGCGCTGAAGGCGCGCAGCACATCGCCATGGCTAAGCGTCTGCCGAGCACCCTGCGGCAGCGGCATTTCGGCGATGCGCTCGCCGGTGCGCTGTTGCAGCCGCTCTACGGCCAGGCGGCTGCGGTCGGCCACGGCCGTGAAGCCGCCGGCCATGTCCAGCACGTCCTGCACGGTCTCGCCGGGCTTGAGCTCGAAGATGGCAGGGCGGTTGACGCTGCCGATCACGGCCACCTGCGAACCCACGGCGCCGACATGGATCACGTCCTCGGGCTGCACCAGGGTATCGGCGCTGCGGTCACCGCGCAGCAGGAAGTCGTAGAGGTCGTAGCGGGCCACCACCTGGCGCCCGCGCAGCAGCGTAATGTCGCGGAAGCTGCCCGCGGCCGACGGGCCGCCGGCGCGCAGCAGCGAGCTCAGGATGCTGGAAAGGCTGCTGACGCTGTAGGCACCGGGCCGCCCCACGAAGCCCGTGACGTACACGCGCACGCCGCGCAGCTGGCCCAGCGACACGCTCAGATCGAAATTGCGGAATACCTGCCCCACACGGCGGCGCAACACATCGGGCAGCTCGGCATAGCGCACCCCAGCCACCAGGACCGGCCCCACGCGCGGGATGTTGATGCGCCCGCTGCGGTCCACCACCACGCGCATGTCCGCGTCTACCGAGCCCCAGAGCGTGACGACGATTTCGTCGCCGCTCTTGATCAGGTAATCCGGCGGCACCTGAGGGGTGTAGTCCACGCTGCCGGGGTCATCGACGCGCGTCATCAACTCGGCGCCGAAACGGCGAATGGCGGACGTCTCGATTGCCGCAGGCAGGTTTTCGTCCTCCAGCGAGCGGCCGTCCATGCCTGTGCGCTCACTGCCGCGGCGCTCGCTGCTGGGACGCTCATTACGTTGCGGCGCCGCAACAAGGCTCTGTACGAACAACTCGAATTCGCCCGGCTGGTAGGCCGGCGCGCCGTCGCGCAGCGCACGCTGCTGCGTCGGATCCTGCAGCGTGCTGGTACTGCTGCGCAGCTCGCGCTGGTCGCGCTGCTCTGTGCCTGTCAGTGGCTGGCGCAGCCTGATGGGCCCCCCGTCTGCCGCGCTGCCGGCGTCAGGCACGTTTTGCGCCCAAGAGGGGGCCACTGCGATCCATCCCAGTAGGGCCGCGCCTACGGCCCTACGCAGACGATGAGAAGAGGCAGCAGAGAGCAGTCGGGGAAAAAGTGTCATGGGTCCGAGGACGGGAGCAGCGCAGGGAGCAGAGCACCCCGAAGGCAAGGCAGGAAATTCTGCTGCTCGTGGCAGCGCCGGAGGCGGCGCGGATTCTAGCGGCTGGTCAATGGGGGTCTTTTAGGCACAGGCCTGTTAAGTGTTGCACTGCCGCAAGAACGCATAATTATCGGCATGAGCATGCTGTTGATCACGTTTGCCGTCGCTTTCCTCTTGACCATGGCGGTGATCCGGCTGGCCCATTCTCATGGCCATCTGGTCAATGACCACGAGGCTGGGCCGCAGAAATTCCATGCCCGCTCCGTGCCGCGCGTGGGCGGTCTGGGCATCGTGTGTGCCGTGGCGGTGGGAGCATTGGTTCTGTGGTGGCAAGACCATCGTGTAGGCAGCACTGCGTTGTTACTGCTTGCGTGTGCCCTGCCTGCCTTCGGAGCGGGCATCACCGAAGACATCACCAAGCGCGTGAGCCCGCGCCAGCGGCTGCTGTTCACGGCGGTGTCGGCCGCGCTGGCGGGTTGGCTGCTCGATGCGCTGATCCGGCGCACCGACATCCCGGGTCTGGACTGGATGGTTTCGTTCTGGGGCGGTGCGCTGCTGCTGACGGTGCTGGCGGTGGCGGGAATTGCCAACGCCGTGAACCTGATCGACGGCTTCAACGGCCTGTCGTCGATGTGCGTGCTGATGATGCTGGGCAGCCTGGCCTACGTCGGTTTTGCGGTGAACGACCAACTCGTGGCCGTGATGGCACTGATAGGCATGGGCGCGATACTTGGATTTTTCGTCTGGAACTATCCGGCTGGGCTGGTATTTCTCGGTGACGGTGGCGCCTATTTCCTAGGCTTTTACTTATCTGAGCTGTCTATCCTGCTGTTGGCGCGCAATCCAGAGGTGTCGCCGATGTTCCCGCTGACGTTGGTCATTTACCCGGTATTCGAAACCGTATTTTCGATGTATCGGCGTAAGTGGCTGCAGGGGCGGCCGGTAGGTATGCCTGACGGCGTACACCTACACAGCCTGATCTACCGCCGGCTGCTGCGCTGGGCTGCGGGCGAGCGCACCGCGCGCGAGCTCACCCGGCGCAATTCCATGACTGCACCTTACCTGTGGCTGCTGTGCAGCCTTTCGGTCGTGCCGGCGATGCTGTGGTGGGACAACACCGTCATGCTGGGCGGCTGCATCGTGCTTTTCGGCGTGAGCTACGTCACGCTGTACTGGCGCATCGTGCGCTTCAGGGCTCCGCGCTGGATGGTCTTGCGCCGTTCCCGCGGGCGTGCCCGTGCCGCAGCGGAGATAATTGCGCGACATGATGGATCCCACACCAACCGCGGCACCGGCTGCCGCACCCAGCGCCCCCAGTGAGGCGGCGCGCTTCGACACCCTTCCGCTCGACCCTAAGCTGCTTCGTGCCGTAGCCGACCAAGGCTACGCGACGATGACGCCGATCCAGGCCAAGGCCATTCCGGTGGTGCTGGATGGCCGTGACGTGATGGGCGCGGCCCAGACCGGCACCGGCAAGACCGCCGCCTTCTCCATTCCTTTGCTGCAGCGCATGCTGCGCCACGAGAACAGCAGCATGTCGCCCGCCCGCCACCCGGTGCGCGCGCTGGTGCTGGCGCCCACGCGGGAGCTCGCCGACCAGGTTGCCAACAACGTCAAGGCCTACTCGCGCCACACCAAGCTGCGTGCGGCCGTGGTCTTCGGCGGCATGGACATGAAGCCCCAGACTGCCGAACTCAAGGCCGGCGTCGAGGTGCTCATCGCCACGCCCGGGCGCCTGCTGGACCACATCGAGGCCAGGAATGCGGTGCTTAACCAAGTTGAGTACGTGGTGCTCGACGAGGCCGACCGCATGCTCGACATCGGTTTCCTGCCCGACCTGCAGCGCATCCTGAGCTACCTGCCCAAGACACGCCAGACGCTGCTGTTCTCCGCCACCTTCTCGCCCGAGATCAAGCGCTTGGCCGAAAGCTACTTGCAGGACCCGGTGCTGGTGGAGGTGGCGCGGCCCAACGCCACGGCTTCTACCGTGGAGCAGCGCTTCTACAGTGTGGATGCCGACGACAAACGCCGCGCCGTGCTCAAGCTGCTGCGTGAGCGCGAGATCCGGCAGGCCATCGTCTTCGTCAACTCCAAGCTCGGCTGCGCGCGGCTGGCGCGCGCTTTCGAGCGCGATGGGCTGCGCACCAATGCGCTGCACGGCGACAAGTCGCAGGATGAGCGCCTGAAGGCGCTGGAAGCCTTCAAGCGCGGCGAGGTGGATGTGCTGGTGTGCACCGACGTGGCCGCACGCGGCCTGGACATCGCCGACCTGCCCGCCGTCTTCAACTTCGACGTGCCCTTCAACGCCGAGGACTACGTGCACCGCATCGGCCGCACGGGCCGTGCCGGCGCTTCGGGCCTGGCCATGACCCTGGTGGCGCGCGAGGACGCGCGGCTGGTGGCCGAGGTTGAGAAGCTCATCAAGAAGAAGATCGAGCTGGAGCCGCTGGAGCTCGACGAAGACCGCTGGCGCCGTCCGCGCCGGCCCGTGTCGGCCGAGGAGCGGCCGGAGCCGCGCCGTGCGGAACGCAGCGCCCCGGCGCCGCGCCGTGGCGCGACCGCCTCCGCGGACCCCTTCTTCGACCGTCCCTACGAGCCCAGCGTCACGTCCGGCACGCCGGCGTGGGAGCAGGGCGCGCCTTCGGTGCAGCCCGGTGCCTCGCTGCACCTCAAGCCGCGCAAGAAGATCGCCGCGCTCTTCGGCGCCAAGAAGAGCGAAGCGTCGGCCGCCTGAAATCGCCGCTCGGGGGCGGCGGCTTCAGGCCTGGAACACGAACACCGTCGGCACGTCGTTGGGCAGCGGGCGCGGCTGCGCGCGCCAGCGCGCCACGGTGTCGCTGCGTGTCCACTCGGCCTGCAGCGTCAGGCCGCAGCTCACCGACAGCCGCGTGGACGGCTGCAGCGTCGTCACCAGCGCGCTGAGCATGGGCTCGTTGCGGTAGGGCGTCTCGATCAGCAGTTGCGCCTGCGCGGCGCGACGCGACAGCGCTTCGAGCTCGCGGATGCGCGTGGCGCGCTCGGCGGCGTCCACCGGCAGGTAGCCGTTGAAGGCGAAGCTCTGGCCGTTGAGGCCGCTGGCCGCCAGTGCCAGCAGCAGCGCGCTGGGCCCGGACAGCGGGCGCACGGGGATGTCCAGCGCATGCGCCGTGGCCACCAGCGCCGCGCCCGGATCCGCCACGGCCGGCATGCCGGCTTCGGACATCAGGCCGATGTCGTGTCCCTGCAGGGCCGGTTGCAGCAGCGGCCGCAGGTCCGGCGCCGGCTGCGCCTGCCGGCCTTTGGGCGGGCGCGGCAGCTCGACCATGTGCAGCTGCTGCAGCGGCGCGGCCAGTGGCGCCACGGCGCCCACGCGCTTGAGCACAGCGCGCGCCGTGCGGGCGTTTTCCACCACCCAGTGCTGCAGCCCGGCTGCCGCTTCCAGCGCGCCTTGCGGCAGCGTCTGTCGGATGTCGGAGGCCGTGTCCGTGCCGCCGAAATCCAGCGGGCACGGCACGAGCAGCAGGCGGCCCTTCATCGCCATGCGTACTGCCACCACAGCTGCGCCGCGCTGTCGCGCCCGCCGCCATCGCGCCCGCTCCACAGGCTCAGCCCCAGGGTCTGGTCGCTGCGTGCTCGCCAAGCCAGGGCGGCGTTGACGCCGCTGATGGAGCCGGCTGCCAGCCGCGGCGCCGTTGCCTCGGCGCGGCCGTCGTACGCCACCAGCTCGCCGCTGAGGCTGCCCATGTCCAGCACGGCCCCCACGCTGGTGAGCCTGGTGTCGCCGCCAGTGGGGTGGCCCAGCGGTCGCCTTTCCTGGGTGTAGCCCTGGCGATAGATGTGGTGGCGGTAGGCCACGCCCGGCTCGCCGCCTGCCACTGAATTGGCATGCTCCACGAACAGCCGCAGATCGGCGGGACCGAAGCGCGCCGCCCATTCCAGGCCTGCCAGCTTCATGTTCTTGGAGGGCAGGTAGCCGGCCTCGTCTTCGCCCACGACCTGGCCATACAGCGCGATCTGCTGGTTGTTGCTGAAGGCGTGGTGCCAGCGGAAGTCGATGCCCCCGAGCTGGTTGCCCGGTTCGTCGCTGGTTCCGCCTTGATTGTCCCGGCCCGCCAGTCCGCGCCAGAAAGAACTGAAGCTTTGGTCGCGTCCGCGGCCGCCCCACTGCAAGGCGCGTGAGAAGCCCAGTTGCAGGGAAGGCAGGGGCTGGATCTGCAGGCGCGTACCGATGAGGTAGGGCCGCGCGGGTTGGGTGTGGCCGCTCAGGCGGCCGATGAAGAAGTCTGCGTTCCACGGGCCCAGCCAGGCCAGCCAGGGCGTTTCGAATGCCATGGTGGACGTCTTGCGCCACCCCACGGCTGCCACGGCCGGTGCGGCGGCGTCCAGGATCAGGCTGCCCGTCCAGGACGGGCCCCAGTGGCGCCGCTGCACCGAGGCGTAGGCTTCCCCCGGTCCGGCCGGGAGGGCCAGCTCCGTCCCTTCCAACGTCCAGTGGCGCGCTGCTTCGTCGCTGCCCAGCAGTCCCAGCCGCACGGTCAGGCCCTCACGGCCATCCGCAATCGTGTGTGCCAGGCGCAGGCCGCTGCCGTCCGAGCCCAGGGGGGACGCCAGCAACTGCGGCAACCTGTCGGTGGAGTTGCCGCCGGCCAGCAGGATTCCGTCTGGCATGGGCGGCAGCGCTTCGGTGACGCCGGGCCGTGCGTCAACGTCAGCAGCCAGGAGCTGCCGATGCCGGGCCAGCGCCTGATCCAGCGACAGGCCGGCTTGCGCGGGCAGCGTGGCGGCGCAGGCCAGCAGCGCCAAGGCACTGTGGAAGAAGGGGGCGTGAGATGGATGGGGCATGCAGGCCAAAACGGGCCGTCTTCACGGCCTGGGAAGGTCAGGGGTGGAGAGAGGGTCGATGCCGGCCTCGCGTAGCAGCCGGCAAGTGCGCATGAGGGGGAGGCCTACCAGCGCGGTGGGGTCGTCCGAGTCTATGCGTTCCAGCAGCGCCACCCCGAGGCTCTCGCTCTTGGCGCTACCCGCGCAGTCGAAAGGCTGGTCCAGGCTCAGGTAGCGCTCGATTTCCGCATCGGATAAGGAGCGGAAGGTTACTGCCACCGGGGCCAGCAGCGAGCGCGCGAAGCCGTGGTCGCGTCGTACCACTGCCACGGCTGTCTGGAACACCACCTGCTGACCGCTCATGTGACGCAACTGCTGTTTGGCGCGCTCGAAGCCGCCAGGCTTGCCGATGGGGTGTCCATGCAAGTCGGCCACCTGGTCCGAGCCGATCACAACCGCCTCGGGATGCTGCATGGCCACGGCTTGTGCCTTGGCCAGCGCCAGGCGCAGCGCCAGCGCGGCTGGGGCCTCGTCCGGCAGCGGGCTTTCATCGGTGTGTGGAGCTTCGACTGCGAAGGGCAGGCGCAAGCGCTGCAGCAGCTCGCGCCGGTAGCGCGACGTGGAGGCCAGGATCAGGGGCGGATTCATCGGGCGGATTGTCCCATCCGGCCCGGAAGGGACTGTTCGCCCTCGTAAACTGCCCGAGATGAAAGCCCGTCCCTACGATCCCCTGCGCCTGGACCTTGAAAACTTCACCGCTGACGGCGCCACGCTACAGGGCCGCTGGCCGTTGGCTGGCTTCGAACGGTTGCTAGACGGCTGGCCCGCCGACGCGCCACCAGCCGAAGGCGAGGTGGAGTGGTCCGCCGTAGGTGAAATGCGCAAGCCCGGGGCGTTGGAGCCTGAGCGATGGGTGCATCTGGAAGCCCATACGCAGGTTTGGCGCGAGTGCCAGCGCTGCTTGCAGCCGGTGATGATGCCGCTGTCGCTACAGCGCAGCCTGCGCTTCGTGCGCAGTGAGGAGGAGGCGGCGCGGCTGGATGCGGAAAGTGAGGACGACGTGCTGGTGCTTGAGCGCGCCTTCGACCTGCGCTTGCTGGTGGAGGATGAATTGCTGCTTGCGCTGCCGCTGGTGCCTCGCCACGAGCAGTGTCCGCAGCCGCTGCGCGCCCCTGCTCAACCCAAGGAGGAAACGGTGCCCGAGCGTGAGAATCCTTTTGCCGCGCTGGCGCGCTTGCGCCACCGCCCGGACGGGCAGGGCGGCGAAGACGCCTGATTTGACCGTCCGCAAAGACCGGCTCTTGGGCTCGGACAGCGCAGCTGCTATACTTATCGGCTTCGTTCAATGGTGCCCCATGGCGCTGCCCGTTGGTTGGGTGGCGTGAATCGGAAGGCGGGGAGATTCGAAAAAGGGCGTTGTGCTGGCCGTTTCAGGTCTTGTGCAGGGTTCGTTTTCGGTCAGTCATCCGTTTCGTGTTGCGTGGGGCCGTCTCTGCATTCGGGTCCGGTGCTTTTCCGGCCGGCGCAGGTTCTGCTCGGCAAGAGCGCAGGAGAATCCAACATGGCCGTTCAGCAAAACAAGAAGTCCCCTTCCAAGCGTGGCATGCACCGCTCGCACAACGCCCTGACCCAACCGGGCACGGCGGTCGAGCCCACCACCGGCGAAGTGCATCTGCGCCACCACATCAGCCCCACCGGTTTCTACCGTGGGCGCAAGGTGCTCGCCACCAAGTCCGACGCCTGAGCCTGAAGCGCGTGGCCGGTTGATTCGGCCGCTGCATCGGTTCCGCTTGCTGTTTGCCCGGCTGGTGCGTCCAGTGCTGCCGGGCATTCCCATGCCCGTTGGCATCGCGCTTGCCGCCTTTGGCGGGATCGCTTCCAAGCATACAGGCGCCGTTTCTGGATCCTCTCGTGTCCCCATCGTCTCATGCCGCACTCGACCGGGTGCGTCTGGCCGTCGATTGCATGGGCGGCGACCACGGACCTGCCGTCACGCTGCCGGCCTGCCAAGCTTTCCTGCGCAGCCACGCGGATGCTGAGTTGCTGCTCGTGGGCACTGAGCAGGCGCTGGCCCCTGCTCGGGACTGGGAGCGCTGCACGCTTGTGACCGCTACCGAGGTTGTCACCATGGATGACACGGTCGAGGTGGCGCTGCGGCGCAAGAAGGATTCGTCCATGCGCGTGGCCATCTCGCTGCTCAAGGTGGTCGAGGGACAAGACGCGCGTGCCGACGCCTGCGTGTCCGCCGGCAACACCGGCGCGCTCATGGCTGTGGCGCGCTACGTGCTCAAGACGTTACAGGGCATCGACCGTCCGGCTATCGCCACCGTGTTGCCCAACCGCCGCGACGGCTACACGACCGTGCTCGACCTAGGCGCTAACGTGGACTGCACCGCGGAGCACTTGCTGCAGTTTGCCGTCATGGGCAGCGCGCTGGTGTCGGCGGTGGAAGGCAAGCAAGAGCCCACGGTGGGGCTGCTCAACATCGGCGAGGAAGCCATCAAGGGCAGCGACACCATCAAGCAGGCCGCTGAGCTGCTGCGCGCGGCGGCTGCCGCAGGCCAGCTCAACTTCTACGGCAACGTCGAAGGCAACGACATCTTCAAGGGCACCACCGACCTCGTCGTGTGCGACGGTTTCGTGGGCAACGTGGTGCTCAAGGCTTCCGAAGGCCTGGCAGCGATGCTGGCGGAGTTCATCCGCCAGGAGTTCACGCGCAACGCCTTCACGCGGCTGGCGGCGCTGGCGGCGCTGCCGGTGCTCAATCATTTCAAGGCGCGGGTGGATCACCGGCGCTACAACGGCGCAGCGTTGCTGGGGTTGCGCGGGCTGGTGTTCAAGAGCCATGGCTCGGCCGATGCCTTCGCCTTCGAGAACGCCCTGGCGCGCGCTTATGATGCCGCCCGCAACCGGCTGCTGGACCGGGTTCACGACCGCATCCTCGGCACGCTGCAGGCCGCAACCGCGGTCGCGCCGAGCCCGGCGGTTCACGCTGCATGACTTCCAACGCCTCCCGCTACTCCCGCATTGCCGGCACCGGCAGTGTGCTGCCGCCGCGGCGGCTCACCAATGACGACTTGGTGCGCCAACTCGCCGAGCACGGCATCGAGACCTCCGACGACTGGATCGTCGAGCGCACTGGCATCCGCGCGCGCCACTTCGTGGACCCTGGCGTCAATGCCAGCGACCTCGCCGCGCAGGCCGCGCGCCATGCGCTCGAAGCCGCCGGGCTGGAGCCCACGCAGATTGACCTCGTCATCGTCGCGACGTCCACGCCGGACATGGTCTTCCCCTCGGTGGCCTGCCTAGTGCAGCGCAAGCTCGGCATCCACGGCGGCGCGGCCTTCGATGTGCAGGCCGTGTGTTCGGGTTTCGTCTACGGCCTGTCCATTGCCGACGCGATGATCCGCGCCGGCAGCGCCACGCGGGCGCTGGTGATCGGCGCCGAGCTGTTCTCGCGCATCCTGGACTTCAACGACCGCACCACCTGCGTGCTGTTCGGCGACGGCGCCGGTGCCGTGGTGCTGGAGGCCAGCGAGCGCCCCGGCATCCTGGCCAGCGAGTTGCACGCCGACGGGCGCCATGCCGACATTCTGTGCACGCCGGGCACGGTCGCGGGCGGCCAGGTGATCGGCGACCCGCTGCTCAAGATGGACGGTCAGGCTGTATTCAAGCTCGCGGTGAGCGTGCTGGCCGAGGTGGCGCACTCCGTGCTGGCCAAGGCCGGCCGGGTCGAAGCCGACATCGACTGGCTCATCCCGCACCAAGCCAACATCCGCATCATGCACAGCACGGCCCGCAAGTTGAAGTTGCCGGCCGACAAGGTCATCGTCACCGTGGACCAGCACGGCAATACCTCGGCCGCCTCCATTCCGCTGGCGTTGGATGCCGGCGTGCGCGACGGCCGCATCCGGCGTGGCGACACGCTCATGCTCGAAGGCGTGGGCGGCGGCTTCACGTGGGGCGCGGTGTTGATCGACTTCTGAGCCGCGCCAGCTTTTCCGTACTCACTTCGCTTTTCGTGATGACTTCGTTCGCTTTCGTGTTTCCCGGCCAGGGCTCGCAGGCCGTAGGCATGCTCGACGCCTGGGGCGACCACCCGGCCGTGCGCGGCACCCTCGAAGAGGCTTCTCAGGCCCTGGGCGAGGATGTCACCCGCCTGATCCACGAAGGGCCCAAGTCCGAGCTCGACCTCACCACCAACACGCAGCCCGTCATGCTCACTGCCGGCATCGCCTGCTGGCGCGCCTGGCTGGCCGAGGGCGGCGCTCAGCCGCAGGCGCTGGCCGGTCATTCGCTGGGCGAGTACACGGCGCTGGTTGCCGCCGGGGCACTGACGCTAGCCGATGCGCTGCCGCTGGTGCGGCTGCGCGCGCAAGCGATGCAGGAAGCCGTGCCCGTAGGCACCGGCGCCATGGCGGCCATCCTGGGCCTGGACGCGCAGGCGGTGCGCGAAGGCTGCGCCGAGGCCGCTGCGGCCAGCGGCGAAGTGGTGGAGGCCGTCAACTTCAACGATCCCAAGCAGACCGTGATCGCCGGCTCCAAGGCCGGCGTGGAAAAGGGCTGCGAGGTGCTCAAGGTCAAGGGGGCCAAGCGCGCGCTGCCGCTGCCGGTGTCCGCGCCGTTCCACTCCAGCCTGATGAAGCCCGCGGCCGAGCGGCTGCGCGAGAAGCTGGCCACCGTGGCGCTGGCCGTGCCGGCGATCCCCGTGGTCAACAACATCGACGTGGCCAGCCCCGTGGAGCCCGAGGCCATCCGCGACGCGCTCTACCGTCAGGCTTTCGGCCCGGTGCGCTGGGTGGAAGTGGTGCAGGCCCTCAAGGGCCGCGGCATCACGCACGTGATCGAGTGTGGCCCGGGCAAGGTACTCGCAGGCATGGTCAAGCGCATAGACGCCGAGCTGCAGGGTGCGGCGCTGTTCGATCCGGCCACGCTGGCCGAGGTGAAAGGATTCCTGGCATGAGCGCACCGGCCCTCAATGAACAAGTCGCCCTGGTCACGGGTGCCTCGCGCGGCATCGGCCGTGCCATCGCGCTGGCGCTGGCGCAGTCGGGCATGAAGGTCATTGGCACTGCCACAACCGAGTCCGGCGCCCAGGCCATTTCCGAGACGCTGTCGGCTTTCCCCGGCTGCCGCGGCATTGCGCTGGACGTTAATGACGCCGCCGGCGCGGACGCTGCGATCGAGGCCCTCGTCAAGGCCGAGGGCGCCCTGCACGTGCTGGTGAACAACGCCGGCATCACGCGCGACCAGTTGGCCATGCGCATGAAAGACGCCGACTGGGATGCCGTACTCGACACAAACCTCAAGGCGGTGTTCCGCCTGAGCCGCGCTGTGATGCGCCCGATGATGAAGCAGCGCTACGGCCGCATCGTCAACATCACCTCGGTGGTGGGCGCTTCGGGTAACCCGGGGCAGGCCAATTACGCCGCGGCCAAGGCCGGCGTGGCGGGCATGACGCGCGCGCTGGCGCGCGAGCTCGGCAGCCGCGGCGTGACGGTGAACTGCGTGGCCCCGGGCTTCATCGCCACCGACATGACCGAAGTGCTGCCCGAGGCGCAGAAAGCCGCGCTGCTGCAGCAGATCCCGCTGGGCCGCCTGGGGCAGCCACAGGAGATTGCCGATGCCGTTTGTTTCCTGGCCTCGCCGCAGGCGGGGTACATCACCGGTACCGAGCTGCACGTCAACGGCGGCATGTTCATGCACTGAATAGCACCGAGTGGGCCCGCCGGGGCGTCAAGGGGGCCGCCCCCCTCGGACGCGTAGAATCCGGGCCGTTTGAGCAATCCCCTCTTGGAGGAGTCAATGAGCGATATCGAAGTACGTGTCAAGAAAATCATTGCCGAGCAGCTCGGCGTGCCCGAACCCGACGTCACCAACGAGAAGGCCTTCGTGGCCGATCTGGGCGCGGACTCGCTCGACACGGTGGAACTGGTGATGGCTCTGGAAGACGAGTTCGGCATCGAGATTCCGGACGAAGAGGCTGAGAAGATCACCACGGTGCAACTGGCGATCGACTACGCCAGCAAGAACTACAAGGGCTGAACGGAGCATGAGCCGACGTCGCGTCGTCATCACCGGGCTGGGGCTGATCAGCCCGGTCGGCAACTCGGTGGCCGAAGGCTGGGCCAACCTCATCGCCGGCCGTTCGGGCATCGACCACATCACGAAGTTCGACGCGTCGGCGCTGTCCTGCCGCTTCGCAGGCGAAGTGCGCGGCTTCAATGTGGAGGACTACATCCCCGGCAAAGAAGCGCGCCACATGGACACCTTCATCCATTACGGGATGGCGGCGTCGATCCAGGCCGTGAAGGATGCCGGGCTGCCCACGGGTGAGGAACTCAACGAGGAGAGCGCCGAGCGCATTGGCGTGATGGTGGGTTCGGGCATCGGCGGGCTGCCGATGATCGAGCAGACGCACCAAGACTATCGGGAACGCGGCGCACGGCGCATCTCTCCGTTCTTCGTGCCGGCCTCGATCATCAACATGATCTCGGGTCACGTGTCGATCCAATTCGGGTTCACGGGGCCCAACTTGGCCATCGTCACCGCTTGCACCACCGGGCTGCACTGCATTGGCGAGGCCGCGCGCCTGATCGAGTACGGTGATGTTGATGTGATGGTGGCCGGCGGTGCCGAGAGCACCGTGTCGCCCCTGGGCGTGGGTGGCTTCGCCGCGGCGCGCGCGCTGTCCACCCGTAACGACGACCCCAAGACGGCCTCGCGCCCCTGGGACAAGGACCGCGACGGCTTCGTGCTGGGCGAGGGCGCGGGCGTGCTGGTGCTGGAAGAGTACGAACATGCCAAGAAGCGTGGCGCCAAGATCTATGCCGAGCTCTCGGGCTTTGGCATGGGTGCCGATGCCTTCCATATGACGGCCCCCAACGTCGATGGCCCCAAGCGCTCGATGAAAGCCGCGCTGCGCAACGCCGGCATCAACCCCGATGACGTGCAGTACCTCAACGCGCACGGCACCTCGACGCCGCTGGGTGACCAGAACGAGACCAACGCCATCAAGCTGGCCTTCGGCGACCACGCGAAGAAGCTGGTTGTGAACTCGACCAAGTCGATGACTGGCCACCTGCTCGGCGGCGCCGGCGGCGTGGAGTCGGTGTTCACCGTGCTGGCGCTGCACAACCAGATCTCGCCACCGACCATCAACATCTTCAACCAGGACCCGGAGTGCGACCTGGACTATTGCGCCAATGAGGCGCGGTCGATGAAGATCGATGTGGCAGTGAAGAACAACTTCGGCTTTGGAGGCACCAACGGTACGCTGGTGTTCCGCCGCGCCTGATCAGCGTTGCCCGATTCTCGAGCGGCATGCGCACGGCCCCGGCCGTTCACCTGTCCCTGGAGGCCGACACGTCCTGGCGTGTCGGCCTTTGCCTTTTGGGCGCCGCGGCGACGGCCTCGCCACTGATGTGGCTTGCCCTGTGGCTACAGGCGCCCCCGCTGGCCGCCCTGGGCGCCGCGGTGGTCGTGGCACTGCTCATGGCGGGGCTGCTGTGGCGCCGCAGCGGCGTCGCGGCCTGTGCACTGACCTGGGACGGTGCACAGTGGTGGCTGCTTGCCCGCGGCGAGAGCGCGCCGCGCGCGGGTCGGGTGCAGCTGATGATCGATCTGGGCGCCTGGCTGCTGCTGCGCTTCCGGGCTGTACAGGGAGACGCGCGCGGGCACTGGCTGGCGCTATCGCAGGCGCGCCACTGCCCGCACTGGCACGCGCTGCGCTGCGCGCTGTACGCGCACGGCGCTGCCGCGAATGCCGCGGCCGGCGTGCCAGGGCAGGACGCCTGAAGCCATGAGCGCCGAAGCCGACGCCCTGCTGATCGAGCGCGTCAAGCGCGGAGACCAGCGCGCCTTCGAATTGCTGGTGATCAAGTACCAGCGCCGCGTGGAGCGGCTCATCAGCCGCATGGTGCGAGACACCGACTTGGTGGCCGACATCGCGCAGGAAACCTTCATCCGTGCCTACCGCGCGCTGCCGCAGTTCCGTGGCGAGAGCGCCTTCTACACCTGGCTCTACCGCATCGCGGTCAACACAGCCAAGAAGGCGCTGGTGGAGCTCAAGCGCGATCCGCTGGTGCCCGAGGCGGCTTACGCGCCGGTGGACGACGGGGAGGAAACTTCCCGCGTCGAGAACGAACTAAGCGACGGCGAGACCCCGGAAGCGGTGCTGGCCAGTAAGGAAGTGGCCGCCACGCTCAACGCCGCGATCGATGCCCTGTCGGAAGACCTGCGCCAGGCCATTACGCTGCGCGAGATCGAGGGGCTGAGCTACGAAGAAATCGCTGAAGTGATGAACTGCCCCATCGGCACCGTGCGTTCGCGCATCTTCCGCGCGCGCGAAGCCATTGCGCAGCGCCTGCGCCCCTTGCTGGGCACGCGCGGCGACGAACGCTGGTAGGGCCCCATACCGAGTGCGCGAGTGCAGCCATGGAGTTCCAGATGCCCGATGACCGACACGACCCATCGCAACCCGAGCAGGCGCTGTCGGCGCTCATGGATGGCGAGCTCGATGCCGCTGCCGCGGCACGGCTGGCCGAGGACTGCCGCCACGACGTGCGGCTGCGCGCCACCTGGCACAGCTACCACCTCATCGGCGACGTGATGCGCTCGCAGGACTTGGCGCCACCGCCCGGACATGACGCGGCCTTCGTGCTGCGGCTGCGCGAGCGTCTGGCGGCAGAGCCGGTGCTGCTGACGCCGACGGTCCTGCCCGAGCGCCGCCGCCGGCTTCCGCGCCGCGCCTGGGCCGCCTCGGCCGTGGCCGTGGGTGTCATGGCGGTGGGTGGCGTGCTGGTGCTCACGCGGTTGCAGCCGCTGGAGCCCGACCAAACCGCCGCGGTGCTGGCCCAGGCGCCGCAGACCGTGCCGCAGCCCCTGGTCGGCCCCGCCAGGGTGGCGGAGCAGGAACCGGCGCCGGCCGCCGTGGCACAAGCCGACGACCGGCTGCTGCGCGATGCACGGCTGGACCGCTACCTCGTTGCCCACAAGCAGTGGGGCAGCAGCTTTGCTATGCCGGTGCCGGTAGCGGCGCACGTCCCGGTGGCCGCTGCTGCCGGGCGCTGAGGCGGCCGCGACGATGCACAGGCGCAGGTTTGTGCACGCGGTGCTGCCGGCGCTAGCCGCCGTCGCCGCGCCGTCCCTGATCGCGGCGCCGGCCGACGGCACGGCTTGGCTGCTGCGGCTGCGCGAGGCGGCGCAGCATCGCAACTTCCAGGGCACGCTGGTGCACAGTGTCGGTGGCACGGCCAGCAGTTCGCGCGTGGCGCATTACGGCGAGAATGGCCACCAGTACGAGCGCATGGAGATGCTCGACGGCCAGATGCGGCGCGTGTTCCGCCACGACGACGAAGTACTGACGCTGTGGCCCGAGCGCCGGCTGGCGGTGTTCGAGCAGCGCGAGCCCGGCGCGGCGATGCCGGTGCTACTGCGCGCGCGGCCCGATGAGCAGGTGTTCGAGCGCTACGAACTGCGCCCGCAGGGCACGGACCGCATTGCCGGCCACGAGGCGCAGGTGTTCCTGCTGCACCCGCGCGACGGGCTGCGCTTCGCCCAGCGGCTGTGGATGGAGCCGCACACCGCGTTGCTGCTGCGCGTGGACCTGCTGGCCGCGGACGGGCGCGTGCTGGAAAGCGCCGCCTTTAGCGAGCTCACGCTGGGCGTGCGACCGCAGCCCGAAACGGTGCTGCGCCCCATGCGCAAGCTAGACGGCTACCGCGTGCTGCGCCCGGTGCAACTGCGCACGCGGCTCGATACGGAAGGCTGGAGCGCACCGGAAGTGCCGGGTTTTGAGTTGCTGAGTTGCTTCAAGCGCGTGCTCGACGAGGGCGAGGGAGGCCGCAACGGTGAGACCCTGCAAGTGGTGTACGCCGATGGACTCACGCACGTGTCACTGTTCATTGAACCCTACCGCGGCGAGCACCACCGCCCGATGCAGACCGCCATCGGCGCCACCCACACCCTGATGCAGCGCCAGGGCTCATGGTGGGTGACGGCGGTCGGCGAGGTGCCCATGGCTACGCTGCAAAAGTTTGCGGCCGGCTTGGCGCGCCGGCCCTGAACACCCTCCCGCAGGTAAAAGCACTTCAACAGACAAGGGAACTTCATGCGAGTCGATGGCGTATTACAGGGCCGACGGGCCCATCGTGCCGTGCTGTCCGCCCTGACGGCAGTCAGTCTGGGCGTGGCGCTGGGCTTGCCGGTGCACGCACAGCAGGGGCCGGCGCAGGCCCCGGCCCAGGCGCAGGTGCTGCCGGACTTCACCGAACTGGTGGACCGGGTCGGGCCGGCGGTGGTTAACATCCGCACCCTGGAGCGTGGGCGTGCCAGCCGCGGCACGCCGGAAATGGACGAAAGCCTGGAAGAGTTCTTCCGGCGCTTCGGCATCCCGCTGCCCGGACGGCCCGACCCGCGGCGTGGCCCGCCCGGTGGTGGCAGTGACGAACCGCAGCAGCGCGGTGTGGGCTCGGGCTTCATCCTCAGCGCCGACGGCTTCGTCATGACCAACGCGCACGTGGTGGAAGGGGCCGACGAGGTCATTGTCACCCTTGCCGACAAGCGCGAGCTCAAGGCGCGCATCGTCGGTGCCGACACCCGTACCGACGTGGCGGTGGTCAAGATCGAGGCCACGGGGCTGCCCTTCGTGCGCATTGGGGACGTGGGCCGGCTGCGCGTGGGCGAGTGGGTGGTAGCCATCGGCTCGCCCTTCGGCCTGGACAACACCGTGACCGCCGGCATCGTCAGCGCCAAGCAGCGCGACACGGGCGACTACCTGCCTTTCATCCAGACCGACGTTGCCATTAACCCTGGCAACTCCGGCGGGCCGCTGCTGAACATGCGCGGCGAGGTGGTCGGGATCAACTCGCAGATCTACAGCCGCTCCGGCGGCTTCATGGGCATTTCCTTCGCCATTCCTATCGACGAGGCCATGCGCGTGGCCGACCAGCTGCGCACCAACGGCCGCGTGGTGCGCGGACGCATCGGGGTGCAGATTGCGCCGGTGACCAAGGAAGTGGCGGAGTCCATCGGCTTGGGCAAGCCCATCGGCGCACTGGTGCAGGGCGTGGAGGCGGGCGGTCCGGCGGAGAAGGCGGGCATCGAGCCCGGTGACATCATCACCAGGGTGGACGGCAAGACAGTGGAGCGCTCGGGCGAACTGCCGCGCGTCATCGGCGGTACCAGGCCCGGCACGCGCACTACGCTGCAGGTGTTCCGCCGCGGCAGCTACCGCGACCTGGCGGTGACGGTGGCGGAGATCGAGCCCGAGAAGCCGCGCCGTGTCGCCCAGGCCGAGAGCGCCCCGCGCGCTGGCGCCACCACGCCCATCGGGCTGTCGGTGTCGGATCTCAGCGACGCACAGCGCCGCGAGCTCAAAGTGCGAGGCGGCGTGCGCGTGGAGTCGGCGGAGGGCGCGGCGGCACGCGCCGGGCTGCGTGAGGGCGACGTGATCCTGACGGTGGACAACACCGAGGTCACCAACGCGCGCCAGTTCACGGGCTTGGTGGAGAAGGCGGACCGCTCCAAGCCGCTCACTGTGCTGGTGCGCCGCGGCGAGCAGACCAACTACCTGATCATCCGACCCAGCGGCAACAGCCGCTGAGCTGTCCGTTTGCCGACGAGCAAGACCCGGCGTCCCACTGGGGCGCCAGGTTTTTTCACGAAGCGCAATCGGCCGGCGCGGCAGTGGGCCTTTCGCTGGCCACTCCGAAACGGCACGGTGTGGGATTCCCCTCACGCCGGGTTGGAATGTTGCACTGCGTTAGCCGCAGTCCCTCCTGTGCATATCAGGCTGTGGTCCTGAGGCAGCGCAAGGGTTGCCAGCTTGTGCATAAACTGTTGAAAACTTCCGGTGTCGCGCTTCGGAAGACCTGTTGCGATGCCCGTTTGTGGCTGGTCGGCGGGGGGCTTTTGGCTACAATGAAAGCCCAACAAGCAGTTGCCATACGTTTTGTTGGAAGGCGCGTCACCGTTTCGACGTGCCTTTTTTTTGACCCCGACAGGCTGCCGCGCGGTGGCGTGTCGCTGGGCCGATCCGCAGGGTTCCGTGCAGGCAGCGCGGCCTGCGCCCGACGCCGCCCGCGGCCTCGGCCCCTCGCTTTCCGTTCGCATGGACCACATCCGCAATTTCTCCATCATTGCCCACATCGACCACGGCAAGAGCACGCTGGCCGACCGCCTCATCCAGCGCTGCGGCGGCTTGAGCGATCGCGAGATGGAGGCCCAGGTGCTCGACTCGATGGACATCGAGCGCGAGCGCGGCATCACGATCAAGGCGCAGACCGCGGCGCTGCAGTACAAGGCGCGCGACGGCAAGACCTACAACCTCAACCTCATCGACACGCCGGGGCACGTGGACTTCTCCTATGAAGTCAGCCGTTCGCTCTCGGCCTGCGAAGGCGCGTTGCTGGTGGTGGACGCCAGCCAGGGCGTGGAGGCGCAGACGGTGGCCAACTGCTACACCGCGCTGGACCTGGGTGTCGAGGTCATCCCGGTGCTCAACAAGATGGACCTGCCCCAAGCTGATCCCGATCGCGCCAAGGAGGAGATCGAGGACGTCATCGGCATCGACGCCAGCGACGCGATTCCCTGCTCGGCCAAGACCGGTCTGGGCATCGACGACATCCTGGAGGCGGTGGTCACGCGCATGCCGCCGCCCAAGGGCAATGCCGAAGGTCCGCCGCGGGCGATGATCATCGACGCCTGGTTCGATAACTACGTGGGCGTGGTGATGCTGGTTCGCGTGGTGGACGGCCAGATCGGCAAGGGCGAGCGCATCCGCCTGATGGCCACCAACGCCGTCTATGGCATCGAGCACCTGGGCGTGTTCACGCCCAAGAGCGAGAACCGCGACGCGCTCAAGGCCGGCGAGGTGGGCTTCGTGATCTGCGGCATCAAGGAGCTGGCTGCGGCCAAGGTGGGCGACACCATCACGCTGGAAAAGAAGCTGCCTAACAACGCCGGCCCGGCCACCGAGCCGCTGCCGGGTTTCAAGGAGATCCAGCCGCAGGTGTTCGCGGGCCTGTATCCCAGCGAGGCCAGCGAGTATGACCAACTGCGCGACGCGTTGGAGAAGCTCAAGCTCAACGACAGCTCGCTGCGCTACGAGCCTGAGGTGTCGCAGGCGCTGGGCTTTGGCTTCCGCTGCGGTTTCCTGGGCTTGCTGCACATGGAGATCGTGCAGGAGCGCCTGGAGCGCGAGTTCGACCAAGACCTGGTGACCACCGCGCCCAGCGTGGTGTACGAGGTGGAGCTCAACGACGGCGAGGTGATCGAGGTCGAGAACCCCAGCAAGATGCCGGACCTGGGGCGTATCCGCGAAATTCGCGAACCCATCGTCACAGTGCACCTGTACATGCCGCAGGACTACGTGGGCCCGGTGATGACGCTGGCCAACCAGAAGCGTGGCGTGCAGCTCAACATGGCCTACCACGGCCGCCAGGTGATGCTCACCTACGAGCTGCCGCTGGCGGAGATCGTGCTGGACTTCTTCGACAAGCTGAAGTCGGTGTCGCGCGGCTACGCTTCCATGGACTACGAGTTCAAGGAGTACCGCGCCGCCGACGTGGTGAAGGTGGACATCCTCATCAACGGCGACCGGGTGGACCCGCTGGCGATGATCGTGCACCGTTCGCAGAGCCAGTACCGCGGCCGCGCCGTGGCGGCCAAGATGCGCGAGCAGATCCCGCGCCAGATGTACGACGTGGCGATCCAGGCCGCCATCGGCGCCAACATCATCGCCCGCGAGAACATCAAGGCGTTGCGCAAGAACGTGCTGGCAAAATGCTACGGCGGTGACATCACCCGCAAGCGCAAGCTGCTGGAAAAGCAGAAGGCCGGCAAGAAACGCATGAAGCAGATCGGTACCGTCGAGGTGCCGCAGGAAGCGTTCCTGGCCATCCTCCAGGTGGACGACTGACACAACGAATGAGCTCTCTCACCGCGGTTCTGTATGGGGCCCTGATCGTCTATCTCGGCGGCTGGTTCATGGGCTACTGGATGGGCAACTTCGCCCTGCTGCTGTTCATCCTCACGCTGGTGACGATGGTGTACTGGCTGGCCGAGCGGCTGCGCTTCCGCCCCGCGCGCGAGGCCGCCGCGGCGCAACTGGAGGCGCAGGCCGCCTCGCGCCGCGCCGAACTGGCCAAGATGGGCATCGAGAAGGTGGACGGCGACGTCGCCGAGGCGCGGCGCAAGGTGCTGGCGCAACCTTGGTGGCTGGACTGGACGGCCGGGCTCTTCCCGGTGATCGTGGCCGTGTTCCTGCTACGCAGCTTCCTGTTCGAGCCCTTCAAGATCCCTTCGGGCTCCATGATCCCGACGCTGCTGGTGGGCGACCTGATCCTGGTGAACAAGTTTCACTACGGCATCCGGCTGCCGGTGGTGAACACCAAGGTCGTGAGCAACAACGATCCCGCGCGCGGCGACGTGATCGTCTTCCGCTACCCCGTGGACCCGCGCGTGGACTACATCAAGCGCGTGGTGGGACTGCCCGGCGACGAGGTGAGCTACCTCAACAAGCGGCTCACCATCAACGGCCAGCCCGTGCCGGTGTCGCAGCTGCCCGATTTCTACGACGAGGACAGCCTGCGCTACCAGCAGCAGTTCAGCGAGAAGCTGGGTCAGCAGGATCACCGCATCCTCATCGACAAGGACCGTCCTGCCTTCATCCCCGGCAACCATGCCTTTCCCAACAGCTCGGCCTGCCGCTACAGCGCCGAAGGGGTGAGCTGCAAGGTGCCTGAGGGCCATTACTTCGTGATGGGCGACAACCGCGACAACTCGCAGGACTCGCGCTACTGGGGCTTCGTGCCGGACCAGAACATCGTCGGCAAGGCCTTCTTCGTGTGGATGAATTTCGGCAACCTCAGCCGCGTCGGCCGCTTCCATTGAAGCCGCCGGGCACCCTCGGGCCGCGGCCTTCCAGGCGCGGCCTTGACGGCGCCTGTCCCGCCGAAGCGGCCGCCCGGCTGCGCCGGCGCGGGCTCCCGCTCCTCACGTTCATGGCCCCGGTGTACCTGCCCATCAAGTACCACGACCGCTGCCGTTGAAGGCGCGCCACTTGCCCGCACATCACGACATGGACCATCGAATCGAAGCACTCCAGCAACGCCTGGGATACCGCTTCGCGCAGCCGCGGCTGCTGCAGCGTGCGCTCACGCACCGCAGCTTCGGCGCCGATCACAACGAACGGCTCGAATTCCTCGGCGATGCCGTGCTGAGCATCACCATCTCCGCCATGCTCTACGAGCGCTTCAGCGGCTCGGACGAGGGCGACCTCACCCGTGTGCGCGCGCACCTCGTGCGCGAGGACAGCCTGCACCGTGTGGCGCTGCAGTTGGGCCTGCCGGAGGTGCTGCGGCTGTCCGAAGGTGAAGCCCGCGGCGGCGGCGCGCAGCGCCCCTCGATCCTGGCCGACGCGCTGGAGGCCATCCTGGGTGCGGCTTTCCTCGACGGCGGCTTCGAGCCCGCGCAGGCGCTGGTGCGCCGCCTCTTCGGCGAGGTCATCGCCTCCACCGAGATGGACGGCTGGAGCAAGGACCCCAAGACCGAACTCCAGGAATGGCTGCAGGCGCGGCGCCTGGCCGTGCCGGTCTACCGCATCGTCGCCACGCGCGGCCAAGCCCATGCCCAGACCTTCGAGGTCGAGTGCGCGGTACCGGCCCTGGGCCTGGCCGAGCCGGGCGAGGGCCGTTCGCGCCGCATGGCCGAGCAGGATGCCGCGCGGCGGCTGCTCGAAAACCTCAAGTCCAGCGACCGCCCCGGCGGGCCGCTGCGCTCCTGAATCACCGTGAATTCCAAATCCCACCCCCCCGCGCCGGCCGCTGACGCCGCCGACGCCCCCGCCGTGCCCGCCCAAGAGGCCGCCACGCCCGAAGCCGAAGACTTCGCCGCCGACCCCGACGCCAGCGGCGCGGTGGAGGAGGGCGCCGACACCGGCGCCGAGGACGACGAGGAGGAAGAGCGCGAAGGCGTGGACCTGGACGCCGCCTTCGGCAAGCCCGCTGCCGTCGCGGGCCAGCGCTGCGGCCTGGTGGCCATCGTCGGCCGGCCCAACGTGGGCAAGAGCACGCTGCTCAACGCGCTGGTGGGACAGAAGGTCAGCATCACCTCGCGCAAGGCGCAGACCACGCGCCACCGCATCACCGGCATCCGCACCGAGGGCAACGCCCAGTTCGTGTTCGTGGACACGCCGGGCTTCCAGACCAAGCACAGCACCGCGCTCAACCGCAACCTCAACCGCACCGTGCAGGGCGTGCTCTCCGACGTGGACGTGGTGCTGTTCCTGGTGGAGGCCGGCCGCTTCGGACTGGACGACGCCAAGGTGCTGGCGCTGCTGCCGCAGGACAAGCCGGTGCTGCTCATCGCCAACAAGCTCGATGCCGTGCAGCGCCGCAACGACATGCTGCCCTGGCTCAAGTCCATGCAGGAGCGCCGGGACTTCGCCGAGTTCGTGCCGCTGTCGGCGCGCAAGGACGCGGACGTGAAACGGCTGATGGACATCGTGCGGCCCTACCTGCCCGAGCAGCCCTGGTTCTACGAGGAGGACGCGCTCACCGACCGCAGCGACCGCTTCCTGGCCAGCGAGCTGATCCGCGAAAAGCTCTTCCGCCTCACCGGCGACGAGCTGCCCTACAGCTGCACGGTGGTGATCGACAAGTTCCAGGAAGAGGGCAACCTGCGCCGCATCGCCGCCACCATCGTCGTGGAGCGCGAGGCGCACAAGGGCATGGTCATCGGCGACAAGGGCGAGGTGCTCAAGCGCATCGGCAGCGAGGCGCGCCAGGAGCTGGAGCGGCTCATGGACGCCAAGGTCTTCCTGGAGCTGTGGGTCAAGGTGCGCTCGGGCTGGGCCGACAGCGAGGAGCACCTGCGTTCCTACGGCTACGAGTGACCCGAAACAATGAAGTCCTGGGACTTCTGACCCGTTCGCCCTGAGGTATCGAAGGGCGAATCCGCAAGGCTGCGATGGCGGCACCCCGGCCGGGGCCGCTCATCCTTCGATACCTCAGGACGAACGGAAAGACGTTCGGGACTGCGTGGAATCCGTATGAAGGGCAAGGCGCCACCCCAGGCAGCCTACGTGCTGCACCGCTGGGACTGGAGCGAATCCAGCCTGGTACTGGACCTGTTCACGCGCGAACACGGCCGCGTGGCGGTGGTGGCCAAGGGCGCCAAGCGCCCGTATTCGCAGCTGCGCCCGGTGCTGCTGCCCTTCCAGCGCCTGAACGTGCACCTGGGCCGCAGCGCCGAGGCCGAGGTGCAACTGCTGCGCGGCGCCGATTGGGCCGGCGGCGCGCCTATGCTCACCGGCGACGCGCTGTTCTCGGGCTTCTATCTCAACGAGCTGCTGATGAAGCTGCTCGCGCGCCAGGACCCGCATCCCGCGCTCTTCGACGCCTACGCCGCCACGCTGCCGGCGCTGTCCGGTGGCAACGAGCTGCGCGCGCAAGCGGGACTGCGCGCCTTCGAGCTGATGCTGCTGCGCAGCACCGGGCTGTTGCCCGATCTGGCCCACGTCACGCTGCGGCTGGAGGCCACCGAGCCGCGCGCACGCTACGCGCTGCGCGCCGAGTCCGGGCTGGTGGACGCCGCCGGCGCCGAGGCGGCGCTCTCCGGTCAAATCTGGACCACGCTGCAGACCGCGCTGGACGCTGGCGACCTGGGTGCGCTGCAAGCGGCCTGCCTGCTGTCGCTGCAGCCGCTGCGTGGGCAGTTGCGCACGCTGCTTCACTATCATCTGGGCTCCCCGCTGCTGCGCACCCGCGAGGTGATGCGCGACCTGCAGCGCCTCATCGACGTTCCCCCGCCTCCCCCGCCTGATGAACCCTCTCGTGGCTCCCGAATCCCGGCCGCGTGACGCGCGCACCGCGTTGTCGGTCAACCTCAACAAGGTCGCGCTGCTGCGCAACACGCGCTACCTGGGCATTCCCAGCGTCATACGCGCGGCGGAGCAGGTGCTGCAAGCCGGCGCGCAGGGCATTACCGTGCACCCGCGCCCGGACGAGCGCCACATCCGTGCCGAGGACGTGCACGCGCTGGCCGAGTTCCTCAAGGCCTGGCCGCAGGTCGAATACAACATCGAGGGCAACCCCTTCCACAACCTCGTCGGCTTCATCGAGGCCGTGCGCCCGCACCAGGCTACCTTCGTCCCCGACAACGTCGAGCAGTTCACCTCCGACCACGGCTGGAACCTGCCGGCGGACCTGGAGCGGCTGGTGCCCGTGATCCAGCAGGTCAAGGCGCTGGGCGTGCGCGTGAGCCTGTTCATGGACCCGGTGCCCAAGGCCATGGCCTTCGCCGCGCAGGCCGGCGCCGACCGTGTCGAGCTCTACACCGAGGGCTACGCGCGGGCGTATGGCACGCCGGATGAGGACGCAGTGCTGGCGCAGTACGCGCGCGCCGCCGAGGCCGCGCTGGCCGCGGGCCTGGGCGTCAACGCCGGGCACGACCTCAACCGCAACAACCTCACGCGCTTCCTGCGCGAGGTGCCAGGGGTGGCGGAGGTGTCCATCGGCCACGCACTGATCGCCGATGCGCTGGAGCTGGGCTACACCGAGACCGTGCGCGACTACCAACGCTGCATCCAGCGCGCCTTCGCGCCCGCGGGCGGCGGCGCACGGTGATCGTCGGCATCGGCACCGACGTCTGCGACGTGCGGCGCATCGCCGCCACGCTCGGACGCCGCAGCGACCGCTTCCCGCAGCGCGTGCTCGGTCCTGGCGAGCAGCAGGTGTTCGCCGCGCGGCGCGCCCGGGCCGAGTCGCGCGGCATCGCCTACCTGGCCACGCGCTTCTCGGCCAAGGAGGCCTTCTCCAAGGCCATTGGCCTGGGCATGCACATGCCCATGCGCTGGCGCGACTGCGAAATCCTCAACCACCCCAGTGGCCAGCCCTACATCCGGCTGCACGGCGCGCTGAAGGCCTGGTTCGAGGCACAAGGCTGGCAGGCGCATGTGACCCTCAGCGACGAGACCGACTACGCCGTGAGCTTCGTCGTGGTCGAGAAGCAACCTCAGCAGGACATCGAATGACTTCTTCGCAGCACGCCCCGGTGGTGCTCGACATCGCCGGCCTGGCGCTGGACGACGACGACCGCCGCCGCATCGCGCACCCGCTCACCGGCGGTCTGATCCTGTTCGCCCGCAACTGGGAGAGCCGGCGCCAGCTCACCGAGCTCACGGCCGAGATCAAGAGCCTGCGCCCGGACCTGCTGATCTGCGTGGACCACGAGGGCGGCCGCGTCCAGCGCTTCCGCACCGACGGATTCACGCACCTGCCGCCGATGGCGCGGTTGGGCGAACTGTGGATGCGCGACGCGATGGCCGCCACCGAGGCCGCCACCGCCGCCGGCTACGTGCTGGCCTCGGAGCTGCGCGCCTGCGGCGTGGACTTCAGCTTCACACCGGTGCTGGACCTGGACCATGGCCAAAGTGCCGTTATCGGCGACCGCGCGTTCCACCGCGATGCGCGCGTGGCCACGCTGCTGGCCAAGAGCCTGATGCACGGGCTTCTGCTGGCGGGCATGCAGTCCTGCGGCAAGCATTTCCCCGGGCACGGCTTCACCAAGGCCGACTCGCACGTGGACGTGCCGGTGGACCGGCGCTCGCTCAAGGCCATCCTGGCCGACGACGCCAAGCCCTACGAGTGGTTGTCCACCAGTCTGGCCTCGGTGATGCCCGCGCACGTGATCTACCCGAAGGTGGACGCGCGCCCGGCGGGTTTCTCCGCCAAGTGGCTGCAGGACATCCTGCGCGGCCGCCTGGGCTTCACCGGCGCCGTGTTCAGCGACGACCTGAGCATGGAAGGCGCTCGGCGCCTGGATGGGGCGGTGGTCAGCTACCCCGCCGCCGCTGTGGCGGCGCTGACCGCGGGTTGCGACCTGGTGCTGCTGTGCAACCAGTCCCTGGACGGCGGCGCGGCGGTCGATGAGCTGCTCGACGGCCTGCAGGCCGCCCTGGGGCGTGGCGAGTGGCAGCTCGACCCCGACAGCGAGGCGCGCCGCGTGGCGCTGCTGCCGCAGGGGGCGCCGGTGCCGTGGGACGACCTGATGCACCAGCCGGTGTACCAGCGGGCGCTGGAGCGGCTGCCCTGAGCCTCGGGGCAGCCCGGCCGCCAAGCCCTCGCGTGGCAGCGGCCGGATGGCTCAAGCCGTTCCGGTTTCGTCGCGTGTCCTAAGTGGGTGTCTCCGGCATCGATCCGGAAGGAGCCTGACGTACTCCATGCCTGGGCGGCGGCGCCCGGGCGGGCGCCGCGTCACGCGTTCAGCGGCTGGGCGCTGATGCCGGCCCGCGCCGCGCCGCGGGTCACTGCGTTTCGAGCTCGAAGGGCAGGCGGACCTGGGTCAGGTCCTTGCGTGTCTCCACCAGCACCAGCGGACCCTCGTCCACCAGCACCACGGGCTTGATCACGCGCGGCACGTGCACCGGCTTGGGCTCGGCGGCGATGGCCTCCTGGGCCGCGCGCACCTTCTCCTCGTCGGAGAGCACCCAATGCAGGCCGGCCGACTCGGCCAGTGCCCGCAGCTCGTCCAGCGGCAGCTCGAAGCGCTGCACCACCGGAGCGGCCGGCTCGGTGGCGGTGGCAGGGGCCTGCTCGGCCACCGGCTCGGGCTGGGCTTCCAGGGCCGGCACGGTGGCTTCGGCTTGCGGTGCTTCCTCGGCCACGGCGCCTGCCAGCGGCAGCGGTGCTACCTCGCCGGCATCGGCGCTCGCGGACGCGGCGCCCTCGGCCACGGCCTCGGCGGCCGGCTCGCGCTCGCGGCGCGGACGG
>NZ_CALAOH010000020.1 GCF_937926365.1 uncultured Azohydromonas sp. | reverse complement strand
GCTCGGGGCCGGCGGCCGGTTCGCCGGCCAGGATCGCCTTGAGGTAGCGCGCCGGGTCGCGCAGCGGCTCGGGGTAGTTGGAAACCGAGCGCCGCGCCAGCAATTCCAGCGCCGCCTGCACCGCCGCGCTCCCGTGCGCCTGCAGGAACTGCTCCGTCTTCTCCTCGGCCACGCCCAGCGTCTGCGCGCGGGCCACGAGCTGCAGGTCCACCGGCTGCGGCGCGGCTGCGGCCGGCAGCGCGGCCTGAGGCTTCACCTTGATCAGGAACTGGATATCGCCGATGAAGCGTCCATCCTTGTACTCGGCCAGTTCCACCTGCAGGTCGGTCAGCGCGTTGACCTCGGCAATGGCGGGTTTCAAGGTGTCGCGCTTGAAGATGCGGTACTCCAGCTTGGCCGTGCGCTCGCTCTCGGGCTGGCCGCTGAGCACTGGGCGCCACCAGCGCCAGTGCTGGCGCGAGGTGCGGCCCACGTCCTTGTAGCGGGTACAGATCTCGTACAGCGCGATGCCGGCATGCGAGCGCAGCTGGCTGATGATCTCCAGCTTCAGCCGCGCGAAGACGCTGGGCTCTAGCAGTTCCTGCTTCAGGTTGACGGCGTAGGACCACTCCACCCACACCTGCCCGCGCTCCTTGGTCAGCCGCGCGTGCGCCAGCAAGCCGCTGACGTTCCACGCCGTGCCTTCGCCCGTGGTGGGCGACTGCCACTCGACGGTGGTGGAGACCATGGCGCGCAGGTGCTTCTTGATCAGCGCGTGGTCGTTGGAGTCGAAGTCCACGCCGCGCACGATGCGCTCCAGCGGGGCGCGGAACACGTCCTTGTCCAGCCCCTGCGCCTGCGCCTCGTGCAGCAGCACGTTGTAGCTCTTGCGCCCCAGCGAGGTGATGCGGGCCGACTTGGGCACGATGGCCAGGGTGTTGACCGGCTTGCGCACGGTGACGGCGCGCGTGGTTCCGGCCCCGACCGCGGCGCTGGACCGGGACCTGGACCGGCGCTTGGGAGGCGGAGGTGGCGCATCGCTCGTCATGGAAAGGCACTGTAGCGCACGCGTGAGAGCGACTTCTCACGTGAAACCGCGGCCGCCCCAGCCCCTGGGATCCCGAAAATCCTCACCTGCTGCTGGCCTGAGCCCGTTCAGGGTCACGCACGGCGAATCCCGAAAATCCTCACGCGAAGCGCACGCGGTCCGGCCACCCGATGGCCGGCAAACACCCCGAAAACTCTCACGTCCCGACCACGGCCTGGCGACCGCGAGGCTTCGCGGAATTCCTGAAAACACTCACCTGTCCAGCCCGGCGCTGAATCGGGCCGGTGCCGAAGGTGGATGGAACCAGTCCGGATCCGCTGCGCCGGCTTGCCGTTCCGGCCCCTGGCTCGTCCCCGCACAGCTCCTGAAAACCCTCACCTCGCGGGATCGCCTGGCTGCCAGGTTGTGCACAGGCCGGGGCGACAACGAGTCCCGTATCCATGCACGTGGCGCCCCGAAAAAGCTCCAACACGTCCCGTATCCCTGCATCCGTGCTCCCGAAAAGGCTCCACAAGCTCCCGTTTCCACTCACGTGAAACGATCTAAGCGCTTGTCGTGCATGGAGAAATTCGGCCTTAAAGGGTATTAAGGGTGTTAAGGGTCTGAACCTTTCCAAAGCGGGCGCTGAAATTTTTCAAACCAATGACGCCATCCCGCTGTGGTGCTAACCGCACGGTGCGATGCAAATGCTTTGCAACAAAACGTCTGCTTGACACAATGCGCGGCACTCATGCTTGCAGCGTCAAGTCGCTGCCCAACCAGAAGAAGTGAGGGTTCCGTGTTGGACAAGATCGAATTGAAACCGCCGCGGCCGATCGGCCTGCAGGACATCGCCGACCAGGCCGAGCGCGCCGTCGCGATGATGGGTGAAATCCGCAGCGCGATGCTGGCGCCGACGGCGCGCAAGAACGCGCCGGTGTTCAACCTCAGCCAGCTTGCGGCGCTGTGCGGTATCGAGAAAGGCTCGCTCAGCCACCGCATGACGCGCGGCGACCTGCCCGGCGGCAAGCTCAACGAATCGGGCTCGCGCCGCGAGTTCAGCCTGGCGGAGGCGCGCACCTGGATCCGCGAGTACCGCAAGGAGCAACTGCGCCCGGCCGGCGCCGAGGCCGTCACCGTCAGCATCGGCAACTTCAAAGGGGGAGTGAGCAAGACCACCACCGCCGTCACGCTGGCGCAGGGCCTGTCGCTGCTGGGGCACCGGGTGCTGGTGATCGACACGGATCCGCAAGGTTCGCTGACCACGCTGTTCGGCATCCTGCCGGACACCGAGGTGCAGGAGACCCACACCATCCTGCCGCTGTGCATGGGCAGCGAAACCTCCATCCGCTACGCCATCCAGCCAACCTACTGGGACGGCATCGACCTGGTGGCGGCGGCGCCGGTGCTGTTCGGCGCGGAGTTCGCGCTGCCGGCGCGGCAGACGCAGGAGCCGGGCTTCGAGTTCTGGCGCGTGCTGGACCTGGGCATCGACGACGTGCGCGCCGATTACGACGTGATCATCATCGACACGCCGCCTGCCCTTTCCTACACGACCATCAACGCCTTCATGGCCAGCAACGGCATCATCATGCCGCTGCCGCCCAACGCGCTGGACTTCGCCTCCGCGGCGCAGTTCTGGAGCCTGTTCTCCGACCTCACGACCGAACTGCTGGGGCGCCGCGGCCTGTCCAAGGAGTTCGATTTCATCCACGTGCTGCTGGCCCGGGTGGACTCCACCGATGCCGCCAGCACCATCGTGCGCCAGTGGATCGGCCAGACCTATGCCGAGAAAGTGCTGCCGGTGGAGATTCCGAAGACGGCCGTCACGGGTGTCACGGCCGCGGAGTTCGGCACCGTGTACGACGTGGCCCGCTACGACGGCAGCGCGCGTACCTTCAAGCGCGCGCGCGACGCCTACGACTCCTTCGTCGGCCACGTGGAAGGGTCCATCCGCTCGGTCTGGGCGCAACAGCAGCAGCGCTCGGGCGCGCCGGCGGGCACGGTGGCCAAGGGTGTTGAACCGTTCAACACCCGCAAGGCGAGGGCGCGCGCATGAGCAAGAAACTCGCTGCCAAGGCCGGTCTGATCCAGGTGCCACCGGTGTCGCCGGTGGCCGGCGGCGCCGGGACCGCCACCGAGGATGCGCGCGCCAAGACGGCGCCGGGCTCGATGCTGCAGTTCCTCTCCACGCAGTCGGCCGCGATCAAGGAGGCGGAGGATCTGCGCGAGCGGCTGCGCGACTTCGAAGGCGCGGTGCCGATGCGCAGCCTGGACGCGGCCTCCGTGCGGCCTTCGCGCTGGGCCAACCGGCACGAGGCCAGCTTTGCGGATGCGGAGTTCCGCGAGCTCAAGGCCGAGATCGAGTCCGCCGGCGGCAACGTGCAGCCGGTGAAGGTGCGGCCGCTGTCCGAGGCCGAGCGGCGCGCGGCGCAATCGGGCGTGCTCTACGAGCTGGTGTTCGGGCACCGCCGCCACCGTGCCTGCCTGGAGCTGGGACTGCCGGTGCGCGCGCTGGTGGAGGAGGTCACCGACCAGCAGCTCTTCGAGGCGATGGAGCGCGAGAACCGCGGGCGCAAGAACCTGAGCCCGTGGGAGCAGGGCTGCATGTACCGGCGCGCGCTGGACGAGGGGTTGTACCCGTCGCTGCGCAAGCTGGCGGAAGCCGTGCAGGTGGACGTGTCGCTGGTGTCCAAGAGCCTGGCACTGGCACGCTTGCCGGCCGCCGTGGTGGAGGCCTTTGCCTCGCCGCTGGAGATCCAGTTCCGCTGGGCGCAGCCGCTGTCGGAGCTGCTGCAGAAGGACCCGGACGCGGTGCTGGAACGGGCGCGCGAGCTCAAGGGGCAGGGCAAGGCGCTGGCGGCGCAGGCCGTATTCAACGCCCTCACCGGCCAGGCCATGCCAGCGGGACCGGCCGCCGCGTCCTCCCACCTGCGCCGCGACGGCCGCAAGCTCGCCACGCTGAGCCGCGATGCGCGCGGACGCGCGTCGCTGCGCTTCGAGGCCGGCGTGCTGCCGCCGGAGCGCGAAGCCGAACTGCTGCGGCTGGTCGAGGACTTCATACGCCGCCATCCAGCCTGAACCCAAAGGCGCCGCGAGGCGCCTTTTTCCTGGGGTGTTGAACCGTTCAACACCCTCCGTGGCTCGACTCCGGAGAGCTTTCGGGGTGTGTCTCCACGGGGTTGCCGCGCGGGTGTTGAACGGTTCAACACCCGCGTGCGCGGGCCGATCGCCTTGCCGGCTGCAACGCGGCCTGCCGGCCCACCCGGTCGGCCTTCCGGCGGAAGCCCACGGGTATCCGGGGAAGCGACGAGCCATGGCACCTCGTGAGTCGCGCTGCTTGATTTCTCGGTCGCGCGCAGGCGGGAGTGCCTCCAGCTGTCGCAGGCAGTTCGGATTACGTGCCGGCGCCGGGGACTGGTTCGCGGCATCCAGGGCTCCGACCATGCACGGGATGACGACGTTTTTTCCGTGGCTGGCACTACGGCACGCGAGGCATCCTGGCGTCGCAGGTTTCCCCGGATGGCAGTACCCGCAGGCGGGGATGGCAGCGCACTGCCGCTTCCGTGGCCGTAGGGGAGAGAGTCTGCGGACGGTGTGAAGGCCTGTCCTCTGCTGGACGGCGTACCGGCGCAGCAGGCGCATCCTGCACGGCAACCGTGCGAATTGCCAACCGGCCAAGCCCGGGACGGCGGCCTACCCCGGGCTCCCGTCCGGCAATGGCGGACGGGCCCGCAGCACGCTATCTGGGAGCGGCCTGATGACGGCACGCCACCGCGCGCTGCGCGGATCTCGACGAGTGTTGAACCGTTCAACACCCCGCCGTGACGTGCTGCCATTGTGGGCACGTTGCCAGCAGCCTCGCCCTTACAGGGCACGGAAGGAGTGCCCGGCTGCCCGCTGTGCGAAGCGCCATTGCTGTGGGCCGCGGGCATCCCGTAGATGCTCACGTATGGCCGCACAGCGCCTCGCAGGGCATCTGGACATGCTGACCCGAACGTTCGCATCAGGGTACGTGCTCGAAGGAGTCCCGGGCCGCGGAAACAGCCGCTGTGAAGCTGATCCCAGCCAGGGCAGGGCAGGAATGCATGCCCATGCCAGCCGGGTGTTGAACGGTTCAACACATGGTCCCCGTGCCGGGCCGCTCCACGGCTTGCCCACTCACGACGCATTTCCGGCCGATGCGACTTCGAGGGCCGTAGGCCTGCATTCCTGGATACGCGGCGGGTGGCCGAGCCACGCTTGTCCTGAATCCTTCGCTCCGGGTTCGAGATCAAGAAGCGTGGGTGTGTTTACGAATTTTTGAGGAAAAACGCAAAAACCGTTCAGCGAACAGGTATTGTCCACAGGGCGGACTTTCGCTGTCATGGCTCCCGAAAAATCTCACCTTCAGCATGCGGCGCCCGGTTTCGCAACGATGGCCTTCGATGCCGCAGACACCCAGCCCCCTGCAAGACCGCGCCCACCGGCTCACGGGCGCAAGCAACAGGCCAGGGCGTTCATCCCGCGACCAGGCCGCGTGCCAGCGCGGGGCAGGGTGTTGAACCGTTCAACACCCTGCCCATGCCGGACTGGGCTTTCATCCCGAAAACCCTCACCCGCTGCCGCGCACCCGTTCAACCTCCGCCACGCCGCCGCACCTTGGCCAGTTCGCGCAGCATGAGCTGCTGCTCCGGCCGCGTGTAGAGCGAGGTGGTCTTGAGATCGGCGTGCCCCATGGCGCCCATCAGCGCCACCGGCAGCACGCCGTCGGCCGCCGCGTTGTTCGCGAAGAAATGCCGCAGCCAGTGCGTGGAGGCGCCGCGGAAGGCGTCGCCGTCCAGTGGCGGCTGGGCTTTATGCGCGCGCTCGCCCGCGTGGCGGAGCAGCCGCTTGAGCGACTGGTACAGCGCCGACGGTTCCAGCGCGCCCCAGCGGTCGGCCTGGCGGCCGGGCTCCAGCGTGGGCACGCCTTGCGCGTCCAGGCGCCAGCGCGGTACCGCGCCACGCAGCGCGCCGATGAGCGGGCGCTGCGCCCGTGGCGCACCGCCACGGACATGGGTGCTGTCGCTTTCCATCCCGGGCCATGGCGCGTCGGCACCGTCCACGGGCATGCCACCGGTGCCCGCCGGCGTGAGCAGCGTGCGCAGCGGCGCCGCCGGTTCGTGGCCGACGCCCGCCGCCTCCATGTCCGCCTGGTGCCGGTCGATGAGGGCCTTGATGTCGTCGTAGATCGGCACGCTGCGGCGCCGGTGTCCCTTGCCCAGCACTTCCAGCATCCACACGGACTCGCCCTCGAAACGCTCGCGCCGCAGCCCGGACAGGCGCGCGGTGCACAGCTCGATCAGCCGCAGCCCGGTGGTGGCCCCCAACTCCAGCACCAGCCGCAGCCGGCGCAGGCTGCGGGCGCGGGCGGGCTTGGCGTCCGGTCCCAGGTCGGCCAGGCCACCGGGCGCACCGGCCTCGCGGTACAGCGCCTCCCAGCACGACATCAGCCAGCGCCACTGCGCCTCGTCGAAGCTGCGCCGCACGTCGATGCCCGGGCGCGGCAGCTTCAGGTGCGGCGCCACGCCGGCCGCGGCGTTGGCGCCCAGGTAGCCCGCCTTCATCAGCGCGCCCAGCATCGAGGCGATCACGGTGAGCGCGTGGCGCTGCGACAGCGGGCTCAGCGGGCCGCGGAAAGGGCGCCAGTGCTCGCTGTCGCGGCCTTCCTGGCGCGGCTGCAGCCAGTCCCCGGGCGGATTGGCGATGAAGCCGCGGTAGGCATGTAAATCCTCTTCCTGCACCGAGGACAGCGGCTTGCGGCGCACGCACAGGCACCACAGGTAAAAGCGCTCGGCCTCGCGCGCGTAGGAGGCATGGGTGCGCGGCGACATCGCATAGCGCTGCAACCAGGCGCGCAAGGCCTCCAGGTCGGTCGAGGCCCCCAGCACGTTGGGCGTGGCCAGGCGGAACACGCCATGCCGGCCGTCGAGATCGGGCGGCACCGCCAGCCGCTCCAGCGGGACGATGCCCAAGCGGCGGTCCTGCACGGCCACCAGCGCCCGCTCGCGCGCCAGAGCCAGTTGCCGCGCGGGCTGCAGCGCTGCCTCCCGCAGCGGATGGCCCAGCGACTCGGCCAACGGCCGCAGCCAGTCCAGCAGCCGCCCGGCCCGCACCGTGCCCACGCCCGGCACCCGCCGGTGCCAGCGCGCGCCATGCGCGTTGGCGAAGTCCGCCAGGTCGCGCAGCGTCAGCAGCCCGGCCCCGCGCAGCGCGGCGGACAACGTGGGCGTGAGCCACAACGCGAGCGCGTCCTCCAGCGACGGCGGCGCGGACAGCGCCGTGGCCAGCCGGTTGAGCGCCCCCAGCCGGACCGGGCGCGGCGCCAAGCCGGCGGTGGCCGGCTGCGGCAGCACCGCCGCGTCGAGCCCGAACTCGGCCTGGTACTCGCGCAGCCATTCCGCCGGGTCCCGGTCTTCGGGGTGGAAACCGCCTGCTTCGCAGGACTGGGCGATCCAGTCCTGTAAGGACGGCATGCCTGCGTCCGCGGTGGCCGCTGCCGGTTCCGCCAGTGCCTCGGCCGCCACCTCGTCCAGGCCATGCGCCCGTGCCGCCTGCGCGATCTGGCGCCGCAGCCGGCGCGCCTGCGCCGCGAAATGGCGCTCGTCGTCCGGCCCGCCCGCGAAAGCCATGTACCGCTCCCAGGCCGCGCGCAGGCTCACGCCCTCGGCCAGCGCCCGCAGGAAGCTGAAGTGATGCAGCCGCAGCAGCGCCTGCGAGGATGTCACCTCGGTCCGGCTGCCGCGCGGCCGGCCACGCCGCGGCGCCACCAGCGGCGCCGTCATGTCCCGGACCGGCCACCGGCCCGCGGCCAATGACTCGAAACGCCACGGCCTCGGGCCTGCTCGCAGCCTGGAGCCGCAGCCGGCACTCCCCATGCGCCGCCCTCCATGGCTGGTAGGCCGAATATTTGTTGTACCTGCATAACAAGAATTATCAGGGTATGAAGACGGGGCGAGCACGATCTGGACGGCCTGGTGCTCGTTCCACGCCAGCGCAGCCAGCCCCGAGCGAGCCAAGCCGAGGCCGGGCGTGGCGGTGAGTCCGCCGCGGACCGTCTCGCCTTGCTCCTACCATCGCCACCATGTCACCCCTGCTGTCATCCGCCCTGTCCGAAGCCCAACTCTTCATTGCCGAGCGTGGCTGGCGCGCACCTACGCCGCCCACGCTGCACGAGGCGCAGCGCCTGATCGAGCTCACCGCGGCGGCTTGGCCGGCGCCGGAAGTGACGGTGGAGCCCGATGGCGCCATCGCGCTGGCATGGGAAAGCGCCGAGCGGGGATGGCTGAAGTTCAGCGTGCGTGGTCAGGGCGAACTGGCGCACGAGGCCGTGATCGAAGGCGACGACTACGAGCAGGTGGAAGCCTGGTTGGCGGACGCGCCCGGCGCGACGCTGCCGGACTGGGCTCACGAGCTGCTGCACCGGCTGTGGCCTTGCGACGCGTAAGGGCGTCGCGGCGGATTCGCTGCGCTGCGCGCTGAACGCCCGGCCGCGGCCGAACCGGCCTCCGTCCCGCGCCTTTACAGCTCGCTGGCGATCTCGTGCGGACTGGGGCGCGGGCGCATCGGCTTGCGCTGCGTCACGCTGCCCACGCTGACGAAGCACACCGCCTCTTCACCCGGCAGCAGGCTGAACAGCGTGCGCAACCGTGGCGACTGCATCGCCTGTCCGCTGGTGAGCCCGGCACCAAAACCCATGGCGTGCGCCAGCAGCAGCAGGTTCTGCAGCGCCGCGCCCAGCGACACCAGCCGCTCCGGCGCCGGCATGTCGGGCTGCGCCGGCCCCAGCTTGGCGACCGCCAGCATCAGCAGCGGCGCCCGGTGCGCTTTCTCGCGCGCGGCCTCGCGCTCGATCGCCGTGGCCCGGGCGTCGCGGTCCAGCAGCGCGGCTTCGAACATGTCGGCCAGCAGCACGCGCTTGGCCGCCGGCACGATGACGAAGCGCCATGGCCGCAGCTCGCCATGGTCCGGCGCCGCCGCGGCCGCCAGCAGCAGCCGCTGCAACTGCTGGGCGTCGGGGCCCGGCTCGGCCAGCCGCTTGGGCAGCACGCTCTGGCGCGAAGTGATGAGCGCCTGCGCCAGTGCTGCCAGGTCCCCTTCGGGCCCTGGGACGGTGGCGGCAAGCGAGGTGGCGGGTTCGGAAGGCAGGCTCATGTCGTTCACACCATGGGGCAGGCGAATGAGAACCATTGTCATGTATGGGTACAACTTGCCATGGCCACCGTTGCGAAAGCGCCCTGAAAGGGGATTGACCAACGCCGCCGACGTCACGCTGCGTTACAGCTTCGTTGCCTATGACATAGCCCGTCGGCGGTCTATGGAGGGTTTTACGGGGGTGCGGCATGTGCTGCCGCAAGCGTTGTCGGCGGTGTTCCAGGTCCGGTGCAGGCCGGCCCAGGCCGGTTCAGGTCCGCTTCGCGTCCGTGGCCGGACGCTGCAAGCGGTCGGATTGCATGGAGGTGAGGACTCACGAAAGCGCTTGCCGGGCGCACGCCATTGGGGCGCCCTGGCAGTGCTGCATGCGGGGGCGACGATGGATGCGGATCGCATGACGTTGTGCGTGCAACCGTTGTGTGGAGCTGAAGCCTTGCGGCGAAACAGGCCCGGCCGCCATGGAGCGGCGTGGATGCCGCCGCCGCGGCTTGCCGCGCGCCGCGCGTAGGGGCCTGCATGCGCGGCGCGCGAGGCCCGCCTAGGCCCGGTAGCGGCTGCCGCAAGTCCTGCGGCAAGGCCTGGAGCCGGGCACGGGGTGGACAGGCAAAAAAAAGGCCGGCAGTGCCGGCCCGTTCAAGGAGGGTGATGGTTTTTGGTTTAGAGCTTGGGCGCGCAGGACGCGAATTTCGTCGGGCAAGCCGCATTCAGGCCGCCGGCGCTGTTCGTGGGGAATGCCTCGCCCTTGAACATGCGCAGCACGTCGTTCCAGGGATTGTGCTTGGCCGTATGCCGATACCAGAAGACGTAATTGCTGTGCAGTCGATCGCGTGCGAAGGAGTAGATCTTGCGCACATCCACTTTGGTATACGGGCCGCCGTGCCGGACCGCTTCATAGGAATCGGATTCCACCTTCATGCCAATGGGCACAATGCCCTTGGCTTCGGCATTGAAGCGATAAGCGGATTTCTCCAGGTTCGGATCGTTGATGAAAACGTCCGGACCACCCATGCCCACGCCATTGGCCTTCATGGCGGTAAACAGCGGCGGCACGAGATTGGACGGGTAATTGATGAACTGAATTACCACGCTGTTGGGGAAAGCCGCGCGCGCCGCCGCATCGACTTTCGCCAGGTTGGAGAAGAATTTCACCTTCTGCGCGTCGGACAGCGGCTTGACCATCATGCCGAAGGCCGTCTCGTTGAAGGTGATGCCTTCGAAGTTGTTGTCGCGGTTGTAGCGCTTGCCCAGGGCCTGGATCAGGGCGATCAGGCGGTCACGCGTGGCGTCGTTGTGCAGCGACGCGTTCTCGCCGTAGGTGCCCCGGATGGTGCCGATGCGGAAGGCGCCGCCGCCGTACTGCGCCGTGCGCAGGTAGTCGGGCACGGCCTTGTCGCCGTCGAAGGTCTTGGTGCCGATGGTCAAGAACAGGCGCTTGCCCTTGGCCTTGGCCTTGCCCAGGTACCGGTCCACGCGCGAGAAGTCGTATTGACCCTTGCCCTTTTCCATCTGCCACCAGCTGGCACGCACCATGATGCCCTTCACGAAAGGCATATTGGCGGTCTCATTCAGGCCGGCATCGATGACGAAATCACCGGCTTTCGAACCGAATTCGACGTAATGGCCCGGATTCCACTTGGTCACGCCACCGGCCGCGAGCGACGCGGACAGCGGGCCATTTTCAGCGGCCATTTCACGCACGAAAGTCAGCGGGTCCAGTTGCGGAGCGTCGTCGCCCACGAAATCGTCAGGACCATAACGGCCGGAAGTATCCACCGTGGCGGCCGTCGTCAAACCCGCAGCGGTTTCTCTCTCAGCGCTGGCCAATGAAGTCGCAACCTCGGTCTGCGCAGCAGTTTCATTCTGGAGGTCTTCGCCTCCGCCGCATGCACCAAGAAGGGCGGTGCACGCGATGGCAATTGCCAAAAGCTTTCTTTGGGTCGTGAGTTTCATCGGTCAGTCAATGGCTCGCCCCGGCATGCACGCCAAAGCGTGCATACCCGGACTTGGGCACAAGCGGACCTGGCGGGCGCTTATGTCGGGCGCCTTCTGTGCTCAGGGTCTACAGGGATTGCGCTTGCCCACGAAGAAGCACGTGAGCGGCACGGACCGAACAATGCCACGCGATGCTGCAGCGCGCGTTACGGCATCTTGGGAGGCGTAAGTAGATGCAGTTGAGCCCCGGGCGCTGGGCGGCCGGGGCTTTCGTGACGAATGTCACTGAGGCAACAAGCGTGCCGCCGTCACCTTGAAGCCCGGGATCTTTGCCACCGCATCGAGCGCGTCGCCCGTGAGCGTGTTGGCCGCGGCCTCCCAGAACGCGAAGGGGATGAAGAGCTGGCCGCGCTGGACCTGGTCCGTGACGCTTGCGCGCGCAACCACACCGCCATGGTGCGTTTCCAGCCTGACGCTGGCGCCGTCGGCCACCCCCAGCGCCGCCGCGTCCAGCGGATGCAGGCTCACCAGCGCCTCGGGCGTGATGGCGTCGAGCATGCTGGCGTGGCGCGTCATCGCGCCCGTGTGCCAGTGCTCCAGCACGCGCCCGGTGGTCAGCACGAAGGGATAGTCGGCGTCGGTGCGCTCCGCGCCGGGGCGGAACTGCGTGGGCACGAGCCGCGCGCAGCCATCGGGCATGGGGAAGCTGTCCACGAACACCACGCTCTGTCCCGGCGCGTCCTCGGCGGGTGCGGGCGTGACCACCGCGTCCTCGCGCACCAGGCGGCTCCAGGGCACGCCGGCCAGCGGCGCCATCACGGCGCGCATCTCCTCGTACACGCGCGCCACCGGCGCCTCCGCGGACTCCCGCCCGTCGCCGTCCTCGGGGCGCCAGTAGTTCCAGTCGGCGCCCAGGCGGCGGCCGATCTGCTCGATCACCCACAGGTCCTGCATCGCCTGCCCCGGCGGGGAGAGCGCGGGGCGGCCGATCTGGATCAGCCGGTCGGTGTTGGTGTAGGTGCCCCACTTCTCCGGCTGCGCCGAGGCCGGCAGCACCACGTCGGCCAGCAGCGCGGTCTCGGTGGCGAAGATGTCCTGCACCACCAGGTGCTGCAGCTCCGCCAGCGCCTGGCGCGCGAAGTTCAGGTCCGGGTCGCTCATGGCCGGGTTCTCGCCCTCCACGAACAGGCCGCGGATGCGGCCCTCGTGCGCCGCGTGCATGATCTCCACCACCGTCATGCCCGGCCGCGCGTCGATCTCGCTGCCCCACAGCGCCTCGAACTGCTGCCTCACGGCCGCCTCGCTCACGCGCTGGTAGTTGGGCAGCATCATCGGGATCAGGCCCGCGTCGCTGGCGCCCTGCACGTTGTTCTGGCCGCGCAGCGGGTGCAGCCCGGTGCCGGGGCGCCCGATCTGGCCCGTGATCAGCGCCAGCGCGATCAGCGCGCGCGCGTTGTCGGTGCCGTGCACGTGCTGGCTCACGCCCATGCCCCACAGGATCATGGCGCTGCGCGTCGTGGCGAAGGCGCGCGCCACCTCGCGGATCGTCTCGGCCGGGATGCCGCAGATCTCGGCCATGCGCTCGGGCGTGGCCTCGGCCACCGAGGCCTTCAGCTGCTCGAAGCCGTTGACGCGCGCGCCGATGAAGGCCTCGTCCACCAGGCCCTCGGCCACGATCACGTGCAGCAGCCCGTTGAGCAGCGCCACGTCGGTGTCGGGGCGGAACTGCAGGTGCCACTTGGCGCGGCGCGAGAGCTGCTGGCGGCGCGGGTCGGCGACGATGAGCGTTGCGCCCGCATCGACAGCGTTCTTGATGAAGCTCGCCGCCACCGGGTGGTTCACCGTGGGGTTGGCGCCGATGAGGAAGATCACTTCCGCCTGCGCCACGTCGGCCACCGGGTTGCTCACCGCGCCGGAGCCGATGCCCTCCAACAGCGCCGCCACCGAGCTGGCATGGCACAGCCGCGTGCAGTGGTCCACGTGCGCGCTGTGCAACACCTGGCGCACGAGCTTCTGGAACAGGTAGGCCTCCTCGTTGCTGCCCTTGGCCGAGCCGAAGCCCGCCAGCGGCGACTCGAAGCCCGGCGCCGCCGCGTCGCGGATGCGCCGGAAGCCCTGCGCCGCCAGCGCCAGCGCCTCCTCCCAGCTCGCTTCGCGGAACAGCGCCTGCAGCGGCTTGGCGCCGGACTTGACGGCCTCGATGTCGGCCGGGTCCTTGGGCACGCCCTCGCGGCGTACCAGCGGCACCTGCAGCCGCTTGGGGTTGTGGATGTAGTCGAAGCCGAAGCGCCCCTTGACGCACAGCCGCCCGTGGTTGGCCGGGCCGTCGCGGCCGGTGACGGTGTGGATGCGCTCGCCGCCCTCGCCGTCCGGGCCGACGTTCCAGGTCAGCTGGCAGCCCACGCCGCAGTAGGGGCACACCGAGTCCACCCGCTTGGTGATCTCCGCCAGCCCCGCGCCGCGCGCGGGCATGAGCGCGCCCGTGGGGCAGGCCTGCACGCACTCGCCGCAGGCCACGCAGCTGGACTGGCCCAGCGGGTCGCCCGCGTCGAACACGATGCGCTCGGCCGAGCCGCGCAGCGCCAGGCCGATCACGTCGTTGCCCTGCTCCTCGCGGCACGCGCGCAGGCAGCGCGTGCACTGGATGCAGGCGTCCAGGTTCACGGCGATGGCCGGGTGGCTGAGGTCCGGCGCCGCGTAGGCGCCGCGCTCGCGCTGCGGCAGCCGCCCGCGCGGCACCTCCAGCGCCCGCGCCCACTGCGTCAGCTCGGACTCCTTCGTGTACTCGTCGGTGCTGCCGGCGTCGCTCACCAGCAGCTCCAGCACCATCGAGCGCGCCTTGACCGCGCGCGGGCTGTCGATCTGCACCTTCATGCCCGGCGCCGCGGCGCGGCAGCAGGAGGCGCTCAGGGCGCGCTCGCCCTCCACCTCCACCACGCATGCGCGGCAGTTGCCCACGGGGCGCAGGCCGTCGGTGTGGCACAGGTGCGGAATCTCCACGCCCTCGCGCAGCGCGACCTCCCACAGCGTCTCGCCCGGCAGCGCCTTGACGGCGCGGCCGTCGAGCTGCAGCTCGATGGTTTCAGCATTCAGGTTCGGGATGCGCGCGTTCATGGCTGCAGCTCCTGGGGAAAGTAGTTGATGACGCAATCCACGGGGTTGGGGGCGGCCTGGCCCAGGCCGCAGATGGAGGCGTCGCGCATCACTTGCGACAGCTCCGCCAGCAGCGGCTTGTCCCACTGGTCGCTGGCGATGAGCGTGGCGATCTTGGCCGTGCCGCTGCGGCAGGGCGTGCACTGGCCGCAGCTTTCCTCGGCGAAGAAGTGCATGAGGTTGCGCGCGGCATCCACCACGCGATCGTGCTGGGACAGCACCATCACCGCCGCCGAGCCGATGAAGCAGCCGTGCGGCTGCAGCGTGTCGAAGTCCAGCGGCACGTCCGCCAGCCGCGCCGGCAGGATGCCGCCCGAGGCCCCGCCGGGCAGGTAGGCATAGAGCTCATGGCCGGGGAGCATGCCGCCGCAATACTCGTCCACCAGCTCGCGCAGCGTGATGCCCGCCGGCGCCAGGTGCACGCCGGGTTTCGCCACCCGGCCCGAGACCGAGAAGCTGCGCAGGCCCTTGCGCCCGTGGCGGCCCTGGCTGGCGAACCATTGCGGGCCGCGCTCGACGAGGTCGCGCACCCAGTACAGCGTCTCGAAGTTGTGCTCCAGCGTGGGCCGGCCGAACAGGCCCACTTGCGCCACGTAGGGCGGGCGCAGCCGCGGCATGCCGCGCTTGCCCTCGATGGATTCGATCATCGCGGACTCCTCGCCGCAGATGTACGCGCCCGCGCCGCGGCGCAGCTCGATGGCGGGCAGCCCGCCCTCCGGCGGCGCGGCCCGCAGCTTCTCCAGCTCGGCCTCCAGGATCGCGCGGCAGCCGTGGTACTCGTCGCGCAGGTAGATGTAGATGGCCGAGACGCCCACGGCCCAGGCCGCGATCAGCGCGCCCTCCAGGAAGCGGTGCGGATCGCGCTCCAGGTAGTAGCGGTCCTTGAAGGTGCCGGGCTCGCCCTCGTCGATGTTCACCGCCATCAGGCGCGGCGCCGGTGCCTGGCGCACCAGGCGCCACTTGCGCCCGGCTGGGAAGCCCGCGCCGCCCAGGCCGCGCAGCCCGGCGTCCTCCAGCGTGGCGATCACGCTTTCGACGTCGCGCTCGCCGCGGCGGCAGGCCTCCAGCAGCCGGTAGCCGCCGGCGGCGCGGTAGTCCGCCAGGTCGGCATAAGGCTCCGGCGCGTGGCGCGTGGCGCCTTGCTGCACGGCCTGCACCACCTGCTCCACCGTCGCTTGCGGCAGCGGGTGTTGGTGCACCACCGCCACCGGTGCCTGCTCGCAGCGCCCCACGCAGGGCGCCGGGATCACGCGCACATCGGCGTCCAGCAGTTGCGGCAGGCGCTCCAGCAGCTCGGCGGAGCCGGCCAGGCTGCAGCTCAGGCTCTCGCACACGCGCACGGTGAGCCGCGGCGGCGCGGGATAAGCGCCCTGCGCGTCCTCCCGAACGATGTCGAAGTGGTGATAGAAGCTCGCGACCTCGAACACCTCCGTCTGCGACAGCCTGAAGCGCTGTGCCAGCGCCGCCAGGTGGTCGGTGCGCAGCTGGCCGAAGCGGTCGTTGAGCGCATGCAGGTGCTCGATCAGCAGGTCGCGGCGCAGCACCAGGTGCGCGGTGGCGGCTTCCACGTCGGCCAGGGCCGTGGCCGTCACGGGCCGTTCGCGCTGCGTGCGCTGGCCTCGGCGTGGGGCGTCGGCCTGCAGCGGTCGGATCGGTATCACGCTGTTCATCAAGGTCTCCTCGCGGGCTATGTCGGGGCTGCCATATGTTTGAATCGACCGAAACTTGCTTCGGCTTGGGCGGGACGATAGCCCCCGGGCCTGGCTCAAATATGCAAAGGCTTGCCAGATGTTCCGTATCCGCATCACGCCCCGCTGGGAACTGGAGCGCCTGGATGGCACCGCGCCGCAAGCGGACACCACGGCGCTGATCGCGCTGCTGGCCGCCATTGCCGAGACGGGGGCCATTGCCGAGGCCGCGCGCGCGCTGGGCCTGAGCTACCGCAACGCCTGGGGGCAGATCAAGCAGGCGGAAGCGCTGTTCGGCCAGCCGCTGCTGGTGGCCGGGCGCGGGCGGGGCTCCACGCTCACGCCGCTGGCCGAGAAGCTCATCTGGGCCGACAAGCGCGTCGCGGCACGGCTGTCGCCGCTGCTGCAGTCGCTGGCCTCGGAGCTGGAGGGCGAGCTGGAGCGCACGCTGCCCGCGCCGCCGCGGGTGCTGCGCCTGCATGCCAGCCACGGTTTCGCGGTGGCGGCGTTGCTGGAGGAACTGCAGGCGCAGCAGCTGCCGCTGGACCTGCGCTACCGCAACAGCTTCGAGTCCGTGGCGGCGCTGGCGCACGGCGAATGCGAGCTGGCGGGCTTCCACGTGCCCATCGGCGAGTTCGAGGCCGCCGCGGCCGAGCGCTACCGCTCATGGCTGCAGCCGGAGAAGCATCGGCTCGTGCACCTGGCGGTGCGCACGCAGGGGCTGTTTGCGGCGCCGGGCAATCCGCGCCGCATCGGCGGCATCGAGGACCTGAAACGGCCGGACCTGCGCTTCGTGAACCGGCCCGCGGGCTCGGGCACGCGCTTGCTGACCGAGCTGCTGCTGGCGCGCCACGGCCTGGCGCCGCGGCAGGTCAACGGCTTCGACAACGCCGAGTTCACGCACGCGGCCGTGGCGGCCTACATCGCCAGCGGCATGGCCGACGTGGGGCTCGGGGTGCAGACGGCCGCGCAGCGCTTCGGCCTGTATTTCATCCCGCTGCTGCGCGAGCGCTACTTCCTGGCCTTCAATGCGGCCGATGAGGGCCGGCCGGACCTGCGGTCGCTGCTGGCGCTGATGCGCTCGGTGCCCTACCGGTCGCGGGTGGCGGCGCTGCCGGGCTACGAGGCGGCGCACACCGGGGAGGTGTGCGGGGTGCGGGAGGCGGGGCTGGTGGGATGAGCCGCGGCTGGCAGGGTTGAGGGCGTTGTCCGGCGCCCCGCCTGTTCCTATATGGTCAGCGCATGCCCAGCCTCACCACCCTCGAACCCCCCGCCGCCCTGGCCTGGATCACCGGCCATCCCTGGGCTTACCCGGCGCTGGAGGCGACGCACATCACGGGCATCGCGCTGCTGTTGGGCAGCCTGGTGGTGTTCGAGCTGCGCGCCTGGGGCGCGGGGCGCGAACTGCCGGCGCCGGCGCTGGCGCGGTTGGCGCTGCGCGTCTCCCTGGGGGGATTCGCGCTGGCGGCGGCCAGCGGGTTGCTGATGTTCGGCAGCCAGCCCGGGGAACTGTTCGCCAACCCTTACTTCGTGGCCAAGCTGGGCCTGCTGCTGGCCGCCGGGCTCAATGCCGTGCTGTTCCACTGGCGCGGCGGCGTCGAGCGGCTGGATGGCGTGGCGCGGGCACAGACCGCGCTGTCGCTGGGGCTGTGGTTGGCGGTGATCATCTGCGGTCGCTGGATCGCCTATGCCTAACCGGGAAAGGAGCCCGAAGATGGACCTGAAGAGACGACTGCTGCTGGCCTCCGGCGCGGTGGCGCTGCTGCCCACGGCGCGCGCCCACCACGGCTGGAGCAGCTTCGACCAGAGCCGCCCGATCTACCTGGAAGGCGCGGCGCGCGAGGTGCGCTGGCGCAACCCGCACGCCGAGCTGGTGCTGGAGCTGCCCCCGACGCTGGCCCTGCCGGCCGACCTGCGCCAGCGCCCGCTGCCGGCCCAGAGCGCCAACGTGGACGGCCCGGCGCTGCTGGCCAACGCCAAGCTGCCCAGCCGCAAGGACAAGCGCTGGACCGTGGAGCTCGCGCCGCTGACGCGCATGCAGGCCTGGCAGATCGAGCCCATCAAGCGCGACGCGAACGTGGGCGTGCTGGGCTTCACCTTCGCCGAGGAAAAGGGCGACCCGGTGCTGCGCGCCGAGTACCTGTTCATCGACGGCAAGGCTTATGGGTTGAGGTCTTCGCCGGCGTGAGGCGGTTCGCTCAGCGCGCCGTTTGGCAAACAGCTTGTCATCGATGGTGACGCGGCACCGGTCTGGCACGAGTTGCGTTACGGGTGGCTGCGGATGCCGGAAGGACAACGCAAGGACGCCATCGGCCGCTATCTGCAGGAGGTGGTTGCTGACCTGCCGGTGTTGCCCTACGACGCAGGCGCGGCACGTATCCATGCCGAATTGCGTGCCGACCTGGTACGTGCCGGCCGGGCCTTACCTGTGGTGGACGGCCAGATTGCCGCCATCGCGATGGCCCAGGGCCTTACGCTCGTGACCCGCAATGCGCGCGACTTCAGCGCCATTCCCGGCTTGCGCTGGACCGACTGGTTCTCCGCCTGATCTTGTTTCTTCCCGGCGCCGTTGTGCGCCGTGCTTGGCATTTCCCTCCCATGTGAGCCAGGTGGTCCTGAGCAACCCACCCTTCGGCACCGCCAAGGGCGGTGATTTGTAAACGTTAAGCATTCATCTGAATTTCCATCGCCCCTGAAAACTTTTTTCCAACGCCTATTATTACTGGCCTCCCTGCACACACCGGCTCGATGCAAATGAATTTTCGCCAATCCCCGTCCGGCAGGTCTTTCAGTTTCGTAGCCTCTTCCCGCCCCGGGTTCCAAACCATCCACTGGTCGAAACCCGAAGCCGACAGCCGGATGCGCCGGGCGCCGTCGCTCAGCGTCAAGGCCGGGCAGCCGTCATACAGGCGCTCGAATATCGCCTCGCCGAACCGCAGCACCGATTCGTCCTGCCGCGTGAATCCGGGCTGATAGCGGTCGGAGGCCGCCAGGCCCTGCAGTCCTTCCACGCGGACCTGCAATAGATCGTCCACCGCGAAATACGGATGCAGCCCGCCGGTGAAGCTGAATTCGTCGTGGCCGGTGTTCAGCACGGTGAAGCTGAAATCGATGCGGGATTCACGCGCCAGCACTTCCAGTTCCAGCCGCGCGGCATGGGGCCAGCCCGCAAAATCTTCCGGTGTGATTTCCAGCACATAGTGAAGACGCTCCCGTGCTCCATCGGCGCCGTGCTCCAGCAGCGTCCAGTCCCGGTTGCGGGCAAATCCATGCTTGAGCAGCGGCCCATATTCCGCGAACTGCGGGAACAGCACCGGCACGCCACCACGCGCCGGGCCCTCGAAACGCTCCGCCAGCGGGCTGCAATAAAACGGGTCACCGGCGTTGCCGAGTCGGGCCTGCAGCACCTGGGCGCCCAGCGGGCGATGGACGAGCATGTTCATGGTTTTGCCGGATTGGAAAATAGGGGCTGGTGATTCTAGGAGGCTGTCGGACTTCTCGGTACATCTGGGGCGCTGCTGACATCCTGGAC
>NZ_CALAOH010000019.1 GCF_937926365.1 uncultured Azohydromonas sp. | reverse complement strand
ACGAACGCCGCCGCAACGGACGCTGCGCCCGCTGCAACGGACGCGGGGCGGGCCGCAACGGACGCCGCGCAGACTGCCGCTGACGCCAGGCCGGAGAAGGGCTCGATCATCATGATCGTCGCCACCGACGCGCCGCTCGATTCCCGCCAGCTGGGACGACTGGCGCGGCGTGCCGGCGCGGGGCTGGCACGCACCGGATCGGTCTACGGTCATGGCTCCGGCGATATCGCGCTGGCCTTCAGCACCGCCTATACCGTGCCGCACGACGCCGCCACGCCGATGCCGGCCGTCGCGATGGTCCACGAGACCGAGCTCGATCCGCTGTTCCACGCCGTAGCCGACAGCGTCGAGCAGGCCATCCTGCATGCGCTGTGGCACGCCGAGACCGTCAGCGGCCGCGACGGCCATTGCCGCCGCAGCCTGCTGTCGTGGATGCCTGAATTGAATTTTGCCGACTGAACCGCGCACGCCGCCGCTGCGCCGGCGCGCGCCATTCCTGCGTGCGTCGCCGCTGCGTTTTGCGCGCGCCATTCCCATGAAGATCCTGATCTCCACCGATATCGAGGGCGTCGCCGGCGTCTTCCATCTCGAACAGACACGCCCGGGCAATGGCGAGTACGAGCGCGCCCGCGCCTGGATGACGCGCGAAGCCGACGCCGCGGCGCGGGGCGCCTTCGCGGCCGGGGCCGAGGCCGTCTGGGTCAACGACTCGCATGGGGGCTTTCGCAACCTGCTGCCGGACCTGCTGGACCCGCGTGTGCGCATCGTGCTAGGCAAGCCGCGCTACGCCGGCATGATGAGCGGGATCGAGCAGGATTGCGACGGCGTGCTGATGATCGGCTATCACGGCCGCGCGCAAGGCCGCGGCATCCTGGCGCATACGATCAACAGCAGCGCGTTCGCCAGCGTGACGATCGGCGGCATCGAACTCGGCGAAGCGGGGCTGTACGCCGCGCTGGCGGGCGAGGCCGATGTGCCGGTGCTGATGGCGAGCGGCGACGATGTCTTCGTCGAGGAAACGTCGGCGCTGATGCCGTGGGTGCGCTACGTGGCCACCAAGCGCGCGCAGGGGCAGGGCAGCGGGGATTCGATGACGCCCGCCGCCGCCTGCGAGGCGATCGGCGCGGCCGCGCAAGCCGCGGTCCGCGCGCTGCGGACCGATCCGGCCGGGGCCCGGCCCTTCACCATTCCTGGCCCCGTCACGTGCCAATTGCGCACCCTGACGCCCGCACACGCCGACCTGTTCTGCCAATGGCCCACGCTGCGGCGGCTCGATGGCGTCACGCTGAGTTTCGATGCGCCCAGCGTAACCGACGCGGTGCGCATGCTGAACTGCCTGTCGGCGATGTCGTTCATGCTGCGGTAGCCGCGAATGGGGCAGCGTGGGTTTTCTCCCCTCTCCTGCTTGCGGGGGAGGGGCGGGAGAGAGGGCAAACGGCAGCCGCTATGTCGCTGCAGTTTGAAACCACCTCCTTCTCCCCAACCCTCGCCCCCGTGAGGGGGAGGGAGAATTCCGCCGGCAAGAATCAGTGCCGGCGGTCCGCCGGCGCCCAACCTCAAGCCACCGGCAACGTCTTGCTGAACACGCTGACGCCATCGAGGTCGCGCAGGTCCACCGTCAGGGCCTTCGTCGACGGATCGATATTGACCTCGCCGAAGAACTGGAAGCCCGAATAGGGCGACAGGTTCGCCTGGCCCGCGGGCGGCGCCTTCTGGAAGACCAGTTGCGGGCCGAAGGTGGCGTCGAGCTGGTTGGGGCCGAAGGTCCCGGCGTTCAGCGGGCCGGCCACGAACTCCCAGAATGGCGAGAAATCGGTGAACTGTGCCTTCGACGGATCGTAGTAGTGCGCGGCGCAATAGTGCACGTCGGCGGTCAGCCAGACCACATTGGGCACGCCCTTGATGGCGCGCAGCAGCCGCGCGGTTTCCAGCTCGCGGCCCAGCGCCGCGCCGTCGTTGCCGTTGGCGATCGCTTCCCAGCGGGCGTTGCCGGCCGCGTCCTTGCCGTCCGGCACCCACAGGCCGATCGGCATGTCGGCGGCGATGATCTTCCACGTGGCCTGCGATTGCTTCACGCCGTTGACCAGCCATTCCAGCTGCTCGTTGCCGAGGAACACCGTGTCGCCGTTCTCGGTGGTCTGCAGGTTGGCGGTATTGCCGCCACGATACGTGCGCATGTCGAGGACGAACACGTCCAGCAGCGGGCCGTAGGAAACCTTGCGATAGAGCGTTTGCTCCGCCGCGGTGCTGCCGATCCGCATGGGCGCGTATTCGCGGAAGGCCTGGGTGGCGCGGGCGACCAGCGTGGCGATGTTCTTCTCGGTGTAGCGCGCGTCGGCGCTCAGGTCCTTGGTCGGCGACCAGTTGTTGGTGACCTCGTGATCGTCCCATTGCCAGATCTGCGGCACCTCGGCCGAGAAGCGGCGCACGTTCTCGTCCATCAGGTTGTATCGATAGCGGCCGCGGTACTCGTCCAGCGTTTCGGCAACCTTGGAGACCTCCGGCGTCACCAGGTTCTTCCACACGCGGCCGTTTTCCGCGGTGGCCTCGGCCAGGATCGGGCCGTCCGCGTAGATCGTGTCGCCGCTGTGCAGGAAGAAGTCCGGCTCGCGGCGGCGCATCGCCTCGAAGATCTTCATGCCGCCGAACTCGGTATTGATGCCCCAGCCCTGGCCCGCGACGTCGCCGCCCCAGACGAAGCGCACGGGGCGATTGGCGTCGGTACGCGGGATCGTGCGGAACTGGCCCGGCACCACCACGCCGGTCGCGCGCGGATTGTCGATGCTGTCACAGGCGACGCGCAGGAAGATCGATTCGCCGGCCGGCAGGCCCGACAGCTCCACGCGGCCGGTGAAATCGGACGCGGCACTGACGGTGGGGCCGAGCACCTTGCGCGGATTGCGGAAGCTGTCGGTGGTGTCGTACTCCACGCGCAGCTGCGCGGCGCGGTCGGCGCGCGCCCAGACCACCGCGCGTCCATCGCCCACATCGCCGATCTGGATGCCGTACGGCAGCTTGGGCCGCTCGCTGTCGGGCACGATGACCGCCGGCGCCTCGGGCGAGTCGTCGGAGCCGCAGGCGGTCAGGCCGAGGCTGGTGCCGAGGCCGAGCGCGCCGGTGTGGATCAGGAAACGTCGACGGGGGTAGGGGGATCGGGTCATGTCCTGCCTCTCGGGTGTGGGGAAGGGAAAGGCAGGACCTTAGCGGGCGATTGCGAAAGAATGATGAAAGCCCGCGCTGGCCGGGGCAGGGGTGCGACAGGGGCGCAGCAGTCGCGAGGCAGCGGGATGGCATGGTCGTTGCGGAACACCGGTTCCTGCGTACCAACGATCAAGGAGATGGAGATGAATCCCTCGCAACCCGGCACGAATCAGGGCGGTGCCAGCATCGTAGGATCGGGCGTCGGTGAAGGCCCCGGCCCGGAAGTGATGGCGGCCTCCAGCCTCGAGGACACCAAGGTCTATTCGTCCGACGGCGAGCACGTCGGCGAGATCAGCGAAATCATGCTCGACGTACCGCGCGGCCGTATTGCCTATGCCGTGCTGACCACCGGCGGCTTTCTGGGCATGGGCGACACGCTGCACGCGATCCCGTGGAACGCGCTGGTCATGGATACCGACCAGAAATGCTTCCGCCTCGGCATCACGGCCGACCGCATCAAGTCGGCGCCCGGCTTCAACAAGGACCAGTGGCCGCGCATGGCGGACCCGCAATGGGGAACGCAGCTGCACCAGTACTACGAGCGCGAGCCGTATTGGCTGTCCGGCGGCGGCACGCTGTGATATTGGCGGCGCGCACCGCATGCCTTCCATGCGGGCGCGTCGTTCTTACAGCGGCATGTAATTCCGCAATGGGGAACGCGCCCGCAAGCGGCGCGCCCCAGGTTATCGGCAGTCCCCGCTAGATCACCCCTGGCCGCGCAACGCGGCCAGTTGCGTGGCGGGGTGTCGTCGCTGTGCCAGCGAAGCGGGCGTCAATCGAGGCGCGTGCCGGTCGCCTTGACCTGAGCGGCCCACCAGGCTGTCTCGCTGCGGATCTGCGCGGCGAACGCTTCGGGGCTGTTGCCGACGGGCTCGGCGCCCAGTTCGATCACCCGCTTGCGCATCTCCGGCGTGGCCAGGATGCGGGCGCAGGCTTGATGCAGCTTGTCGATGACGGGCTTGGGCGTGCCGGCCGGCGCCATCAGGCCCTTCCAAGCGGTGACCAGATAGCCCTTGACGCCCGCCTCGTCGAAGGTCGGCACATCGGGCAGCGCGGCGGCGCGCTTGTCGCTGGCGACCGCGATCGGCCGCAGCTTGCCCGCCTGCACCTGGGCCAGCAGCGCCGGCATGTTGTCGATCATCAGGTCAATATGCCCGGCCATCAGGTCGGCGACGGCCGGGCCGCTGCCCTTGTAGGGGACGTGCTGCATCTTCAGGCCGGCGGTGCGGTTCAGCAGCTCGCCGCCGAGATGGGCGACGGTGCCGTTGCCGGGCGAGCCGAACGACAGCTTGCCCGGATGGCTGCGCGCATAGGCCAGGAACTCGGACAGGTTGCGCAACGGCAGCTGGGCCTTCACCGCCATCAGGTTGTGCTCGCGCGCCAGCACCGTGACGGGCGCCAGATCGCGCGCGGGATCGAACGGCATCTTGCTGTACAGGCTCGGATTGATCACGGTAGGGCCTGCCGCGGCGAGCAGCAGCGTGTAGCCATCGGGCGCGGCGCGCGCCACGCTTTCGCCGGCGATATTGCCGCCCGCGCCGGGCTTGTTCTCGACCACCACCACCTGGCCCAGCTCTGTCTTCAGGCGATCGGCGAGCAGGCGCGCCAGGATATCGGACGAACCGCCGGGCGCGAACGGCACCACCAGGCGGATCGGCTTGCTGGGATAGGCCGCGTCGGCGCGGGCCGCGCCGCTCAGCGTGGCGGTGCCGATCGCCAGGGCGATGGTGGCGACAAGGGTCTTGAACATGGTGTCTCCTGTTGTGTTTTATCGGCCGGGCCGCTGGATCGGGCGCCTGATCAAGTGCCCATCAAGTTCCGATCAAGCGCCGGCCTGCGCCAGCGTGCGCTTGGCGATATTGAGCTGGTGGATCTGGCTGGTGCCCTCGTACAGGCGGAACAGCCGCACATCGCGATAGAAGCGCTCGATGCCGTAGTCGGCGATATATCCGTAGCCGCCGAACATCTGCACGCAGCGGTCGGCGACGCGCCCGCACATCTCCGAGGCGAAGTACTTGCAGATCGACGCCTGCATCGTCACGTCCTCGCCGCGGTCGCGCTGGCGCGCGGTCTCGAGCACCAGCGCGCGGGCCGCGTGGATTTCGGTCTGGCAGTCGGCGATCATCGCCTGCACCAGCTGGAAGCTCGACAGCGGCTCGCCGAACTGCTTGCGCGTGCGGACGAAGCGGATCGCATCGTCGAGCATGCGGATGGCCGGGCCGATGCACAGCGCCGACAGATGGATGCGCTGCTTGTTCAGCACCTTCATCGCCGTACGGAAGCCCTGGCCCTCGACGCCGCCGATCAGGTTGGCGGCGGGCACGCGGCAATCGTCGAAATGGACCTCCGACACCGGCGAGCCTTCCTGCCCCATCTTGCGGTAGGCCGACCCGGTGCTCAGGCCCGGCGTGCCGCGCTCGACCAGGAAGGCCGAGATGCCGGAGGCGCCGGTGGTCTCGGGATCCGTGCGCGCCATCACCGTGAACAGCCCGGCGATCGGCGCATTGGTGATGAAGCATTTGGTGCCGTTGAGCACATAGTGGTCGCCATCGCGGCGCGCCGACGTGGTCAGCGCCGTTGCATCCGAGCCGGCCTCGGGCTCGGTCAGCGCGAACGAGCCGGTGATCTCGCCGCTCGCCAGGCGCGGCAGATAGCGCTGCTTCTGCTCTGGCGTGCCATCGGCAACCAGCGCTTCCGAGCCGATGCCGGTATTGGTGCCGACGCGCGCGCGGAAGGCCACCGAGCACTGCGACAGCTCGATCGCGGCCAGCACCAGTTCTTCGGTCGTCATGCCGGCGCCGCCATAGGTCTCCGGGATCGAGAAGCCGAACAGCCCGATGTCGGCCATCTCCCTGACCAGGTCGGCCGGCACCTCGTCGCGCGATGCCACCTCGGCCTCGCGCGGCACCAGGCGCTGCTGCACGAAGCGGCGCAGTTGCGCCAGAAATGCGGGGTAGGTCTCAGGGTCTCGGATCATCGTGATGGCTTCCTGTTTCGGTTGGCAGTGGACCGGGGGACATGCCCGTGGTCCGACATCGGAGTGGAAGGCAGCGTAGCAATGCGGGCGGAAATAGTGGATCGTTGTTTCGCTATCTTGAACAACTCGCCATTGCCAGGCTGGCCCGGCGCGCTATGATCGAGGCAGTGGGGCGATGCGCGCGGCGTGCCGCCTCTTGTCGCCGTACCTCCCGAAGCGCCGCCGATGGCTCCACGCCCCCATCATCCCGATCCCGCCTTCGCCACCACGCTGGCGCACGGCCTGTCGCTGCTGCAGTGCTTCGGCATCGGCGACAGCGTGCTCAGCAACAAGGAACTGGCCGAGCGCACCGGCCTGTCGCCGGCGACCGTCAGCCGCCTGACCTACACGCTGGCGGCACGCGGCCTGCTGCGCTACGACGCGCAATTGCGCCGCTATCGGCTGGGATCGACCACGCTGGCGCTCGGCTACCCGCTGCTGGCCACGCTGCGCATCCGGCAATTGGCGCGGCCGCTGATGAAGCAGCTGGCCGACGAGATCGACGGTTCCGTGTCGCTGGGCCTGCGCGACCGCACGCAGATGGTCTACGTGGAGACGAGCCGCGGCCACGACGCGATGGCGTTCCGGCCCGATATCGGCGCGACGCTGCCGATGCTGCCGACCGCGATCGGGCGCGCCTGGCTGTGCACGGCGTTGCCGCGGGAAAGCGCGCCGGTGCTGGCGGCATTGCGCAAGGCCGATCAGGCGGAATTCCGGGGGCAGGCGTCCGCGCTCGGGCGCGCCCGGGAAGAGATGGCCGAGTTCGGCTTCTGTACCTCGCGCGGCGAATGGCAGAGCGACATCCATGCCGTGGCGGCGCCGCTGCCGACGCGTATCGATGGGGAAGTCATGGTGTTCAACTGCGGCGTGCTCGGCGTGCGGATGACCCCGAGCAAGCTCGAGCGGCAGATGGGCCCGCGGCTGCTGAGGATGGTCGCGAAGGTCGAGGCCGCGCTGAGGAGGAGCCGATGACGCGGCCTGGCTCGCGCTCTGACTCGCGCCCTGGATTGCGCTCCGGCTCGCGCTCGGAGTCGCGCCAAGACTCGCGCTCCCACTCGCGGACCGACGCGCGCTCGGGCAAGCGTTCCGATGTGCGCGCCGGCTCGCGGCCCGGTTCCCGCGCCAGCGCGGCGCAGCCCCTGCCGCGCTCCAACGAGCCGGCCGACAAGGACCGGCAGTTCGCCGCCACGCTGGCGAACGGCATCGACATCCTGCTGGCCTTCGACAGCGGCGATGCGATGCTCGGCAATCGCGATTTCGCCGAGCGTACCGGACTGTCGAAGACCACAGTGGCCCGGTTGACGCACACGCTGACCGCGTTGGGCTATCTGCGCCACGACACGGTGCTGCGCAAATACCGGCTCGGCGCGGCGGTGCTGTCGATGGGCTATCCGCTGCTGGCCAGCATGCATCTGCGCCAGCTGGCGCGGCCGCTGATGAAGGCGCTGGCGGACCGGCTGTGCGGCGCGGTATCGCTCGGTATCCGTGATCGCACGCAGATGATCTATGTCGAGACCGCGCGCTCGACCGACAGCCTGATCGTGACGCCGGAGATCGGCGCCGCGCTGCCGATGCTGTCCACCGCCATCGGCCGCGCCTGGCTCAGCCACGCCCCGGCGCACGAACGCGAGGCGGTGCTGAACCAGCTGCGGCTGCAGGACCCCGACGCCTTCGCCCGCGCCCAGCCGCGCCTGGCCGATGCCCGCCGCGACCTGGAGCGGCAAGGCTACTGCGCCAACCGCGCCGAATGGCGTCCCGAGGTCTACGGCTTCGCGGTGCCAATGTGCCAGCCGGTCGGCTCGCAATTGTTCGTGCTGAACTGCGGCGTGCCGGCCGCGCAGGGCAGTTTCGCGGCGATCGAGAAGCAGGCCGGGCCGCAGTTGCGCGCGCTGATGCTCGATATCGAGAGGATGCTGGGGTTGCGATAGCGCGCCCGTAACCCGGCTTCGTGCCCCGGCATGCTGCGATGCGACAAGGGCCGGCCTGGAGAAGAGCAAGACCGAAGTGCCGGTCACCGTGCCGTTATTCCGCATCGCGGCAATGGCCCGTTCGTCACTGACCCGCTTCCGTTATTGCGAAATCCGATTCAATCCTGCTCTTCATTGACTTGACCTTGCGTAAACACGCCTCTACGATCCCCGTCCTATAGCCAATGTGTTCGTATATAGAACGCTAGTTCGAAATGCGGCACTAGCGCAGCAACATGCGACCCCTTTCGGCACGTTTTTGGAGACAGATCTTGAGCAAGGTCGCCGGGTTCTTTACTGAACTGATGCGCCGGTATTTGCCGGACCCCTTCGTTTTTGCCATCGGACTGACGCTGCTGAGCATGGTGATGGCCATGCTGGTGCAGGGACAGGCCGCGCCCGCCGTGATCCTGGAATGGGGCAAGGGCTTCTGGAACCTGCTGGCGTTCACCACGCAGATGGCCGTGATCCTCGCGATGGGCTACGTGCTGGCGACCGCGCCGCTGGTCGACCGTTTCCTCGACCGCATCGTCGAACGCGTGGCCACGCCGCGCGGCGCGGTGATCGTCGCCACGCTGGTCGGCGGCATCGGCAGCTATCTGAACTGGGGCTTCGGGCTGGTGATCGGCGGTATCGTCGCGCGCAAGCTGGCGCTGAGGGTCAAGGGCGTCCACTATCCGCTGATCATCGCCGCGGCCTACAGCGGCTTCACGCTGTACGGCCTCGGCCTGTCGGCCAGCATCCCGGTGCTGATTTCGACGCCGGGTCATCCGATGGAAAAGCTGATGGGCGTGATCGCGCTGAAGGACACGATCTTCTCGACGCCGATGCTGCTGACCAGCCTGGCGGTCATCATCACGCTGCCACTGCTCAACGCGATGCTGCATCCGCGCGATCCGAAGGACGTGACCGAAATCAATGCGCAAGCCGAAACGCGCGCGGAGCAGGGCAGTGCGGCCGGCGGCCACAGCATGGGGCTGGAGAACACGCTGGCCACGCGGATGAACAACAGCCGGCTGCTCAGCCTGGTGATCGGTGTCTGCGGGCTGGCCTACGTGGGGCTGTACTTCACGCAGGGCGGCACGCTCGACCTGAACCTGATCAACTTCCTGATCCTGTTCATCGGCGTGCTGCTGCTCGGCACGCCGGCCAACTACGTGGCCAAGCTGAACGAGGGCATCAAGACGATTTCGGGCATCATCCTGCAGTATCCGTTTTATGCGGGCATCATGGCGGTGATGGCCGGATCGGGCCTGGTCGACACCATCTCGCGCGTGTTCGTCGATATCGCGACGCCGCAGACGCTGCCGTTCTGGGGGCTGGTCAGCTCGTTCTTCATCAACTTCTTCGCGCCCTCCGGCGGCGGCCACTGGGTCATCCAGGGACCGTTCATGATCGATGCGGCCAAGGCAATCGGCAGCTCGGTCGCGCAGACCTCGATGTCGGTGATGCTCGGCAATGCCTGGAACGACCTGGTGCAGCCGTTCTGGATCCTGCCGGCGCTGGCGCTGTCGAAGCTGAAGCTCAAGGACGTGATGGGCTACACCGTGATCATGATGTTCTGGGTCGGCCTGATCTACATCGTCGCCATGCTGGCGTGGGGCGCGCAGATCTGACGATCCGGGTCTGGCCATCGGTCACCGCGCTTTGCCAACGACAACACAGGAGACACCATGCCGTACATCATCGAGACCTTCGACAAGCCCGACCACCAGCACGTGCGCAAGGCCCAGCGGCCGGCGCATCTGGACTTCCTCGAAGCCAACAAGTCGCTGCTGCTGGCCTGCGGTGCCAAGCTGAACGACGATGGCAGCGATGCGGGCGGCGGTCTCTATATCGTCGATGTCGAGACCCGCGAGGCCGCGCAGGCGCTGATCGAAGCCGATCCCTTCCATCAGGCGGGCCTGTTCGCCGAAGTGCGGATCACGCGCTGGCGCAAGGCCTATCTCGATGGCGTCTGCTGTCTCTGACTGACATCCCGATCGATCGGACCGCGCGGGCCGGCGCATCGGCGCTGGCACCGCGGCGCGTCCGTGCCGGAGGCTATCCCCGATGCGATGGAAACAACGGCCGGAAGGCTCCAACTGGGGCGATTTCGGCGCCGACGACCAGCTCGGCCGTCTGAACCTGATCAGCGCGGACAAGATCCGCGCCGCCGCGCAGGAGATCCGCAGCGGCCGCACGTTCTGCCTGTCGCTGCCGCTCGATCTGCCGGGTGGCAATGCGCTGAACGTGCGCCGGCATCCGCCGGTGCTGCGGCCCACCTATCGCGACGACATTCCGTACGTCAATTTCCCGCTGGCCAGGGTCGATGCCAATGCGCTCGACGTGCTCAGCGACGACCAGGTCCTGCTGTCGCTGCAGTATTCGACGCAGTGGGACTCGTTGGCCCACGTCGGCGCGCTGTTCGATGCCGACGGCGATGGTGTGGCCGAACGCGTCTATTACAACGGCTTCCGGCCCAATGCGGAGATCGTCGGGCCGGTCGACTATGCCGAGGCCGATGATTTCGCCGCGCATCCCTGCGGGCATGACCATAGCCACGCCGATGCGCTGGGCATCGAGACGCTGGCCGTGCATGGCGTGCAGGGGCGGGGCGTGCTGGTCGATCTGGCGGAGCATTTTGGCCGCGATTTCCGCACCGTCGGCTACGACGACCTGATGCGCGTGATGGACGCCGATCAGGTCGCCGTCGAGACCGGCGACATCCTGGTGCTGCGCACCGGCTTCGCCGAGATGGTGCTCGAGATGGGCGGCAGGCCCGATGCGCACGCGCTGCATCACAGCTGCTGCGCGCTCGATGGCCGCGACGAGCGGCTGCTGCAATGGATCACCGATGCGGGCATCGCCGCGCTGGCCGCCGACAACTACGCGGTCGAACGCTTTCCGGCCCGGCCACCGGCGCCGGGGCAGGGCGCGGTGCCGATGCTGCCGCTGCATCATCACTGCCTGTTCAAGCTGGGTCTGCCACTGGGCGAGCTGTGGTATCTGCGCGATCTCGCCGCGTGCCTGCGCGCAGAAAGGCGTTCGCGCTTTTTCCTGACCGCGCCGCCGCTGCGCCTGCCCGGCGCGATGGGCTCGCCCGTGACGCCGATCGCCACGGTATGACCTCGCTTACTCTCTTCACCGTACCGCTACAACAAGGAGATCGCCATGCTGTTCATGGTTGAAATGACCGTCCGCATTCCCCATTCGGCCGACCCGCAGGCCGTCGACAAGCTGAAGGCCGACGAGAAGGCGTTTTCGCAGCAGCTGCAGCGCGAAGGCAAGTGGCGCCACCTGTGGCGCGTGGTGGGCCAGTACGCCAACGTCAGCATCTTCGACGTCAAGGACAACGACGAGCTGCATACGCTGCTGACCTCGCTGCCGCTGTATCCGTATATGGAGATGAAGGTCACGCCGCTGGCGCAACACGGTTCCGCGATCGCGCAGAACTGATGTCTGTGTCGCTCCGCGCGGGCGCTTTCCCGCGCCGCGCGGGGCATCGATCGATCGTCGTCCCGAGTACCGCCGCGAATCGCCGCCATCACCGAGGATCGCTGGGTACCGCCGACAACTGCTGAGAACCGCTGAGAACCGCTTCCGCCATGCCCTTCGCCGACCTTTCCGACGTTCGCCTCCACTACCAGCTCGATGGCGACCCGAGCCTGCCGGTGCTCGTGCTGTCCAATTCGCTGGGCACCAACTTCGACATGTGGCAGCCGCAGATCGCGGCCTTCACGCAGCATTTCCGCGTGCTGCGCTACGACACGCGCGGCCACGGCCGCTCGTCCGTGCCCACCGGACCCTATACCGTCGCCCAGCTCGGCGGCGACGTGATTGCCCTGCTCGATACGCTGCAGATCGAGCGCGCGCATTTCTGTGGGCTGTCGATGGGCGGCATCACCGGCATGTGGCTGGGCCTGAACCACGCAGCGCGGCTGAACAAGCTGGTGCTGTGCAATACCGCGGCCTACATCGGCCCGCCGGAGAACTGGACCAACCGCGCCGCGGCGGTCGAGCGCGATGGGGTGGGGTCGATCGCGGCCGCGGTCGTCGACAGATGGCTGACGCCGGACTTCGCCGCCGCGCATCCGGAACGGGTGCAGCAGTTGCGCGCGATGCTGAGCGCGACCGATGCCGCCGGCTACGCGGCCAATTGCCGCGCGATTCGCGACAACGATCTGCGCGCCGACATCCATCGGATCGCGGTGCCGACGCTTGTAATCGCGGGCTCGGGCGATATTCCGACGCCGCCGTCCGACGGCCGCTATATGGCCGAGACGATTCCGGGCGCGTCCTATGTAGAACTGGAGGCGGCCCACCTGTCGAATCTGCAGCAGGTGGAGCGGTTCACGCAGGCGGTCGTCGATTTTCTGACTGGCGCCTGAAAGCCCAGGTGGTCGTGGTTCCTCTGACTTGCGCCGGAAGGCCAGGGCAGAGGCCTCGGTAACGACGCCACGTCGTCCCCCGCGCAGGCGGGACGACGCGTCCGTGCAGCCGTCCCCCCTGCCTGCGCACGGGAGACGACCAACTCAATCGACCTTCGCGCCCGAACGCTTGACCACCGTCGACCATTTGCGGATCTCGCTGTCGACAAAGCGCGCGGTCTGCTCCGGCGACATCGGCATCGGCTCCGAGCCGCGGTCGACGATGAACTTCTGCAGCTCCGGCGATTGCAGCGCCTTCACCGTTTCGGCATTGAGCTGCGACACGATGGCCGGCGGCGTGCCGGCCGGCGCCATCAGCACCGCCCACCCCAGCGCCTCGAAGTCGGGCACGCCCTGCTCCTGCACGGTCGGCACGTTCGGCAGCTGCGGCACGCGCTTGCCCGCGGTCACGGCCAGCGGCACCGCCTTCTTCGACTGGATCAACGGCAAGGCCGCGGTGATCGAGTCGACCATCACCGGAATCTGATTGCCGAGAAAGTCCGCCTGCGCGGGGCCGCTGCCCTTGTACGGGATATGGACCATGAAGATGCCGGCGCGCGCCTTCAGCATCTCGGCCGACAGATGCTGCGTGCCGCCGATGCCGGCGCTCGCGTAGCTCAGCTTGCCCGGCGCCGCCTTGGCCTTGCTCACCAGATCGCGCAGCGACGTGATGCCGGACGCGGGCGTCGACAGGAACACCAGCGGCACCGAGAACACGCCCGAGATCGCCTGGAAATCGCGGCGCGGATCGTAGCCGATCGATGCGTACAGCGTCTGGTTGATCGCCATCGCACTGCCGGCCATCACCAGCGTATAGCCATCCGGCGCGGCGCGAGCGGCCAGTTCCATGCCGATATTGCTGCCGGCGCCCGCGCGGTTCTCGACCACCACCGATTGCCCCAGCTGCTTGCCGAGCCGCTCGCCGAGCGCGCGCGCAAAGATGTCGGTCGCCTGCCCGGGCGGGAAGGGCACGATCAGTTTGATGGGGCGTTCGGGATAGGCGGCGTGTGCCGCGGCGCTCGCCATCAAGGCAATCGCCGCCAGGCAAGTGATGCGTGGCTTCAAGGTTGTCTCCTTCCAACAATGTCTGGGTGTGGCACGGGATGCCAAGTGCCGACGATAGCACCCCGTGCCGCTTTTCACCATGGAAAGCACCAACATGAGCCACAAGACCTCTGGCAGGCCTACGACTTCGTAATATCAAACACCAGATTCACCGGCGACGGGCCGAACGATCCATTCGGCACCACGCCCGTTTGGTTGACCCCGCGCTGGGTCCAGTCGCAGACGCCGGTCGGGAAGATCGCGCGCAGGCGGTTCAGCTGATCGGGGGTGAACGGCACGCTGTAGTCGGCGGGATTGACCGGCTTCAACGTGCATTTCATCACGTCGCCGGCGATCGGGCCGCCGGCTGCGATGCGGGGCGCGGTCCACGAGGGGAACAGCGAATTGCAGGTCGTGTCCGGCGTGCTGCTCAGCGTCTGCGGCTCGGCGACGAAATCGGTCTGCGAACGCCAGCAGCCGTCCACCGCATTCTGCGGCTTGTGCGTGACCACCCGCTGCCTCTGCGGCGCCTGCGATTTGTCGTCCTTGTAGGCAGCCACCCACCGGATGAACATGTCCCAGGCGGTATCGGCCGGCACCGGATTGCCGCGCCACATCACGTGGTTGGCGGTATCGCCGTTGGCGGCGAGCATCCGTTCGCGCAGCGCGAAATGGAACCACTGGTAGTGGTAGGCCGTGTCCTCGTTATAGACGCCCGTCACGTCCACCACGGGGATCGTCGCCAGTCCGCCGTTGCCGCCCAGTTGCAGGCCCGACTGCTGCGCGCGCAGGATCGCGCCGAGATGGCCTGGCGAGCGCGCCGGGACGTAGTTCGCGTCCTGGTCGTAGCCGCCCACCTTCTCGTTCAGGTCGAGGAACTGATCGACGGTGATCCCTCCGCCGTTCAGCGCCGCCAGTCCGTATTGCACGCCGACGTTGTCGAACGGGCGCAGCGCGAAGCCGGTGGCCTTGTCGATGCCATAGATATTCCTGGCGGCGTCGTACACGGTCGGCCGTGCACCGGTCCGGTTATTGACCGGGTGATAGCGCACCTCCTGCGGCACGGCGGCGTTGAACACGCCCGACACATAGCCCGGATAATCCTGGCGCGCGGGGACCGGATCGGTACGTCCCGCCTGATTGGCGGCGTCCTCGAAGGCCTTGCGGCTCTTGTAGCCGGTCACCGCGGCGATCTGCGCATCGGTCAGCGCGTTGGGATTCCCCATGATGTATTGCGTGATCAGGTGCCCATCCGAGCCCGACAGTGCGATCGACAGCGGGTCGGGGAAGGTGCAGGCGATCAGCACGCCGTCGAACAGGCCGGGAATGCGATCGGCGGGCTGGGCGCTGCCATAGGACCCGCCCGAGCAGCCGGCGCTGACGGTAAAGACCGGCACGCCGAAGGTCTCGATTACCGCCTCCTTGGACATCATCGCCGCCTCGCTGGCCAGCACCGCGTTGCAGTTGTTCGACGCGTGCTGCAGCGTATTGGCGAAGGTAGCGTAGCCCTCGCCGAGCCGCCTGACATTGAGCAGCGTGAAGTCGAACCCGGCGACCGAGATGTTGCCCTGCGCCGCGCCCTGGATGTACCAGCCGCCCGGGCAGCCGAAGCCCTCGACCGCTATCAGCCGCTTGTTCCATGCCTTCGGCGGTTTCAGCGGCGTGGGGGCCGACTCCCTGGTGGGGTCGTGCAGCACCGCGTTCTGGTAGATGCCGCGATTGACCGTACCGGTTTCCACGCGCACCACGAAGGGCACGGTGCGGCCGTCGAGCGTCGTCGTGCTGGCGACATCGGCGGGCAGCGAGGTGGTGCTCGGCATCGGCACCAGCGCGCCGCCGGTGTTCTTCTGATAGACGTAGTGCACGCGCGTGGCCACGCTGCAATTGGCATCGAGCGGCGGACCAAGGCGCGAGCCGTCCGGCAGCACGAAGCTCTCGGTCTGGCAGATGAACGGCGTTTGCCACGGCCCCGAAATCACCGGGCCGGTGATCGGGTAGTTGGTCATTCTGAGCGTGGCCGTTTCGCGGCCGATCTTGGCCGTCAGCGTATTTTCGCCATCACGCAGCCCTCCGAGGACAGCCTGGAGATGGCGAAGATCGTCCAGCAGCGGGCGGAATTCCCGCGTCACGTCGTTGCCGTTGAGCTCGATCCGCAGCGGGCGGCGGTCCAGCTTGATCTGCCGCGGCACGGTGATGTCGATCAACGCGTTGCCGCCGGTCACGTGATCGGGTGAGGACGAAAGCAGCTGGATGGTGGGTGCCGCTTCGGGGCCGTCGTCATCGTCGTGGCCGCCGCCGCATGCTGTCAGGGCCGCAAGCATGGCGCATGCGAGCGCCATCCTGGGCCATCGCCGTAGGATGTTCATGTCGTCGACTCCTCTTCCGTAGTGAGTCGTGGTGGGTTGCAAGCCGCTCCGGGCTTGCGCCGACATGCATGCGTACGACGAGCTTAGTGTCCGGTCCTGCCAAATACAATGTCGAGGAAAGCTGACCAGGAGGCTGACCAGAAGCGGATATCGGGGACGGTACATCGCGCGCTCCAGGTGTGCCGAGCCCAGCGCTGAAACGCCCGGCGGCGCCTCCCCGCCGTACCCTTCACAAATCGTGAAGCCCCCATTCCGTCCGGCGCCTTAGCAGGGCCCCCAGGTATCGGTAGAGTCGCGTCAAACATCGACAAGACCGAACCGTGCCTTTCTTCCCCATGCCCTCATCCGAGGACGCCGCATGATCGACGTCCTGGTCATTGGCGGCGGCAACGCCGCCCTGTGCGCCGCGCTGATGGCGCGCGAAGCCGGTGCCTCCGTGCTGCTGCTTGAGGCCGCGCCGCGCGAATGGCGTGGCGGCAATTCGCAGCACACCCGCAACCTGCGCTGCATGCACGACGCGCCGCAGGACGTGCTGGTCGACGCCTATCCCGAAGAGGAATACTGGCAGGACCTGCTGAAGGTGACCGGCGGCATCACCGACGAGCACCTGGCCCGCCTGGTCATCCGCGCGTCGTCGAACTGCCGGGACTGGATGCGCCGCCATGGTGTCCGCTTCCAGCCGCCGCTGTCGGGCGCGCTGCATGTCGCGCGCACCAACGCCTTCTTCATGGGCGGCGGCAAGGCGCTGGTCAATGCCTACTACCGCAGCGCGGAGCGGCTGGGCGTGCGCGTGCGCTACGAGGCGCCGGTGGAGCGCATCGAGCTGGACGGCCAGCGCCGCTTCGTCGCCGCGTGGGTCAAGGGCGAGCGCATCACCGCCAAGGCCTGCGTGCTGGCGGCCGGTGGCTTCGAATCGAACCGCGAGTGGCTGCGCGAGGCCTGGGGCCGCAACGAGCGCGGCGAGTGGCCTGCCGACAACTTCCTCATCCGCGGCACGCGCTTCAACCAGGGCGTGCTGCTCAAGCACCTGCTCGACGACCATGGCGCGGACCGCATCGGCGACCCGACGCAGGCGCACATGGTCGCCATCGACGCCCGCGCGCCGCTGTACGACGGCGGCATCTGCACCCGCATCGATTGCGTGTCGCTGGGCGTGGTGGTCAACCGCCACGGCGAGCGCTTCTACGACGAGGGCGAGGACTTCTGGCCCAAGCGCTACGCCATCTGGGGCCGCCTGGTGGCGCAGCAGCCGGAGCAGGTCGCCTATTCGATCATCGACGCCAAGGCCATCGGCCGCTTCATGCCGCCGGTGTTCCCGGGCGTGCAGGCCGGCAGCCTGCCGGAACTGGCGGCCAAGCTGGGCCTGGACGTGGGCGCCTTCATGCGCACGCTGCAGGACTACAACGCCGCCTGCCGCCCCGGCAGCTTCGACCACACGAAGCTGGACGACTGCCGCACCGAGGGCGTGGTGCCAGCCAAGACCCACTGGGCGCGGCCCATCGACACGCCGCCCTTCTACGGCTACGCCGTGCGCCCGGGCGTGACCTTCACGTACCTGGGCCTGCGCACCGACGACACCGCCGCCGTGCGCTTCGGCGGCGAGCCCAGCGCGAATCTGTTCGTTGCGGGCGAAATGATGGCCGGCAACGTCCTGGGCAAGGGCTACACCGCCGGCGTGGGCATGTCCATCGGCACGGCCTTCGGCCGCATCGCCGGCACCAACGCGGCGCGCGCCGCCCTGCAGCAAGGAGTGAAAGAACATGCAGTCGCTTGAGGCTCTGACCCGCGACGCCCGGGCGTTGGCCGAGGGCGAGATCGTCATCACCGCCGCCGAGTCCGAGGTGGCCCGGCAGATGACCGTGTGCAACGCCTGCCGCTATTGCGAGGGCTTCTGTGCCGTGTTCCCCGCCATGACGCGGCGGCTGGAGTTCGGCAAGGCCGACGTGCACTTCCTGGCCAACCTCTGCCACAACTGCGGCGCCTGCCTGCACGCTTGCCAGTACGCGCCGCCGCACGAGTTCGCCATCAACGTGCCGCAGGCCATGGCCAAGGTGCGCGGCCAGACCTATGCCGACTACGCCTGGCCGCCCGCGCTGGGCGCGCTCTACAAGCGCAACGGGCTGACGCTCTCGGTGGCGCTGGTGCTGGCCTTCTCGCTCTTCCTGGCGCTGATGCTGTCGCTGCGCGGCGCGCTGTGGGATGCCGGCGGCAGCTTCCACGAGCTGTTCCAGCACAACCTGCTGGTGAGCCTGTTCGGGCCGGTGTTCGGCTTCGTGGTGCTGGCGCTGGGCATGGGCGCGTGGCGCTTCTGGCGCGACGTGAAGCCCGCCACCAGCGGACAGCCGGCCAGCGCGCCCGCCATCGCCGAGGCCACGCACGACGTGCTGCGCCTGAAATACCTGGACGGCGGGCACGGCCAGGGCTGCAACAACGAGGACGACGCCTACACGCTGTCGCGCCGGCGCTTCCACCACTTCACCTTCTACGGCTTCATGCTGTGCTTCGCCGCCACCAGCGTGGCGACCATCTACCACTACGTCCTCGGCTGGACGGCGCCCTACGAGTTGCCCTCGCTGCCCAAGCTGCTGGGCGTGCTCGGCGGCGTGAGCCTGTGCATCGGCACGGCGGGCCTGTGGAGCCTGCGCAAGCGCCGCCACCCGCGACAGGGCGATGCGGCGCAGAAGCCGATGGACCTGGGCTTCATCGCGCTGCTGTTCCTCACCAGCGCCAGCGGACTGGCGCTGTGGCTGAGCCGCGGCACCCCGGCGCTGGCGCTGCTGCTGTGCCTGCACCTGGGCGCGGTGATGGCGCTGTTCGTCACGCTGCCCTACGGCAAGTTCGCGCATGCCGTCTACCGCAGCGCCTCGCTGCTGCGCCACGCGGTCGAGAAGCGCCAACCGAACCCGATCGGCCTCGGCGCCGATTGATTGCGGTTCGCGATCACTGCTTGACGAGCCTCGTCATGCCCGCGAAGGCGGGCATCCACGCCGGCCGCGATGCAGCCTGGCGTTCGTGGACACCCGCCTCCGCGGGTGTGACGGGGTTGTTTATGTCGCGATCCAAAAGAAATGGAAAAGCCGACGGCATTCCAGGCTTCCCCAGAAGGCTCGAAACGCTGAATTGATGTGTGTTGTGCATTTATTGATCAAAACAATGCAATTCACAGATCAATGACGGCTTTCTAGCATCGACCCTGTACCCCATCGAACAGCCCCCTCACTGAACAGGAGACACACCATGGACAAGCGCCAACTGCTGCGCCTCACCGGCGTCTGCGCCGCTGCCGGCCTTCTCATGCCGGCCTGGGCACAGGCCCAGGAATTCCCGCCCAAGAAGAACGTCACCATCGTGGTGGGCTTCGCGGCAGGCGGCGCAGCCGACGTGGCCGCGCGCATCATCGGCAAGAAGCTTGGCGAGAACATCGGCGTGCCGGTCGTCATCGACAACAAGCCCGGCGCCGGCGGCAACATCGCGCACCAGTACGCGGCGCAGGGCCCGGCCGATGGCAGCGTGATCCTGTTCGGCTCCGTCGGGCCGCTGACCGTGGCACCGCACCTGATGAAGCTGTCCTACGACCCGGTCAAGGACCTGGCGCCCATCACCATGGGCGTGAACTTCCCCAACGTGCTGGTGGTGCATGCCGGCACGGGCATCAAGACCTTCGCCGACTTCGTGGCCTACGCCAAGAAGAACCCGGGCAAGCTGGACTACGCCTCCACCGGTCCGGGCTCCGCCGCGCACATGGGCGGCGAGCTGCTGGACGACATGGCCAAGATCACCACCACGCACATTCCCTACAAGGGCGGCGCGCCGGCGCTGCAGGACCTGCTGGGCGGGCGCGTGGCTTCGTACTACTCCACGCTGTCCACGGCGCTGCCGCATATCCAGTCCGGCAAGCTGATTCCGCTGGCCAGCACCGGGCCGAAGCGGCTGCCGGCGCTGCCCAACGTGCCCACCATCGCCGAGTCCGGCTACCCTGGCTACAGCGCCACCAACTGGTACGCCTTCGTGGCTTCGTCCAAGGTGCCCAAGCCGGTGCTGGACCGCTGGAACACCGAGCTGGTGAAGGTGCTCAAGACGCCGGAGGTGGTGAAGGAGCTGGACGCTCACGGGTTGACGCCGCAACCCGGCACGCGTGAGGAGCTGGCGCAGGAGATCGCGCGCGAAACCGCCACCTGGGGCCGCGTGATCCGCGAGCGCAAGATCACCATCCAATGACGGCCGGGCGCGCCGCCTCCAGCCCGCGCACGGTCCTGGAGCTGTTCTGGGCCTTTTCCTGGCTGTCACTGCAGGGCTTCGGCGGTGTGCTGGCGGTGGTGCAGCGGGAACTGGTCGAGAAGCGCGGCTGGCTCAGCAACGAGGAGTTCGTGGAGGACTGGGCCGTGGCGCAGGTCATGCCCGGCCCCAATGTCTGCAACCTGGCGCTGATGTTCGGCGATCGGCACTTCGGCTGGCGCGGCGCCGCCGCCGCGCTGGGCGGGCTGCTCGCCCTGCCGCTGGTGCTGCTGCTGACGGCCGCCACCGTCTACGGCCAGCTTGCCGGCCACGCCGCCGCGGCCGGCGCGCTGCGCGGCATGGGCGCGGTGGCGGCGGGGCTGATCGCCGGCACCAGCCTGAAGCTGCTGGCGCAACTGCGCCGGCATCCGCTGGGGCTGGCGCTGGTGGTGGCCGTCGCCGCCGGCGCGTTTTCCGGCCTGGTGCTGCTGCATCTTCCTTTGATTGCCATCGTGTTCGGCCTGGGCGGCGCGGCCTGCGTGCTGACCGGGTGGCGGCTTCGGCGCGGAGTGAACTCATGAGCCTGCTCGACTGGCTGCACCTGCTGCTTTATCAGCTGTCGCTGTCGCTGCTGGCCGTGGGCGGCGCGGTGACGCTGGCGCCGGACCTGCACCGCTACCTGGTGAACGGGCAGGGCTGGCTGAGCGAGGCGCAGTTCACCGCCTCCATCACCCTGGCGCAGGCCGCGCCGGGGCCCAACATGCTCTTCGTCGCGCTGCTGGGCTGGAACCTGGGGCTCAACGCCGCCGGGACGGGCGCGGGCACGGTCTGGAGCCTGGCGCTGGCGGTGCTGGGCATGGCGGTGTGCACGGTGGGCATCCTGGCGCCCAGCTCGCTGCTGACGCTGCTGGCTACGCGCTGGGGGCACCGCCATCGCGAGCGGCTGAGCGTGCGCGCCTTCCGCCAGGGCATGGCGCCCATCGTGGTCGGCGTGCTGCTGTCCACGGCCTGGCTGCTCGCCCGGGCCTCGGGCGACTGGACGCGCGACGGCCGGCTCTGGCTGCTGACGGCCGTGGTCACGCTGGTGGTGTGGCGCACGCGCATGCACCTGCTGTGGCTGCTGGCCGGCGGTGCGGTGCTGGGGGGACTGGGATGGGTGTAGTGCAGTGGGTGCCGTCAGGCACCGGTCAGGGTCTGCTGCTCCTTGAAGCTCTCCCGCACCAGCCCGCACAACTGACTGGCGGTGTGCGAGAGCATGCGTCCCCGCCGCGTGATCAGTCCGACCACGCGGCTCACCACCGGATCGGTCAACGGTATGGCGCGCAACATCGCATGGCCCGGGGGTACCGACAGCCGTGGCAGCGCGGCCAGGCCCAGGCCGGCCGCCACCAACCCCAGCGCGCCGGCCACGTGCTCGGTCTCGTAGAACCACAGCGGGCGCTGGGGCAGGGCGGCCAGCGCGTGGTCCACCAGCAGCCGGTTGGCGCTCTGGCGCGACACGGCCACCATCTTCTGGTCCGCCAGGTCGGCCCAGGCCACGCTGGCGCGATCGGCCAGCGGGTGCCCGTGCGGCAGCACCAGCGCGTAGTCGTCGTGGCCCAGCATCTCGAACTCCACGTCCGGCTCCTGCGCCCCGGTGAAGTTGAGCCCGAAATCGGCTTCGCCCGAGCACACGCTGGCCAGCACGCGGTGCGCACTGTCGTCGATGACGCGCAGCCGCACATGCGGCTGCTGCTGCGCGAAGGCCTTGGCGATGCCCGGCAGCACGTGCTGCGCGACCGAAGGCACGCAGGCGATGGTTACCTGCCCGCGCCGCGCCTGCGCGTCGTCCGACAGGCGCGTCACCGCGTCTTCCAGGTCCTCCAGCGTCTGCCGCGCCCGCTCCAGGAACTGCCGCCCGGCGGCGGTCAGGTCCACCTGCCGCGTGGTGCGCTCCAGCAGCCGCAGGCCCAGCGCGGCCTCCAGCTTGTCGATGCGGCGGCTCAGCGCCGGCTGCGAGATGCACAGGTGCTCCGCCGCCATGCGGAAGCTGCTGCGGTCCGCCACGGCCACGAAAGCCTGCAGCTCCTCGAGCGCGAAATTGATGCGTGACATGCATGAAATCATAAAAACAATGCAATTCACGGATCAATTGGGCGTTTCTACGATGCCCTACCCGACACCAATCCCTACGGAGACAAGTTTCATGAGCAACTTCTTCAACACCACCCGCCGCGCCTTCCTGGTTGCCGGCCTGGCCCTGGGTGCCGTGGCTTCCGCCATGGCCGGCGAGATCCGCGTCGTCAGCTCCGGCGGCTTCACGGCGGCCTACAAAGAGTTGGTTCCCTTGTTCGAGGCCGCCACCGGGCACAAGGTCGTCACGTCCTACGGCGCGTCGATGGGCACGGCCAATGACTCCATCCCCAGCCGCCTGGCGCGCGGCGAGCAGTTCGACATCGTGATCCTGGCCGACTCGGCGCTGGAGTCCCTGGTGAAGCAGGGCAAGGTGGTGCCCAACACGCGGGTGGACCTGGGCCGCTCGCTCATCGGCGTGTCGGTGCGCAAGGGGCTGCCCAAGCCCGACATCTCGACGGCCGAGGGCGTGAAGAAGGCGGTGCTCGATGCCAAGTCCATCGCCTACTCGGCCAGCGCCAGCGGCACCTACCTGAGCAACGAGTTGTTCCCGAAGCTGGGCGTGTGGGAGCAGATCAAGGACAAGTCGCGAAAGATCATGAGCGAGCGCGTGGGCGCGGTGCTCACGCGCGGCGACGCGGACCTCGGCTTCCAGCAGATCAGCGAGCTGCTGCCGTTCAAGGACATCGAGTTCGTCGGCCCGCTGCCCGAGGAGCTGCAGCAGAAGGTGTTCTTCTCGGCCGGCCTGGCCGTGGGCAGCAAGGAGCCGGAGCTGGCGGCGCGGCTCGTGAAGTTCCTGGCCTCGCCGGCGGCGGCGCCCATCGTGCGCACCTCGGGCCTGGAGCCGGTGGCCAAGGCCGAGGCCGAGGCGAAGTGAGGCGGCAACACCAGGGCCGCGAACAAGAACATCCAAGGAGACAGGCCATGAACAAGCCCATGAAGGCGATGCTGGGCCTCGCGCTGGGGACGATCCCCGCCGCCGCTGCCTGGGCGCAGGGTGTCACGCTCGGCGGCGTTGCCGATACCGCCATCCGTCACGTCCGCAACGAGGGCCTGGGCGGCGTGAGCTCGCTCGTCAGCGGCTCGAACGCGACCAGCCGCTTCATCCTGCGCGGCACCGAGAACCTGGGCGGCGACCTGTCTGCCGGCTTCCACCTGGAAAGCGGCGTCGCGCTGGACACCGGGGCCAGCACCTCCAGCACCAACTTCTGGGACCGGCGCGCCACGCTCAGCCTGGCGGGCAAGCGCTGGGGGGAGCTGCGCCTGGGCCGGGACTACGTGCCCAGCTACGTCAACTGGGTGCGTTTCGACCCGTTCAGCCACGTGGGCGTGGCCGGCTCCAACAACTTCGCTTCTGCCTCGCCGACGGGCCCCATCCGCTCGGCCTTCGGCTCGGCGCCGAACACCACCACGCGCACCAGCAACTCGCTGCAGTGGCTGATGCCCGCCGGCTGGGGCGGGCTGGAAGGCGGCGTGATGGTCGCGGAGGACGAGAACGGAGCGGCGGCCAATGGCCAGCATCAGGTGCGCGGGGCACGGCTGGGCTACGCGTCCGGGCCGGTGGTGGTCTCCGCCGCGGTCACGCGCACGCGGAACGACCTCACCGTCGCCGGCCGCCTCGACGACCGCGTCGTGGCCGGCCTCTACGACTTCGGCCCGGTGCGCGTGTCGCTGGCGCTGCGCCGCTTCGATCAGGCCGATGCCACGCAGGACAACCTGCTGGTGGGCGCCTGGGTCCCCGTGGGCAAGGGCGAGATCAAGGCTTCCTGGCTGCGCGCGAAGTTCTCCGGCCGGGTCGGCGCCACGGCGCTGGACGGCAACCGCGCGCGCCAGCTTGGCCTGGGTTACGTGCACCACCTGTCCAAGCGCACGGCGCTGTACGGCACGCTGTCGCACATCGACAACCGCGGCGGCTTGGCCTACGCGGTGCCCGGCGGCGCCAGCGGCCTTGCGGCGGGCGGCTCTTCTCGCGGCATTGAAATGGGCGTGCGCCACAGTTTCTGAATGGCGTCGGACCGGCGATAAATGCCTGGCTTATGCCATGGACGCCAGTCCAAAAACTGGACGATGCCGTCTGGCATTTGTCCAGAATATTGGTATCAGTTCTTGATGCCGCCTTAAAGAATTCCGTCACGCCCGCGGAGGCGGGTGTCCACGAGCTCCGGGCAGCATCCCGGTATGCGTGGATGCCCGCCTTCGCGGGCATGACGGATTATTTCGATGGCAATTGCACACTGAAAACAGATTCCTGCTTGTTCTAGCGGACGGCTCAGCGGGTGGCAATTCACTGCGCCGCGCCAAAATACTGAAACTCCAAGAGTGGCCGGCGTCCCAAGCCGGTTTCAGCCCGCTTCGGGCTCCCCGGTGCGCAACGCAACAACCTAGGGGTTTCCCTAGGCGAGCTGACAGCAAACTGACAGTGCTGCTTTGAATACTGTGCGTTATTGCACTGTCCAAGGCGTCCAAGCGGACCAAGCCGAAAAACTCTGCCTGCTGCGATGGCAGGCGGCTGGCCCGGTTTTGTCCCGTGATTTCACTTGCGTCCGCCGGCAGCGCCCGTATAGCAAGTTTCGTGTTCTCGGAAATGGGCGAGGCAAATTCCGCTTCGCTGCCCTGGTTCAACCTGAAGGAGACTCCATGCAACTCACCGGCATGCTTTACGGCGCGCAGTTATTGCGGCACGTCGATTTTCCAACCGCGGAGGTGCTCGGCCCCGACGCGTCGGAGGACGACATCCAGGCGCTGATCCGCCGCCACGGACAGGTGTTCATCAAGCCGCTGTTCAAGGGTGGCGTGGGCAAGAAGGGCAAGTCGGGCCTGATCGGCCGTGCCAAGGACTTGGCGCAAGCGCTGGCCGAGAAGGAGCGCCTGTACTTCGCCGAGCACCGCCACGGCAACGCCACGGCCAAGGCCAACGGCGTGACCTTCGAGGGCGGCGTGCCGGCCGAGCACGAGGTCTACTTCGCCATCACCGACGACACGCGCTTCCGGGCACCCACCATGACGCTCACGCACCGCGGCGGCGTGGACATCGAGGAGCTGGACAAGTCGGAGATCGCCACCGTGCCCTTCGACGCGCTCACCGGCCTGAAGGCCTTCGTGGTCGCCAACGCGCTGACCGACATCGGCGCGCCCAAGGAAATCATCTCGCCCCTGGTGCAGCACCTGCCCAAGCTGTGGGAGCTGATGCACCACTACGGCATGACCACGCTGGAGCTCAATCCGATCCGCATGCGCGTGGACGGCAGCGGCAAGCTGACCCCGGTGGCCTGCGACTTCAAGTGCGGCTTCGACCGCGACGACCCGCGCGTGGCGCGGCTGAGCCTGCCGCGGCACCTCTTCGCCGCCGACGTCGGCGCCTTCGAGCAGGAGGTCAACGAGCTGCGCACGCACCAGGGCCAGTCGGACGTGTTCGTCATCAACGAGCGCGGCACCATCCTCGCGCCCACCTTCGGCGGCGGCGCCAACTCGCTGGTGACCGAGGTGCTGGGCGAGGCCGCTAGCATCTCCTCGGACTTCGGCGGCAACCCGCCCTACGAAAAGATGAAGCAGGTGGCGCGCATCTGCTACCGGCACTTCCTGGCGCAGTCCAACGTGCTGTTCATCATCGGCGGCAAGTCCAACAACACGGACATCCACGAGACCCTGCGCGCCATGGGCGATGCGCTGCGCGAGCACTTCGCCACCCACGGGCCCACGCCGCTGTACGTGGTGGTGGGGCGCGGCGGCCCGAACCTCGTGCGCGGCTTCGCCGCCCTGGCCGACACCTGCGAATCGCTGGGCCTGCCCTACCGCTTCTTCGGCTTCGACAGCGCCATCTCCGAGGTCGTCAACTACGCCAAGCGCATCGACGAGTGGATGAAGGCCGGCGGGCGCGCCGCCATCGCCGCCGAGCTGGGCATCAAGAAGAACGCCGCCTGAGGCCCAAGGAGACACACCATGCATGCACGAGGCATTTCCAGCTTCCCCTACTACCTGGGCATCAACTCGCTGGCCGACGTCGCCACGCGCGGCGACCGCGTGTGCGTCCTCAACATCCTGGGCGGCGAGTCGCGCCAGGTCACGCCCACCAGCCACGCCTTCTCCGGCGGCAACGTGGTGTTCGGCACCTCGCCCGGCCGCGGCGGCCAGGTGCTCAAGACGCCCGCGGGCGACATTCCCGTCTTCAACAACGTGCGCGAGGGCCTCAACGCGGGCCTGGCGTTCAACACCGGCGTGGTGTACCTGCCGCCTTCGGGCGTGCGCGACGGCGTGGCCGAGCTCATCCGCGTGAACCCGGGCCTGCGCAAGATCGTCATCATCACCGAGAAGATCGCGGTGCACGACGCGCGCGAGATCCGCGCCATGGCGCAGAGCGCGGGCATCGACATCATCGGCGGCAACTGCCTGGGCGTGGCCGACTCGTGGAACCGCGTGCGCATCGGCGGCGCGCTGGGCGGCGACCTGCCGGAGGACTCGCTGCTGCAGGGCTCGGTGGCGATCTTCTCCAACTCCGGCGGCTTCACCACCACCATCGCGCAGTACCTCGCCAGCGAGGGCTGGGGCACGACCACGCTGGTGTCCTCGGGCAAGGACGTCTACATCCACTACGCCGCGCGCGACTTCGCGCATGCCTTCCGCAACGACGGCCGCTCGCGCGCCGCGGTGCTGTACGCCGAGCCCGGCGGCTACTACGAGCACGCCCTGGACTTCGGCAAGCCGGTGGTGGCCTGCGTGGTGGGACGCTGGAAGTCCAAGCTCACGCGCGCCGTGGGCCATGCCGGTGCCATGGCCGGATCAGGCGACAGCGCGCAGGACAAGGAGCGCTGGTTCATGGAATCGCTGGGCGTGGACGCGCTCTTCACGCCCGAGAAGCCGGTGGTGTCGAAGAAAGGTGCGGTGGTAACCAACATCGCCCACATCCCGGCGGCGCTCACCGCCGTGATGGCGCTCAGTGGGGCCAAGCCCGACTTCCCCCCGCGCGGCAGCCTGAGCCTGAAACCCTGGCTCGCCAACGACCAGGGGCTGCCGCTGCCGGCGGAGCTGGCGCTGCCGCCGGTGCCCGCGCCCGAGCCCTATGCCGGCCAGATCGCCGCGCTGTCCAAGCAGGTGGGCGCGGTGATCGCGCGCCAGAACATGAAGGACAAGTCCGGCGCCTCGCAGATGGACCCGGCCACGCAGGTGAGCTCGGTGCACGGGCACCCGGTGCTGGGCCTGGCGCTGCAGCCGCTGCAGGCCGTGTTCGCGCTGCCGCTGGTGCACGAGGTGGCCGGCCCCAACGAGCGTGCGCTGCTGGACATCGCGGTGGCGGCGGAGGTCAACCTCGTGGGCGACCCGGTGCTGGTGGCCGCGCAGGCGGCGCGCGACGCGGGCAACGCGCCCAACGCCGTCATGGCCGCGGCCGTGTCCATCATCGGCCCCAAGCGCGTGGAGCGGGCGCTGGCGTGCACGCGCACGCTGATCGAGCTGTTCCTGGGATCGGGCCTGAAGGACGGCAGCCAGGCCGGCTTCGACTTCAAGCACATCCGCCTGGACGAAGCGGGCCGGGCCCTGTTCAGCCAGCGCGAGGACGAGGCCAAGGACTCGCACCCCAAGGCCATGCTGCAGGCCGTGAGCAAGCGCAAGGTGAAGTCGGTGTTCCTGGACTTCCTGCTGGCGCAGGAGATCCCGCTGTCGCGCGACGCCATCCTGGCCGCCATCGCCACGACCATCGCCTGGGGTCCCCTGATGCGCAAGCGCATCAGCCGCCTCACGGCCGAGACGCTGCCCTGGTATTTGCGTCTCTACGGCGTGATGGTGGGCTCGACCATCCCGGCGGAGCGGCACCAGTGGGGCTCGCTGGCCGGCATCTCGCAGGCCGAGCGCTACGGCAGCTGGACCATGGCCGACCTGTGCTATCTCGCCATCACCGGGCGCAAGCCGATGCCCGAGCAGGCGCAGCCGCTGCAGATGCTCATCGGCCTGCTGGTGTCCAACGGCCCGGGCTCGATCTCGGCGCAGGGCGCCAAGGGGGCCGTCTCGGCCGACGGCCCGCAGACGCCGCAGCGCGTGCAGATCAACAAGGGCATGGTGGGCTTCCTCACCCACACCGGCTACAGCCATGGCGGCAACGGCTTCGAGGGCATGGCCTTCCTGCTGGAGCAGTTCAAGGACGTGGGCCTGAAGGACCCCACCGACCCCAACCATGGGCTGGATCTCAAAGCCATGGCCACGGCCTTCGCACGCAGCTACAAGAGCGAGAAGCGCGCGGCCAAGGAGGCGGGGCAGGAACTGCGAGCGCTGCCCGGCGTGCACCATCCGGTGTTCAAGGGCAAGCCGGTCAACCACGACCCGCGCGAGCGCTTCATCGCCGAGTTCATGGCGCATCAGGGCCGGTACAACGTCTTCCACGCCTTCTACCGGGAGCTGGCGCAGGCGCTGTACGAGGTGGGTGCGAGCCCTTACGTGTTCTGCGTCAACGTAGATGCGGTAATTGCCGCACTGCTGTTGGGGTTGCTCTGGAAAGACTACAAGGCCGGCCTGCTCGATGTGCGTGACCTGGAGAACGCGGCCTTCACCGTGTTCCTCTATGGCCGGATGATCGGCGCCGCCGCGGAGATCGATGACCACCTCAACCGTGGCCGCAACATGGACACGCGCACGCCGGAAGCCGCCTGCGCGCACGTCCTCTGAAACCACCTCATCAAGGAACCCCGGCGATGGACCTGCCCGCCCACCAGCTCACCATGACGGTGCTGATGACTCCCGACACCGCCAACTTCTCCGGCAACGTGCACGGCGGCACGATCCTGAAGCTGCTGGACCAGGTGGCCTACGCCTGTGCCAGCCGCTATGCGGGGCGCTACGTGGTGACGCTGTCGGTGGACCAGGTGATGTTCCGGCAGCCCATCCACGTGGGCGAGCTGGTGACCTTCCTGGCCAGCATCAACCACACCGGCACCTCGTCGATGGAGGTGGGCATCAAGGTCATCGCCGAGGACATCCGCAGCCAGGTGGTGCGCCACGTCAACAGCTGCTTCTTCACGATGGTGGCGGTGGATGACGACCGCAAGCCCGTGCCGGTGCCGCCGCTGCGGCCCTTCACGCCCGACGAGCGCCGGCGCTACGAGCAGGCCAAGGTGCGCAGGCAACTGAGGCAGGAGCTGGAGGCGCGGTACAAGGGGATGCGGGCGCCTGACGGGGAGTGAGAGGGCAGGCGCTCGCGCGGCGCTTTCAACCGACGCGGGCTTGGCGCACGGCCGCCGCCGCCCGCAGCGCCAGCAGGTAGCTCTCCACGCCGAAGCCGCAGATCTGGCCCCGCACGATCTCGGCGAACACCGACTGATCGTGGTTGATGCCGTGAAGCATGAGGATCTTCATCAAGGGGCTCCTGCGGAAGATGGAAGGCCGCCCGGGCGGGCGGCCATTGGGGTCTCGGTGCGCGTTGGCGTCAAACGAGCGGCACCGTGAGCTGCCGGATCAGCCCTGCCGTGTCCGGGCGCACGCCGCGCCACCACTGGAAGGCCTCGGCGGCCTGCTCCACCAGCATGCCCACGCCGTCAGCCAGGCGCTGCACGCCGGCGCCCTGCGCCAGGCGCAGGAACGGCGTCAGGCCCTTGGCATACGCCAGCTCGTAGGCCAACTGGGCGCTGCCGAACACATCGGCGGGCACTGCAGGCAACTCGCCGGCGAGGCTGGCCGACGTGGCGTTGAGCACGATGTCAAAGGCCAGGCCTTCGAGATTGCGCAGGCCGCAGCCGCGGATGGGGCCTGCGCTCTGGCACTGCCGCGCCAGTTCCTGCGCCTTGGCGGCCGTGCGGTTGGCCAGGACGAACTCCGCCGGCTGCTGCGCCAGGAGCGGCAGCAGCGCGCCACGCGCCGCGCCACCGGCGCCCAGTAGCAGGACCCGCTTGCCCTGGAGCTTGAAGCCCAGGTTGCGCTGGATGTCGTTGACCAGCCCGACGCCGTCGAAGTTCTCGGCACGCACCCGCTCGCCGTCGAAGGACAGCGCATTGGCCGCACCGGCCAGCCGCGCCGCCTCGGACACTTCGGTGGCGTAGGCGAACGCGTCGAGCTTGAAGGGCGCGGTCACGTTCACGCCCTTGGCGCCGGCGGCGCGGAAGGCGTCCACCGTTTCCTTGAACCGGCCCAGCGGTGCTTCGAGCCGGGTGTACTCGATGTCCTGTCCGGTCTGGCGGGCGAACTCGGTGTGGATCAGCGGCGACTTGGAAAAGCCCACCGGGTTGCCAACGATGGCGTAGCGATCGGTCATGTCGGCTCTCCTTGCAACTGGGCGACGGCTTCCTCGGCGTAGAGCACGCCCTCGGCCACCAGGCGGTCGATGTCGTCGGCGCCATAGCCCAGGCTCCGCGCAATGGCGCGGTTGTGCTGGCCCATCAGCGGGGCGGGCACGGTCTGCTTCGTGTCGCAGTCCGAGAAGCGGAACGGCGTGTTGGGCAGCTTCACGGTGCCCAGCACCGGGTGCTCGTGCTCGGTGACCACTTCGCGGGCAATGATCTGCGGGTCCTGCAGCACCTCGTCGATGCGCTGCACCTTGGCGCAGGGCACGTCGATGGCCTCCAGCGCCGCCAGGCAGTCGGCCACGCTGCGCGCCTCGGTCCAGGCCCGCACCACCGGCAGGATCTCCAGCCGGTGCGCGTTGCGCCCGGCGGCGGTGTGGAAACGCGCGTCCGCCGCGAAGGCCTCGCCGCCCACGAGAGCGGCCAGCCGCTTCCACGCGTCGTCCACTTGCGCCGCGATCACCAGGTGGCCGTCGGTGGCCGTGAAGACACCGTAGAGCGTGCTGGTGGGCAGGTCGTGGCCGGTCTGCATGGGCAGTTCCTTGCCGCCCGAGAGCGTGTAGCACTGGATGGCGTACTCGTGCATCGACACCAGCGTGTCGTAGAGCGCCATGTCGATGTGCCGGCCCTTGCCGCTCTTGACGCGTCCCAGCAGCGCGGCGCAGACCGCGGCCACGCCGTGCGCGCCGGTGTAGAGGTCGCCCAGCGCGATGCGCAGCAGCGGCGGCGCCTCGCCCGGCTGGCCCACCATGGCCATGATGCCGCTCTTGGCCTCAGCGATCAGGCCGAAGCCGGCGCGGTGCGAGTCCGGCCCCGTGTGGCCGTAGGCCGAGACCGAGCAATAGACCAGGCCCGGGTTTCGCGCGGAAAGCGCCTCATAGCCCAGGCCCAACCTGTCCAGCGCGCCGGGGCGGTAGTTCTCGACGAACACGTCCGCCGTGTCCACCAGCTTGTGCATCAGCTCCAGCCCGCGCGGGTCCTTGAGGTTGATGCACAGGCCCTGCTTGCCCATGTTCTGCTGCAGGTAGTAGCCGCTTTGCCCGTTGATGAAGTAGGCGTGCTGGCGCCCGGCGTCGCCGGTGGTCGGACGTTCGACCTTGATGACCTCGGCGCCCATGGCGGCCAGGCAGCGCGAGAGGTAGGGACCGGCCAGGAAGTGGCTGTAGTCGATGACGCGAATGCCGGCCAGCGGCAGCGCTTCGGTGTTGCTCATGGAATGCTCGTGCTTCGTTGCGGGCGTGGTCAGTCGGTGGCCGGGCGCAGCGGGATCATCAGCCGGTGCTCGCCCTTCTGGACGACTTCGCCGCGCTGGTTGATCAGCTCCGAAGGCAGGATGACGATGCCCCAGCCCGTGCGGCTCTTGCTGCGGCGCGCGGTGCCGACGCGGAACTTCACGCGCACCTTGTCGCCGAGCTTGATGGGCGCCACGAAGTCCCAGCTCCAGCCCATGGACATGCCCGGCTGGAAGCGCAGCGCGCTACGGGTCTTGAGGCCGTCGGCGATGGACAGGCCGAACAGGCCGTGCGCGACGCGCGTGCCGAAGGGCGTGGTCCGGGCGTAGTCCTCATCGGTGTGCACCGGCGTGAAGTCGCCGGTGAGCTCGGCGTAGGCCATCACGCGGGCCTCGGTCACCTCGTATTCGGGGCTGGTGCACTCGGCGCCTTCCTGTACTTCGTCCCAGTACAGCTCGGGAGTGCCGGGATCGGGGCTGTGGCTCATGTCGCGCTCGTTCCTTGGCGTTGTGTCTTGGTCTCAGGCGCGCGGGTCCACCGCCAGCGCCTCGTCCACCGCGTTGCCGGTGGCCTGCAGGATTTCCACCGCCAGCCCGTCGGGCAGGCGCAGCCAGTTGCGGCCCTGGGGCATCTCGCTCACGCCGAAGGCCTTGGCAGCCTGCAGCGCGGCTTCCAGGTCGCTTGTCATCACGCCCAGGTGTGCCAGGCGGCCTTCGGGGCCCTCGAAGGCCGAGTCCTGGATGAACTGCATGCCGCCGATGGTCCAGACCTGGCGCGGCGCCTCGGGGTCGCCATCGACCATGCGCGTGCCCATGCCCAGCACCTCGCGGAAGAAGCGCAAGTGCCACTGCAGGTCCTTCACGCGCACGGCCACGTGCTCGACGTAGGAACGGGTGTTCGCCGTCATCGGCTGTCTCCTTCGGAATGCTTCAAGCAGGGGTCAGGCAGCTTGCAGCCGGCGCTCGATGCCCTTGATGCAGGCCACCAGCGTGCGGTTGACGGGCGTGGGCACGTCCAAGCGTTCGCCCTGGCGCACGACGGCGCCGTTGATGAAATCGACCTCGGTGATCGAGCCTTTCTCCAGGCTCTGCAGCATCGAGGTCTTGAACTGCGGCGGCAGCCCGGCGCAGGCCTTGAGCCAGGGCTGGCGCGCATCGGTCATGGAGAGCTGGACGCCCTTGGCCTGCGCCACGGCGATGGCCTCGGCCACGGCCGCCAGCGCGGTCTGCTCGATCTCCGGCACGGCGTACAGGTCGCCGTAGCCGAGGCCCGTGATGCCGGCCAGCGCGCCGGTGGCCACGTTGACCAGCAGCTTGTCCCACATCGTCCCGACGATGTTGTCGCTGACGATGCAGCGCAGCCCGGCCTCCTCGAAGGCCTGGGCCACCGCCTGAGCGCGGCAGCTCACCGTGCCGTCGAGCTCGCCGATGAGCGTCTCCTTGTCCTGCACGCCGATGCGAACCCGGCCGGGCGCCAGCAGCACGCCGCCGACGTAGCTCTTGCCCGCCATCACGCGCTGGCGGCCCACGACGGCGGCGAGCTCGTCCTCGTGGCCCAGGCCGTTCTGCAGCGACATCACCACCGTGCCGGGGCCGACGATGGGGCCGGCCGCTTCGATGGCGCGCCGGGTGTCGAAGGACTTCACCAGCACGATGACGAGGTCCATCGGCCCCAGGGCGGCGCAGTCGGTGGTGGCGTGCACCCTCACGCTGCGCTCCGTGCCGTCCTCGACCAAGCGCAGGCCGTCGCGGTTCATGGCGTCCACGTGCGCGGCGTTGCGTGTCACCAGCGTGACCTCGCAGCCGCCCTCGGCCAGCACGCCGCCGATCGCGCATCCCAGGGCGCCCGCGCCCAGCACACAGATCTTCAAGCTCATTCCTTCGTCGTTGGCTGCTGCCGGCCTTGGCAGCGAATGGCCGCGACGATAGGCAGCGGCAAAGATGCTGGCAATTCAATGGGAGCAATACACTCCATTGCGATTCGCAATGCGGAAGGTCGCCTTCACATGAGCCCCGATGACACCCCGCTGCCGGACCTGAAACTGCTGCGCCTGTTCGAGCTGCTCTATGGCACGCGCAGCGTCACGCGCGCGGCCGAACAACTGGGGCAGAGCCAGCCCACGGTGAGCATCTGGCTGGGCCGGTTGCGGGAGCTACTGCGCGACCCCTTGTTCGTGCGCACGCCCGCGGGCATGCAGCCCACGCCGCGGGCCGAAGCGCTCATCGGCACCGTGCGGGACGCGCTCGCCTGTGTGCGCCGGCTGACAGAGACGGCACCGGAGTTCGAGCCCGCCCAGGCGCAGCGGCGCTTTCGCATCTGCATGACCGATGCCAGCCACGTCACGCTCCTGCCGCAGTTGCTCGCGCACGTGCGTGCCGTGGCCCCGGGCGTGCGGTTGGAGGCCGCGCGCATCGACGCGGACACGGCGCGTGCGCTGGAGGCTGGCGACGCCGACCTGGCCATCGGCCTGGTGCCGGGCCTGGAAGCGGGCTTCTACCAGCAAACCCTCTTCGCGCAGGACTGGGTCTGTCTCGCCAACCGCCGCCATCCGCGCCTGGCCGACGGTCGGCTCACGCTGCGCCGCTACGAGGCCGAGCCGCACGTGGCCATCGCCTCGGGCACCGGCTACCAGTTGCTCGACGCGACCTTGAAGGAGCGCAGCATCAAGCGCGACGTCCACCTGGAGCTGCCGGGCTTCCTGGGCCTGCCCGCCATCGTCTCCACCACGGATCTCGTGGCCACGCTGCCGCGCCACATCGGTGAAACGCTGGCGCGCACGGCGGATCTGCTGGTGCTCAAGTGCCCGCTGCCCATCCCGGGCTTCGAGGTCAAGCAGCACTGGCACGCGCGCTTCCACCACGACGCTGCCAACCGCTGGCTGCGCGGCGTGTGCGCGGTGCTGTTCATGCAGGAAGGCCGGCCACGCAAGCCCGTGGCACCGCCCGCCGGATGATGAAGGCCGCGCCTGCTCTTCAGGACTTGTCCGCCGTCAGCGTCGAGTCCCGTTGAGCATGGCCGCCCGGATCGGCGGGTGTGCCTGGCTCGATGACGGACAGCAGTGCAGCCGCCGTCGCTCACGCAACCTCAGCCGCGCCAGGCATCGCTCCCGCCGGCTCCAGCGCTGCCTCCACCGCCTCGTCCACCCGCTCCAGCCACACGAAGCGCAGCTTCTCCCGGGCTTCCTGCGGGATGTCTTCCAGGTCACGCTGGTTGCGCGCGGGCAGCATCACGGTGGTGATGCCCGCGCGCAGCGCCGCGAGCACCTTCTCCTTGATGCCGCCCACCGGCAGCACCAGCCCGCGCAGGCTGATCTCGCCCGTCATCGCCACGTCCGCCCGCACCGGGCGGCCACTGAGCAGCGAGCTCAGCGCCACGTACATCGCCACGCCCGCGCTGGGCCCGTCCTTGGGCGTGGCGCCCGCGGGCACGTGCACGTGGAGGTCGGACTTGTCCAGGCTGTCCGCGGCGATGCCCAGCTCGGCCGTGCGGCCCTTCACCAGCGACAGCGCGGCCTGCACGCTCTCCTTCATCACGTCGCCCAGCTGCCCGGTGAGGATCAACTTGCCGCTGCCCGGCGTGCGCGCCGCCTCGATGAACAGGATCTCCCCGCCCACCGGCGTCCAGGCCAGCCCCGTGGCCACACCCGGCACGCCGGTGCGCATCGCCACCTCGGCCTCGAAACGCTTGGCACCCAGGATGGCGTGCAGGTCGCCCGCGTCCACGTCCATGCGCTCCACGCTGCCCTCGGCGATGCGCACCGCCACGTGGCGCACCACGCCGCCGATCTCGCGCTCCAGGTTGCGCACGCCCGCTTCGCGCGTGTAGTCCGCAATGATGGCCGCCAGCGCCGCGTCGCTCACCGTGCACTGCTCCGGCGTCAGCCCCGTGGCCGCGAGCTGGCGCGGCAGCAGGTAGCGGCGCGCGATCTGCAGCTTCTCCTGGCTGGTGTAGCCTGGCAACTGGATCACCTCCATGCGGTCGCGCAGCGGGCCCGGGATGGTGTCGAGCATGTTCGCCGTGCACACGAACATCACCTTGGACAGGTCGTAGGGCACCGCCAGGTAGGTGTCGCGGAAGGTGCTGTTCTGCTCCGGGTCCAGCACTTCCAGCAGCGCCGCGTTCGGGTCGCCGTGCATGCCGCCCGAACCGAGCTTGTCGATCTCGTCGAGCATCATCACGCAGCGGTTGGTGCCGGCCTTGCGCAGCGCCTGGATGATGTTGCCGGGCAGCGCGCCGATGTAGGTGCGGCGGTGGCCGCGGATCTCCGACTCGTCATGCACGCCGCCCAGGCTCACGCGCGAGAAGGTGCGGCCCGTGGCCTTGGCGATGCTCTGGCCCAGCGAGGTCTTGCCGACCCCCGGCGGCCCGACGAAGCACAGGATCGGGCTGCGCCCGGACGGGTTGAGCTTGTGCACCGCCAGGTACTCCAGGATGCGGCGCTTGATCTTCTCCAGCCCGAAATGGTCCTCGTCCAGGATGCGCCGGGCCTCGGCGATGTCGATGGGCGCGGCCTCCTCCGTGCGCCAGGGCAGCTCGGTCAGCCACTCCAGGTAAGTCCGCACCATCGAGCTCTCGGCCGCGCCCTCGGGCATGCGCTCCAGCCGCTTGAGCTCCTTGCGCGCGGCCTTTTCCACCTCCTCCGGCATGCCGGCCTTGGCGATGGCCTCCTCCAGCTCGGCGAGCTCGGCGGCGTTCTCGTCGTCCTCGCCCAGCTCCTTCTGGATCACGCGCATCTGCTCGCGCAGCAGGTGCTTGCGGTTGACGTCGCCGATGTTCTCGCGCGTGCGGTCCGCCACTTCGCGCGAGACCTTGAGCACTTCCAGCCGGTGCGTGACGGCGGTGATGAGCCGGTCCAGCCGCGATCTCAGGTCGAAGGTTTCCAGCAGCGACTGCTTCTCCGCCACCGGGAGGTCGAGCACGCTGGAGACGGCATCGGCCAGCTGCGAGGGCTCGTCCAGCGCCTGCAGCGCGGCCGTCATCTCCGTCGGTACTTGCGGCAGCAACTGCAGCGTTTCCAGCGAGCGGGCCTTGAGCGTGCGGGCGCGGCCTTCGATCTCCGGGTCGTCGCGCTGCGGGTCGTCGATGTACTGCACCTGCGCCACCAGGAAGGGCCAGCCTTCCAGGAACTGCAGCACGCGGAAGCGCCGCAGGCCGCGGCCGACCACGCGGTGCGCGTCGTCCGGGCCCGCGAGGTAGCGCAGCACCGACACGCTGGTGCCGACCCAGTGCAGGTCGTCGGGGCGCGGATGCTCGGCCTCGCGGCGGCTTTGCAGCAGCACGCCCACGGGCTTCTCCTGGCGCACCGCTTCCTGCACCGCGGCCTGCGAGTCGGGGCGGGCGATGAGCAGCGGCACCACGGTGTTGGGGAACACCACGGTGTCGTACAGCGGCAGCACGATGAGCGCGTCCTCGGGCAGCGGGCGCAGGGGCGGGTGCGGCTCGCGCGGTGCCGTTGCGGGCGCGGCGCCAGCGGTGGCGGAATTGGCGCCGTCCAGCATGGTGGACGGGGCCAGCGGTGACGAAGCTGAAAAGTTCACGTGGCCTCCCTAGCGTTTGATCAGGTGCAGCACCAGGCAGCCGTCGCGCAGCGTGGGCGGGTTGAGCTCGAAGCGGCCCGGCGGCAGCGCGATGCGCCGCTCGAACACGCCGTGCGGGATCTCCAGGCTGCGCACGCGGTGCCCGTGGCCCGGCAACAGCAGCGGACGCGAGCCGCGCACCAGCAGCGCGCCGTTCTCGCGGCTGACCTGCACCCGCTCGGCCGGCACGCCCGGCATGGCGACGACGATCACGATCTCGTGCTCGTCCTCCACCATGTCCATCGGCGGCTGCCAGATCGCGGCGCCCGCGCCGGGGCCGCCGCCTGGGAAGAACTGCTGCTGCAGCCGCTCGGCCTGGCTCAGCGCCTTGCAGGCCTCCATCCACATCCAGGCTTCGAGATCATTTCTGCTGGGCATCGGGGCTCACCTCGGGACGCAGCGCGGTCGCTGCCGTCCGGTCTTGAAGCAATCAACGCACCCTTCGGCGCCGCGCGCCGGGGGCCAGGTCTCCGGTAGATACGGGCACAGCCCCGGATGCCAAGACCCCGCTGGGCCACTGCCGGTGGCGCACTCAGGACTTTCCCGGGAGGGAATGCCCGTATGGGTAGCGCTATCACAGCCGCTTAGAAAGAAGCCGAGCCGTGACCAGTGACTTCAGGGACGGTGGAACGCTGAAGACGCAGGCCAAAGAAGAACGTCGCCGTTCCCGCCGCTTTCGCGAGGGCAGGGTCGCGGGAACCCAAGTTCCGCCGCCTCACGCAGCGCCGCAACAGCCGCCGTCCTGCAGGCCGGCCAACTTCCCAACAAGGAGGGTTTGATGAGACTGCAAGGCAAGACTGCCTTCGTCACCGCGGCGGGGCAGGGCATTGGCCGCGCCACGGCGCTGGCCTTCGCACGCGAGGGTGCGCGGGTGATCGCCACCGACATCGACGCCGCGTTGCTCGACGCGCTGGCCGGTACGTCCAACTGCCGCGTGATGCGCCTGGACGTGCGCGACGCCGCCGCCATCCAGGCCGCCGCGGCGCAGGTGGAGCCGGTGGACGTGCTGTTCAACGGCGCGGGCTTCGTGCACGCGGGCGACGTGCTGGACAGCACCGACGAGGAGCTGGACTTCGCCTTCGACCTCAACGTGAAGTCGATGGCGCGCACGATCCGTTCCTTCCTGCCGGGCATGCTGACCCGGGGCGGCGGCTCGATCATCAACATGGCCTCCGTCGCGGGCAGCATCAAGGCGCCCGTCAACCGCTTCGTCTATGCCACCAGCAAGGCGGCGGTGGTGGGGCTGACCAAGTCGGTGGCGGCGGATTTCGTCAGCCGCGGCATCCGCTGCAACGCCATCTGCCCCGGCACGGTGGAGTCGCCCTCGCTGCGCGAACGCATCGTGGCGCAGGCCTCGGCCAGCGGCAGGACCGCGCAGGAGATCGAGGCACTGTTCGTCGCGCGCCAGCCCATGGGGCGCCTGGGCAGCACCGAGGAGATCGCCGCGCTGGCGGTGTACCTCGCCAGCGACGAGTCCGCCTTCACCACCGGCACCACGCAAGTCATCGACGGCGGCTGGTCCAACTGAACCCCTTTCACTCCCTGACCATCACCCCATGAAACTCCTTCGCCATGGCGCCCGCGGCGCCGAACGTCCCGCCCTGATCGACGACCACGGCCAGGTCCGCGACCTCTCGGGCGTGATCCCCGACATCACCGCCGACACGCTGCGGCCGGAGAACCTGCGCCGGCTGCAGGAAGTGGATCCGTCCACGCTGCCCGTGCTGGCCGAGCCCGCGCGCATCGGCACGCCCTGGAAGGGCCTGGGCAAATTCATTTGCGTGGGCCTGAACTACGCCGACCACGCGGCCGAGTCGAACCTGCCGGTGCCCAAGGAGCCGGTGCTGTTCCTGAAGGCCAATACCGCGCTGACCGGCCCCAGCGACCCCGTGGTGCTGCCCCAGGGCTCGGTCAAGACCGACTGGGAGGTGGAGCTGGGCGTGGTGATCGGCCGCCGCGCCCGCTACGTCAGCGAGGAGGACGCGCTGGAGTGCGTCGCCGGCTACTGCGTGGTCAACGACGTCTCCGAGCGCGAGTACCAGCTGGAGCGCGGCGGCACCTGGGACAAGGGTAAAGGTTGCGACACCTTCGGCCCCGTCGGCCCCTGGCTGGTGACGCGCGACGAGGTGCCGGATCCGCAGAACCTCTCGATGTGGCTGGACGTCAACGGCCGGCGCTGGCAGGACGGCAGCACGCGCACCATGGTGTTCGGCGTGAAGGAACTGGTCAGCTACATCAGCCGCTTCATGACGCTGGAGCCCGGCGACCTCATCAGCACCGGCACGCCGCCGGGCGTGGGCATGGGTGCCAAGCCCAACCCGGTGTTCCTCAAGGCCGGCGACGTGATGCGGCTGGGCATCCAGGGCCTGGGCGAGCAGCGGCAGGCGGTGCACGCCTGGAGCGCGGCGCTGTTCGAAGACTGAACCCCAGGGGGCGCAGCGGCTTGGCGGACGGAATGCGGCAGTTGTCCGCCAGCCCTCGCTACACCACCTCCACCGGCGCGATCAGGATGCGCTTGTAGCGGTCCATCATGGCCGGGTCGCTCAGGCCCAGCCAGCGCGCCACTTCCGCCACCGGCTTGCCCTTGCGCAGCTGGCGCAGCGCGAAGGTGTGGCGCAGCCGGTAGCTGCCGCCTTCCACGTCCTCGATGCCCGCGGCCAGCAGCACGCCGCGCGCGGCCGTGTACTGCGCCACCTTGCCCCAGGGCTTGCCGCTGGACTTGGTCGAGGGAAAGCACATCGGCCCCGGGATGCGCTGCTGCTGCCGCACCTGCAGCCAGGCCGCCAGCAGCCGCGCCGCCCAGGACGCCATGGGCGTCTCGCGCGCGGGCGAGTTGCCGTTGCCGGGCAGGCGCAGCTTCCAGGGCAGCCCGGGCACGCGGCCGCCTTCGCTCACCACGCCCTCCAGCGTGAGTGCGCGCACGTCGCCGGGCGTGAGGCCCGCGCCCAGCATCAGCGCCACCGAGGCGCGGTTGCGCAGGTCCTGCCAGTCGCCGGCCGCACCCGGGCGCGGGCGGCTGTCGGCCAGGAAGCTCACCAGCTGGCGCGCCTCCGCGGCCGTGAGCACATCGGGCAGCGGGTCGCGCCCGTGCGAGCCGGCGAAGCGCACGTCGGCGCGCGAGGCGATCAGTTCGGTGGCGGCGTGGTTCGCGGGCTTGCCGTGCGCCAGCCGCCGGTGCTCCATCACCCGCTCCACCAGCCGCAGCAGCCGCAGCGCGTAGCGCGAAGTGAGCTCGTCGAAGCCGCCGCGCGAGGCGATGTAGGCCTCCAGGTCGGCGGCCGTGATGTCGTCCAGCGCGATGCCGCGCGCCACGCACCACTGCGCCAGCGCCGACCACATGGCCTCGTACACCGAAGCCGAGGAACGGCGCCGCACGCGGCCGGCTTCATGGCTGGCCAGCAGCCAGTCATCGAGCGCGCGCTGGTACGCCAGCGGGCCGGCGCTGTCGGGCGTGTCGGTCTCGAACAGGTCCAGGTTCATTCGGAACTAACCAAGGCAATTTCGGGCGGATTCTAGGCAGCGCCGATGAGCTTTCTGGCGGCGGGCGGCGGCCGCCCCGCCGGTGGCAGACTGCGCGGCCCGAAGCACTTGCACCCGACGCCATGGACCTGCACTACCTGACTTTCGACTTCAGCGAGGCCGACGACGGCAGCGGCGGCTTCGACGCGATGGCCTCCGTGCCACCGCGCTCGCTGCCGGCGCTGGAGGAGGAGATCGCGCAGGTGCTGGACTGGGCCTACGCCAGCTTCCCCGACGGCCCCGGCCCGATCGACGAAGGTTTCAGCTGGGACGTGGACCTGCAGGCCACCAGCGAGAGCAGCACGCAGCAGCGCGTGCGCTACCTCCCCGGCGCGCGCCGCTTCGAGCGTGAAAGCCTGGGCAGCGAGACGCTGCGCCACACGCTGACGCTCACGCTGGCCGGCAATGCCGACTTCTGCGAGGCCTTCAGGACCGAGTTCCTGCAGGAAGAAGAGTGAATGCGCCCACCGGGCGCCGGCTCACGCCGCGCCGCCGGCTGGCGACTTGAATTGCTGCAGCGCCTGCCGGATCGGTTCCACCCCTTGCGGGCGCACCAGGCGGGCGATCTCCTGCCCGTCCTGCAGCAGCACCAGGGTGGGCCAAAGCTTGATGCGGTAGGAGCGTCCCAGCGGCTTGCCCGGGCCGTCTTCCACGCGCAGGTGTCTCACTTCGGGTTGCGCGTCCAGCGCCTGCGCGATGTCGGGCGTGGCCGCCTGGCAGATGCCGCACCACGTCGCGCCGAATTCCAGCACCGTGGCGCCGGGCAACGCATCGACCTCGGCGCGGGTGGGTTCGACGGCTGCGTAGTGGGGATTGAAAGTCATGGTTGAAAGCGTGCAAGCGATGTTCCTGTGGACCCCGAGCGTAGCCGCCCGCGCCGCCCGGCACGGCCGCGCGGTGGCGTCGGCGCCCGTCCGTCCTTTCCCGTCCGGAGGAACCCAGCCATGAAGACGCTGCTGATCGTTCACGTCTCCTTCACCGGCGGCGCGCGGCAGATGGCCGAAGCCGCGGCCGAGGGCGCGCGCGGCGAGGAGGGCGTGCGGGTACGGCTGCTGCAGGCGCCGCAGGCTGGCCCGCAGGACCTGCTGGGCGCCGACGGCTATGTCTTCGCCGGCCCCGAGATGCTCGGTTCCATGGCCGGGCTGCTGAAGGATCTGTTCGACCGCTGCTACTACCCGTTGCTGGAGCGCGTGCAGGGCCGTCCCTACGCCGCGCTGGTGTGCGCCGGCAGCGACGGGCAGGGCGCGGCAAGGCAGATCGAGCGCATCGCCACCGGCTGGCGGCTCAAGGCCGTGGCGCCGCCGCTGATCGTCTGCACCCACGCCCAGACGCCGCAGGCCATCCAGGCGCCCAAGCAATTGCTGCCGGCCGAGCTGGAGGCGTGTCGCGAGCTGGGTGCGGCGCTGGCGGCCGGGCTGGCGCTGGGCGTGTTCTAGCCCACCGCGACCGACCAAGCCTCAACCCTTCTTGCGGATATCCAGGCGAAACACCTTGTCCGCGGCGCCGGGCGATTCGGCGCGGGTGGTGTAGTAGCCGTCGTTGGTCTGGAACACGTAGCGGCACCAGTCTTCCGTGGGCAGCAGGCGCCACTCGATGGTCACGCACAGCCGCCCGTCTTCCGAGACGCTCCATTTGCCATGCGTGCTGCTGGCTGCGCGCGAGCCGGCGCCGGCGTTGTCGGTCGAGACGATGAAGCTGCCGTCGGCGTCGTTGGTCCAGCGGTGGGTGTTGCCGCGTGCCGAAACGCGGCTCACCGCCGCGCCCGGCCAGAGTTGCTGCAACTCTTCCCGCGACAGGCGGTGTGGCTGGCGGGACTCCAGTTCGCCAAAGGACAGTTCCTGTGCCCAGGACGGGACGCTGGCGGCGAGCAGTGCAGTCAGGGCCGCACGGGGGAAGACGGTGCGCTGCATGGCGGTTCCTCGGGGCCGAAGGGCCCGCGGCCATCGTTGCGGTGCCGTCCGGCGTCCCGCAACCCGCTGTCGCGGCGCCGCCCGTGAATGGGCGGCTGTGGCGTGTCGCGTGTCAGCCCGCCAGCGACTGCAGCGCCGCCATCACCTGCGCCGTGTCGGCCTGTGGCGCGTTGGCCTTCAGCGCGTCCAGCGCCAGCAGCGTGAGCTCGTAGAGGTCGCCGGCGGCCACGGGAATGGCGCAGCCGCGGCGGCCCTGGCCGACGCGCACCAGCACCGAGCCGGCCTGGCGCCGGCATTCGAGCCACTTGTCGTTGAGCACGCCGTGGCCCTGGGCCTGCAGCTGTGGCAGCAGGTTGAGCATCACGGCCGCGAAGCTCGGCAGCTCGCGCGCCGTGAGCTGCACCGCGATCTTGTGCTCCCAGTCGTAGCGGCGCTCGCCCAGCGCGGGCGCGACTTCCAGGCGCAGGGTGTGGCAGCGCACCGGGTCGTCGGTGCGCCAGCGGTCCTCCTCCACCCGCAGCGCGGCCTTGGCGCCGTAGACGTGATGGCCGCGCGGCAGCACGCGCGCGGCGGACGGGTGCAGCGGCGCCGCGCGCGCGGGTACAGCCTCCACCTGCGTGGGCGAGGCGAGTCCGGCCGCTTCAGGCGGTGTCCAGGGTGGAGGAGCCTCGTCGTCATCGAAGTCGAGGTCGGACTCGGGCCAGCCGTGGCTCGGGCCGGAAACGGCGTCGGGCGCCGTCGCCGCCACCGGCTCGGCGACCGGCTGCAGGTGCGCCCGCAGCGTTTCGATCGCCATCGGTTCGGGCAGTGCCCGCAGCGCATCGAACAACGCCTGGCCGCCCAGCGCCTCCAGCGCCGCGAGCAGATCGCCCACGTCATCCGACAGGCCGGCCGTTCGCAGCGCGTCGCCATGCTCGGGACGGCTGAGGCGCACGAAGTCGGCCAGCTGGCTCATCTGCGCCATGCTGTCCGTGCCCGATTGCAGCGCCATGCAGGCCTGCCGCAGCGCGGCGGCCTGCTCGGGGCGCAACTGCGCGACGGCTTCGCGCAGCCGCTCCACCGGCAGCAGCGGCAGTCCGCGCGCGCGCAGCACGCTGTGCAGCCAGCCGGGGTTCAACAGGCTCGCGCTCATGCGGCCTTCCCGCGCGGCCGCCGGTGCCGGGCGCGGCCGTGAGACGCCCGCATCAGGCGCCGCCGCCCGCCGGTACCACCGGCGCGTGCGGCACGCCGGCAGCTTCCTGGGCGCGGTGACTGGTGAAGAGGGCGTCGCGGGTGCGGTCGTCGAGCATGGGCGCCAGGCGGTCCAGCGCGTCCAGCCGCTGCAAGCCGGCGCGGCGCAGCACCTCGGCGTGGGGCACGCCTTCGCTGAGCCAGGCCACGATGGCGCTGTTGCGCAGCGCCGCCGGGCCGGTGTCGCCGGGCAGGCGGCGCAGCACGCCGTCTTGCAGCGCGTGGTTCAGGAAGGCTTGCACGGCGCGGAAGGAGGGCTGGCGGCTCAGCGGTACGCGCATCTGCGGCAGGGCCGGGATCAGCGGTGTCTCCGGTTTGGGCAGGCGCGGCAGCCATACCGCCAGCGCGTCGGCCGTGATCTCGCCGAGTTGCAGCGTGCGCCACTGGCTGCGCCGGGGGCCGCCGATCTCCAGCGACCAGGTGCCGTCCTCGCCACGGCTCAGGTGCTCGACGCGGGCCGCCGCCGTCTCGGACAAGGTGAAACCTTCGTCCAGGAGCAGCGCGATCAATAGCCGGTCGCGCTGCGGCTGCACGTCCAGCGGGTGCCAGTTCGCCAGCCGCTCCAGCAGCAGCCGCCGCTCCGGTGGCGTGAAGGCCACCGAGCGCGGCTGCTCGCGCCGCGGGACCTCGTTGCCCAGTTCCTCGAAGGGATTGCCGGGCGGCAGGGCGCCGCAGATCACGCCACCGGCATGCACCTGCCCCAGCACGCGCCGGTAGCGCGCCTGCGTGGTGGGGTTCAGCCGCTCGCCGGTGAGGAAGGCCACCGCCTCGATGGGCGAGGCCCGCTCCACCGGCACCTCGCGCCCGGCCAGGAAGCGGCGCCAAGCCAGCCAGTAGGTGGTGTAGAGCTGCCGCGAGCGCGGCGACAGCTTGGGCAGGCTCGTGCCCACCGGGTCGGCTTGCCAGCGCTCGGCATCGGTGGGACGCAGGGGATCGGAAGGGGTGTCGGCGTTCACCCCTGCAACATACAACAAGGCTGGACGAAATTACAGCCCTGCGGCGAACTTCGTGGCGGGATGGTGGGCGATGCCAAGGCCAACGCTCTCATTTGCACCGCTGATTGCCATGCAGGCCGATAGCCCACCCCGTCGTCATCCCAGCGAAAGCCGAGACGACGACGTTCCTTCTGCGACCAGCGTCACGGCGTGCGAGGCCTTGTGAGCGCTGCCCTCTTTCGAGGCAGACGAGATCAGGGCATCAGCACATCCCGCATCGCATGCCCGGCCGCCATGCGGTCCAGGGCAACGTGGATGTCCTGCAGCGGCAACTGCTCGCCCATGAGGCGGTTCACCGGCAGCTTGCCCTGCTGGTAGAGCGCGATGTAGCGCGGGATGTCGCGCACCGGCACCGCCGAGCCGATGTAGCTGCCGCGCAGGCTGCGCTCCTCGGCCACCAGCTGGACCGGCGGCAACGACAGCCGGCGGTCCGGGTGTGGCAGGCCGGCGCTGACGGTGCTGCCGCCGCGGCGCGTGATGCGCCAGGCCAGCTCCAGCGCCGGCACCGCGCCCGCCATCTCGAAGGCCACTTCCACGCCGCCTCGCGTGTGCGCGCGCACCTTCTCGGCCGCGTCGGGATCGGCCGCGTTGACCGTGAAGGTGGCGCCCAGTTCGCGGGCCAGCGCGAGCTTGTCCTCGTGCAGGTCGATGGCCACCACCTCGCGCGCGCCCGCGGCCACCGCCGCCAGCAGCGCGCTGAACCCGACGCCGCCCAGTCCCAGCACCGCGGCGCTGCTGCCGGCGGCCAGCCGCGCGGTGTTGAACACCGCCCCCACGCCGGTGAGCACCGCGCAGCCGAACAGCGCCGCTTCCGCAAAGCTGATGTCGGCCTCGACCTTGATGCACGAGCGCCGCGACACCACCGCGTGGTCCGCGAAGCAGGAGACGCCCAGGTGGTGGTGCACCGGTTCGCCGTTCATGCGCAGCCGCCGCGCGCCCGACAGCAGCGCGCCCGCGCCGTTGGCCGCGGCGCCGGGTTCGCACAGGGCCGGGCGTCCCTCGGCACAGGGCAGGCAGCAGCCGCAGCTGGGCATGAACACCATCACCACGCGGTCGCCCGGGCGCAGGTCCGTCACGCCGGGACCGCACTCCACCACCTCGCCGGCGGATTCGTGGCCCAGCACCATCGGCACCGGGCGCGGGCGGTCGCCGTTGACCACCGACAGGTCCGAATGGCACAGCCCCGCCGCCCGCACCCGCACCAGCAGCTCACCCGGGCCGGGCGGCTCCAGTTCCACCTCGCGCAGCGCCAGAGGCTGCGATTGCACGTAGGGCGCGGGTGCTCCGATCCGGGTCAGCACGGCGGCGCGAATCTTCATGAGGGGGTTGCTCCGAGACGGGTTGAGGGGCGGGCCAGTCTAGGCCCCCGTGTCCGCAGGACCCATCCGCCGCAGCCCGCTTGACAAATTCGCGCGAACCCAGGGCAGGGCAAACAAGCGGACGGCTCACACCGGCACGGCCGTGGTGGACTTCACCTTGTTGAGCACGAAGGTGGTCCGGCAGTCCTGCACGCTGGGGTGGCGCAGCAGGGTCTCCATCACGAAGCGCGAGTAGTCCGCCATATCGGCCACGACCACGCGCAGCAGGTAGTCCATCTCGCCGGTGAGCGACGCGCACTCCGCCACCTCCGGCCAGGTCTGCACCGCGGCGGCGAACACGTCCATGGGACTGCGCTTGTCGCTGCCGCTTTGCTTCTCCATGCGCACGTTGATGTAGGCCGTGAGCCCCAGGCCGATGCGCTCCGGCCGCACCAGTGCGACGTAGCCGCTGATCACGCCCGATTCCTCCAGCCGCTTGACCCGCCGCAGCACGGCCGACGGCGACAGGCCGACCTGCTCCGCCAGGTCGTCGTAGGTCATGCGGCCGTTGCCCTGCAGCGCCTTCAGGATGCGCCGGTCCAGCGCATCGAGCTTCGTTGGTTCGTCCATGAGTCTAGTTTTGCAGGATTCTTGCGTGACGGTACGCATTGCAGCTGAAACTTGCAGAAATCGTGCGTACCGTCGTCCCTACAGTCCTGCCTTGACCCAACGCAAACCGGAGCCGCGATCCGGTCACTTGGTCACCCGGACCCGATCCGGACCGCGGCTTCACCAAGGAGACAAGCGCATGAGAAAACTCGACGACAAGGAGATCCGCGCCCTGGGCCATGAACTGCCCGGCTGGCGCTTCGGCGCGGAGCGCGGCGGCACGATCACCCGTGAATTCCGCTTTGCCGGCTTCACGCAGGCCTTTGCCTTCATGACCCAGGTGGCGCTGGAAGCCGAGAAGCGCACCCACCATCCGGAGTGGTTCAACGTCTATGACCGCGTCGCCATCACGCTCACCACGCACGACGCGCCGGGCCTCTCGACCAACGACGTCGAGCTGGCCCGCGTCATCGACGGGGCCTTCGCGGCTTTCCAGGCACGGCCTTGAGCAGGGGAGACATGGACATGCAAGCCCAACTGCAAGCCCTGAACACCAAGCACGGCCTGGCGGCCGGCGAGTCCGGCAAGCCCGAGCGCCCGGACTGGACCATCGACCAGGGCTGGGAGCGCTACACCGCGCAGGAACATGGCGTCTGGAAGACCTTGTTCGAGCGCCAGTCGAAGCTGCTGCCCGGCCGGGCCTGCGACGAGTTCGTGCGGGGCATGCGCGAGCTGCCGATCGGGCCGGACCAGATTCCAGACTTCCGCCGCCTGTCGGAGGTGTTGATGAAGCGCACCGGCTGGCAGGTGGTGGCGGTGCCGGGCCTGGTGCCTGATGACGTGTTCTTCGAGCACCTGGCCCACCGGCGCTTCCCCTCCGGCCACTTCATCCGCAAGCCGCACGAGCTGGACTACCTGGAGGAGCCCGACGTCTTCCACGACGTCTTCGGCCACGTGCCGATGCTGATGAACCCGGTCATCGCCGATTACATCCAGGCCTACGGCGAAGGCGGCCTGCGCGCGCAGCGCCTGGGGCGCCTGACGCACCTGGCGCGGGTGTACTGGTACACGGTGGAATTCGGCCTGCTGCGGCAGAAGGAGGGGCTGCGCATCTACGGGGCGGGCATCGCCTCCTCCAGCACCGAGAGCGTGTTCTCGCTGGAGAGCGCCTCACCCAACAGGATCCGCTTCGACCTGGAGCGCGTGATGCGCACGCACTACCGCATCGACGACTTCCAGGAAAGCTATTTCGTCATCGACGACCTGGAGCAGCTGCTGGAGCTCTCGCGCATCGACTTCGCGCCGCTCTATGAACGCATGGGCGACGGCGGCCCGGCGTACCGGCCGGGCGAGGTGCTGCCCGGCGACCACGTCATCCATCGCGGCACGGGTGCGTACCACGCCGGCCGTCCCAAGGGAGAACTGAAATGAGTGATGAGCAACGGGTGGTGGTGGTCACTGGCGCCGCCGGCAATCTGGGTCGGGCCGTGGCGCGCGTGTTCTCGGAAGCCGGCGACCGGCTGGTGCTGGTGGACCGCTCCCGCGACGCGCTGGCGGCCGCCTTCGGGGGCGACGGCGACACGCGGCTGCTGGCCAGCGTCGATCTGCTGGACCAGGAGGCGGTGACCGGCCTGGGCCGTGAGGCCGTGGAGCGCTTCGGCCGCATCGACGTGCTGTGCAACCTGGCTGGCGGCTTCCGCATGGGCGAGGCGGTGCACGAGACCAGCGACGGCACCTGGGACTTCCTGTTCGACCTCAACGCCAGGAGCGTGCTGCACGCCGTCCGGGCCGTGGTGCCGCACATGCTGGCGCGCGGCGGCGGCAAGGTCGTCAACGTCGGGGCCTTCAGCGCGCAGAAGGGGCTGGCGCAGATGGGCGCCTACACCGCGTCCAAGGCCGTGGTGGCCCGGCTCACCGAGGCGATGGCCGCGGAGCTGCGCACCCGGGGCATCAACGTCAACTGCGTGCTGCCTTCCATCATCGACACCCCGGAGAACCGGCAGGCCATGCCCGAGGCCGACCCGGCGTTGTGGGTGGCGCCGGCCGACCTGGCGCAGGTGATTCGCTTCCTGGCCTCCGAGGGCGCGAAGGCCATCCACGGCGCGTCCATCCCGGTGACGGGACTGGCATGAGAAGGCGCGGTGCCGGATGGCGTGGCCGCCGGCGGCTTGCACGGGGTACTCGGCGAGCAGGCTGAGGGCGAGACCAGGGGCTGCGACCGGTCTGTGGCGGATCAGCGACAACGCGGAATCTTGATCCACCTCAGGGCTGTGCGGACCTAAAGCGACAAGGTGATACAGGAAGCTGATTGCTGCTTCAGAATGTTACCGTGTCCGCATTCTTTTCCCCGGGTGCCTGCCGGCGCGCGGCGAGGGATGCAGTACCCCCGCCATGGAATACAGCTCTCTTCTACAAAGCCGCCTGTCGGCCCACGCGTCGTCGCCCGCCATCCTCATCGTCGAGGACGACGCGGTCATCGCGCTTGACCTGCAGTTGCAGCTGGAGGACATGGGCTACCAGGTGGTCGGCCCGGCCGACAGCGCTGCGCAGGCCGTGTCCCTGGTGCTGGAGTCCCGGCCGGACCTGGTGCTGATGGACATCAACATCCGCGGTCCGGTCAACGGCGTGCAGGCGGCCGAGCAGCTGCGGCACGCGGGTGCGGCGCAGCCGGTCATCTTCCTGACCTCGCACACCGACGTCGGCACGGTGGCGCAGGCCGTGGGCGCCACGCCCTATGGCTATCTCAGCAAGCCGTTCCAGTCCGACGAGCTGCGCGCGAGCATCGAGGTGGCGCTGGCGCGGGCGCAGATGGAGCGGCGGCTGCTGGACAGCGAGCAGCGCTGGCGCCATGTCTTCGACGACGCACCGCTGGGCATGGCGCTGGTGTCGTTGCAGGGCGACGTGCTGCAGGCCAACGCCACGCTGGCGCGGCTGCTGGGGCTGGACGCGGCGCAGCTGCAGGGCCGCCAGCACGCGGCGCTGGTGCATCCCGAGGACGTCGCGAGGCAGGCGCGGCAGCTCGAGCCGCTGCGCGACGGCCACGGCCGCGGCGTGCAGTTCGAGCAGCGCTACCTGCGCAGCGACGGCAGCGAGCTGTGGACGCAGGTCAGCGTGTCGCTGCTGGAGCCGCACGATGCCGTGCCGCGCCTGCTCTACCAGGTGCAGGACCTCAGCGCGCAGAAGGAGGCGCAGCGCCGCAGCGCCGAGCTGGAGGAGCAGCGTCGGGCGCTGGAGCGGCGCCAGGCGCAACAGCAGGCGCAGGCGCAACTGCTGTCGCGCGTGAGCCACGAGATGCGCACGCCGCTCAACGCGGTGCTGGGCTTCACGCAGCTGCTGCGGCTGATGCCCGCGGACGGCTCCCAACCGCAGGCAAGCGAGTACCTGGGCCACATCGAGTCCGCGGGACGCCATCTGCTGGCGATGGTGGACGACCTGCTGGTGCTGCAGCGCGCCCACGAAGGGCAGTTGCAACTGGAACTGGGCTCGGTGCCGCTGGCGCGCTGCGTGCGCCACGCGCTGTCGCTGCTCATGCCGCAGGCGCAGGCACAGCGGGTCAACCTGGTGGACGAGGTGCCGGGGCAGCTGGCCGTGTGCGCGGACGAGACGCGGCTGCACCAGATCCTCTCCAATCTGGCGAGCAACGCCATCAAGTACAACCGCCCGGGCGGTGAGCTGCGCGTGACGGCGTGCAGCGAGCAGGGGCGGGTGCGCATCCATTTCTCCGACAACGGCATCGGCATGACGGCCGAGCAGTTGCAGCAGGTGTTCCAGCCCTTCGCGCGCGCCGGGCGCGAGCGCTCGGCCATCCCTGGTACCGGGCTGGGCCTGGTGATCTCGCGCCGCCTGGCCGAGGCCATGGGTGGCAGCCTCGGCATCGCCGCGCGCAGCGGCGGCGGCACCGTCGCCACGCTGGAGCTGGACGCGGGCTGAGGTTCCGCGCCCGCGGCCGGCCATCTGCCGCCTCTCGCCCGGACCCGATGGGCGCGCAACCTGCTCCATGATCAATGGTGCTCCGGGGGCGGAGCTCGTGACAGGGAGACGGATTCATGAATCGAGCCAGGGTTTTCAGGGCCGCATGGCGCCTGGCCGGCGCCGTGGTGGCGCTGGGCGGGGCCGTGGCGCACGCGCAGGGCGGTGACCACGTGACGCTCACCAGCGACGGCAGCGCGCCGACCGCGTCGGCGCTGGCTGCCGGTGCGGGCGAGGCCTTCGAAGGTGCGCTGCGCGCGGGCACGGCGCCGGATGCCGTGGCGGAGTTCCCCGCCATGAAGCTCAGCGGCGCCGAGCTGGAGGCCTTCAACCGGCGCTACAAGCCCAAGCTGCCGCCCTATGCGCGGCGCGGGACGGATGTGCGGCCCGAGAGCGTGGTGGGCGCGGACCGGCGCTTTCGCGTGTACCCGCGCGAGTCGGGTTTTCCGTATCGCGCCATCGGGCTGCTGACCTATTCCCAGGGCAGCAGCGACTTCAGCTGCACGGGCTTCCTCATCAGCAAGGACACGGTGGCCACGGCCGGGCACTGCGTTTACGACGGCGGCTGGAGCACCAACGTGCGCTTCTATCCCGCCTACAACGCCGGCGCGGCACCCTTCGGCTCCTGCGGCGCGCGACGGCTCTTCGCCGTGGCGCGCTGGGTGCAGAGCAGCTTTGGCGAGGGCAGCGACGCCTTCGACTACGGCGCCGTGAAGCTCAACTGCGAGATCGGCAAGACCACCGGCTGGCTCGGCTACTACGCGACGCAGGATTCGCTGGTAGGCCTGCCGGTGTTGCTGATGGGCTATGCAGGAGACAAGTCACCGCCGAAGTCGCTGTGGGGGGCCAGCGGCAGCATCGCCATCAGCGAGCCACGCAAGATCCGCTACCAGCTCGACACCGCCAATGGCCAGAGCGGCTCGCCCGTGATCGAGGCCGACCGCGGTGCCAGCCGCGCCAAGTGCTTCGGCACCTGCGCGGTGGGCATCCACACCTATGCCGCCGAGGAGGGCAACAACAGCGGCACGCGCATCAACCACGCGGTGGCCGACAACCTCACGACTTGGAAGAACGCGCGCTGAGGCCGTGGCCTGCGCTCAGCGCGTCTTGTTGCAGCCGGCGGCGCACACGAGCTGGTTCTTGCCCAGCAGCCGCTTGGTGGTGAGCTCGGCGCGCGGGCGGTGCGTGCCGCACTTGAAGCACGACATGGTGGTCTGGTGCATGCCGCTGCCGCCGCCGGAGCTGAAGGGCGAGCCGGCGGCCTTGCGCTTGTAGCGCAGGCCGTCGTCCTGGATGACGGTGGCGGGCGGCTGCTGGTCTTGGGTCTTCATCGTGCATGTGCTCCTGGCGTGGTTGCTCCCGGAGTACGGTGCTCCAGGTGGTGGAAAGTGATAGGGGCCTTGCCGAGGCCGCAAGGCGAAAGCTCCAGCGAGACGCTGTCGCCGGCAAGGGTGCGGCTGCGGTGCTTGCGCATGCGTCCGGCGGTGAGGGAGGCCACCAGCTCGCGGCCGTTGAACAGGACCCGGCCGGGAGCCGGGAGCAGTGTCTACGCCGCATGCGCGACGGGTTCACCGGTGCATGGACCGAGCCGTGGACCGTGGCACCGGCCCGCGTCGGTCGGGCGCGGGCTGTGAGGCGCGGACCGCCGAATGCGGACCGTCGCAAAAATGGTATCAGTTACAGCCAGTGGGCCCGTGCCGCTTGAAAAGCGACCTTGCCGCTGGCGCGTTTTTCGCTTGCATCCGCGCCGCGCCGCTGCTTGGTTGGGATGGAAACGGGGCCGTCATCCCGATAAGGAAGAAAGCTGTGGTTTTCCGAGCGAAAAATTCAATAGTCGAATACCAGCTATTCTCGGCAAAAATGTAATATTGTCTTACAAGGCGCGCCGCTTGCTGATGTTGCGCAGGCCGCCTTCACTGGGCTTGGCTTCAATCCTGCCGATCGATGACCGACGACCTCGACAACGCAAGCAAGGCGCGGCGCATCGCGCTGCACCAGATTCGGCAACTGATGGAGTTTTGGAACATCGGTCCGGAAGAGCTCGGTGACCCGAAGGTGGTCCCGGTGCTGCCGCGAAATTTGCCGCCGCCGGGCTATGTGAAATACCGCCATCCCATTACCGGAGAAACCTGGAACGGCGATGGCGAGCATCCGGAATGGCTGCGCAAGGCGTTGCTCAAAGAGGGCTACCGCGTGGTCGAGCTCAAGCCGGAATACCAGCAGGAGCAGCAGGCGCTGCAGCAGCAGGGCGCCGGGCCGGCCTGAGTTTCCCGTCATCGCCGCGCGGTCCGAGGCGCGGGATGCGCGGTTGGCGGGGGCGGATTTGATGTTCGCTTCCGGAGTGCCGGCGCCGGTGCGCGCACCTACAGTCGCACCATCGAAGCGATTCCGGCTCCCGATCCGCCATGAACAGCAATGACCTTTCCCATGCCGTCCCTGCCACCACCTGCGGCGCGGACCCCCGCTGGGCCGCCGTGCTGGCGCGCGATGCCCAGGCTTCCTTCATCTACGCCGTGCGCAGCACCGGCATCTACTGCCGGCCCGGCTGTCCGTCGCGCCACGCCCGGCCGGATAACGTGCTGTTCTTCGACGACGCCGAGGCGGCGCGCGCGGCGGGCTTTCGCGCCTGCAGGCGCTGCGATCCAGACGGTCCCGGCGCGGCGGCACGGCGCGCCCAGGCCGTGGCGGCGCTGTGCCGGCGCATAGAGGCCAGCGAGACGCCACCGCCGCTGGAGGCGCTGGCGCGCGAGGCGGGACTGGGCGCGGCACAGCTGCGCCGCGTTTTCAAGGCCGCCACGGGCCTGACGCCGCGCGCCTACGCCCAGGCCGTGCGCACGCGCCGCGTGCAAGCCGGGCTGCAGGCCGAGGACAGCGTGACGCAGGCGCTGTACGGCGCCGGCTTCAATTCCAGCGGGCGCTTCTATGCCCAGTCCGACGCGCTGCTGGGCATGGCGCCCGGTCGCTACCGCGCGGGCGGGGCCGGCGCGCAGGTCCGCTTCGCGGTGGGGCAGTGCGCGCTCGGGGCGATCCTGGTGGCCTGCAGCGAGCGCGGCGTGTGCGCGATCTCGCTGGGCGACGATCCCGAGGCGCTGGTGCGCGAGCTGCAGGACCGCTTCCCGCAAGCGGCGCTGCACGGCGGTGATCCCGACTTCGAGGCGCTGATGGCGCGCGTGATCGGGCTGGTGGACGACCCGCGGCAGCCGGTGGTGCTGCCGCTGGACATCCGCGGCACGGCCTTCCAGCAGCGCGTGTGGCAGGCGCTGCAGCAGATTCCGCCCGGGCAGACGCTGAGCTATGCCGAGCTGGCCGCACGCATCGGGGCCAGCGCCGCGGTGCGCGCCGTGGCCGGCGCCTGCGCGGCCAACGTGCTGGCCGTGGCCATTCCCTGCCACCGCATCGTGCGCCGGGACGGCAGTCTCTCAGGCTACCGCTGGGGCGTGGAGCGCAAGCGCGCGCTGCTGGCGTGCGAATCCGCCGCGGCCCGGGAGGAGGGCACCGGCGCACCGGCTTCGAGCCCAGCGCCGGCCTGAGCCGGGCGGCGCCCGAAGTGCCAGGTCGAGTCAGTGCGTCTGGCGCAGCAGCTTGTCCATGCGCGCCTGGGCGAAGCGGTCGATCACCATGCGCTGCCAGCCCGGAGCGTTCTCGATCATGGTGTTGGCCCGGGCGCCGCACTGGCTGCGCAGTGCCTGGACCTGTGGCGCCGGCAGCGCGCGCACGCTGGCCTCAGCCTGGGCCAGCTCTGCCTTGGCCTGGTCCTCGTTGCCCAGCGCGCGCTGCAGGTAAGCCTCGCCAATGAAGGCGCCACCCTGGCGCAGCACCTGCAGCAACTCGGGGCGGCGCGCCGCGTCACCTTCCTTCACCTGCTGCGCCAGGTCGTTGGAATGCAGTTTGAGCGCCGCCACGCAGCGCAGCTTGTCGGGATCGGCCGCGGCGTGCGCGGAGACGGTAAAGGTCAGCAGCAGAGCGCCGACCGCAAGAAAAGGCTTTGCAACCATGCTTCGATTGTCACCACGGTTGCCGTGCCTGAGGCAGTCGGGGGCCTTCGGCATCGATGCGCGGGCGGTGCGTCCTGCCGGCCGTCGCGCGCGGTGGAGCGGGAGCGCCACGTGCTGTATCCGTACAAACCCCGAGCGGCCCCTGCGGGCTGGTTGCCGTTGCCGACGGGGTTGTTTCGCAGGCCCGGGCTGGCGCAGCCGGCGGCGGGCCCTGACTCTGTTCACGACTTCAGGAGCCACCCTCCATGTCCACCGACCTGATGCAGCCGTTCATGGCCCCGTTTACCAAGCTGGCTCAATCCAATCTCGAACTGTTCACCAAGTTCTCCCTGTCGCCCGAGGTGGTGTCGCAGGCGATGACCCAGGCGCAACGCATCTTCATGCAGCAGTCGCCCGCCACGTTGGCGCCGATGCCGGTGGCGCCCAACGCGATTGCCGACCTGATGATGGGTTTGATGAAGAACTACATGGAGTTCCTCATGGAACTCGGCCAGGGCGGTGCCACGCTGATGCAGCAGGCGCCCACCACGCTGGCCAAGGCGACGCAGCAGGCCACCCGCCAAGCCACCGCCACGACGGCCACGCCCCCGACGGTTTGAAAGCTCACGGGCCCTACCGAACCGGCCGCCTTGCGCGGCCGGTTTTTTGTGCCCATGGGTGTTCGAGGCCGACACACGGAGCTCCCGAGGTTGGAAGCGATGAATCACAACATACACGTAGCTTTCCAAATACCAACCTCACCCAAACTCGCGAGACCGCACCTGTTGCCAAGCCTGTATTCCCCTTAAACCTCCTCACACAGCCGGCCCGCATCCCAAGAATCGCAGGGCGAGGAACGCTCTGTAGCGGCCGCGTCCAGGGCAACCAGGAAGCGAACGGCCAAACCCAGTGAAGGAGCAAGAGCAGGGGAAGGCAGTCAGATCAGGGAAAAGCCCGCAATCGACGGAATTCGCGGGCAACCAGGGGTTTCGTAGATTCGTGTATGTTGTTGAACCCTGTGCTCTGGCGAATAATGCCCTGCCCCAGGGTTCGGTCAAGCCTCGATCAGCGCCTGCACCAAGCGCCGGATCTGCGTCACCAGCTTTGGCTTGTCCATGGCCGGGTCGCGCACGCTGCGCACCATGAGCCCGTCGAACAGCGCGGCCAGCACCGAGGCGCGGGCGCGCAGCGTGGCCGCGTCGATGGACAAGCCGCGCTGGTTCAGCGCCGCGCGCAGCAGCGCCTCGCAGCGCTCGCGGCTGGCGGCGTCGGCAGCCTGCACCATGGCGGCGAGCTTGGGGTTGCGTCCCGCTTCCGCCGCCACTTCCAGCCGCAGCGCGGCATCGGGCAGGGCGGTGCAGTCGCTCACGCCGTTGCACACCCCGTCGAGCATGGCCCGAGCCACGTCGGGTTCGCGCAGCATGGCCTCGGCCCTGGCCAGCCACAGCGCCTGGTCGCGCGCCACGATGGCGGCGATCAGCTCTTCCTTGTTCTCGAACAGGTTGTAGATGTGGCCCGGGCTCATGCCCGCCGTGCGCGCGATCTCCGCCATGCTCGCGCCGTGGAAGCCGTGCGCGCGGAAGCACTGCGCCGCGGCGTCTAGCACCTGCTGGCGGCGCTGCTCGGCGCGCTCGGTGTCGGTCAGCGGGGCCATCAGCGTGCGACGGCAGCCGGCGTGTCCCCGGCCGCCGCGGTGCGCGTGGTCGCTTCCCAACCACCGCCCAGGGCCTTGTACAGCGTCACGGCATTGAGCTGCTGCGCCAGCGCAGTGGAGATGCGCCCCTGCTGCGCCGCGTACAGCGAACGCTGCGCGTCCAGCACGCTCAGGAAGTCGTCCACCCCGCGCTCGAAGCGGGCCTGTGACAGGAACTGCGCCCGCGACGCCGCTTCCTCCAGCGCCCGCTGCGCCGCAAGCTGCTCCACCAGGCTCTGGCGCTGCGACAGCCCGTCCGCCACCTCGCGGAAGGCGGCCTGGATACTGCGCTCGTAGGCCGCGACGCGGATGTCGCGGTCGGCCTGCGCCACCTGCAGGTTGGAGCGGTTGCGGCCGTTGTCGAAGATCGGCAGCGCCAGCTGCGGCACGAAGCTCCAGATGCCCGAGCCCGCGCCGAACAGCCCCGACAGCGAGGAGCTGGCCGTGCCCACCGAGGCCGTGAGCGAGATGCGCGGGAAGAAGGCCGCGCGCGCCGCGCCGATGGTGGCGTTGGCCGCCTGCAGGTCGCGCTCGGCCTGCATCACGTCCGGGCGCTGCAGCAGCACCTCCGAGCCCAGCCCCGCGGGCAGCGGCGCGAAGGCCAGCGCCGTGGCTTCCGTGCCCGGCATCGCTTCCGGCGGCAGCGGCGCACCCAGCAGCAGCTGCAGCGCCTGCAGGTCGGCCTGCACCTGGCCGGCGTAGCGCGCGACGTCGGCGCGGGCCGACTCCACCGTGGTGCGCGCGCGCTGCACGTCCAGGTCGGAGGACACGCCCAGCTCGTGGCGCCGCTCGGTCAGCCGCAGCGTGTCGCCCTGGCTCTTGAGCGTGGCCTGCGCCAGCTCCAGCCGCGCGCGGTCCGCGGCCAGCGTCAGCCAGCTGCCGGCCACCTGCGACACCAGGCCGATGTGCGTGGTGCGCCGCGCCGCCTCGGTGGCGAACACCTGCTGCAGCGAGGCCTCGCGCAGGCTGCGCACGCGGCCGAACAGGTCCAGCTCGTAGGCGCTGAAGCCCAGCGTCGCGCTGTACTGGCGCGTCACCCGGCCTTGGCCGGTGGTGCTCAGATCGCTGGGCACGCGCTGCGCGTTTTCACCGGCGGCCACGCCCACCGAGGGCAGCGTGTCGGCAGACTGCACGCCGTACAGGCCGCGGGCGCGCTCGATGTTGAGCGCGGCGATGCGCAGGTCGCGGTTGTTCCGCAGGGCCAGCTCGATGGCCTGCTGCAGCCGCGCGTCGGCGAAGAAAGCCTGCCAGCCCAGATCGGCCACCGGCACCGCCGGCGCCTCGGCCGCGGCCTCGCCCAGTTGCGTCGGCACCGGTGCGGCCGGGCGCTCGTAGGTCGGCGCCAGGCTGGCACAGCCGCCCAGGAAGGTCAGGGAAGCCAGCGCCAGCGCGGCCAGGCGGGGACGGAAGGAGCTCGTCATGGGGTTCTGGATCTCAGGCATGGTCACCCACCGTGCCGGCGTTGGAGATGCCGGCCGAATCGGCGGCCGAAGGCGCGCGCTTGCCCTTGAAGCGGCTGCGCACGACGACGAAGAACAGCGGCACGAAGAAGATGCCCAGCACCGTGGCGGCGAGCATGCCGCCCAGCACGCCGGTGCCGATGGCGTTCTGGCTGCCGGAGCCCGCGCCGGAGGCCAGCGCCAGCGGCATCACGCCCAGGCCGAAGGCCAGCGAGGTCATCAGGATCGGGCGCAACCGCAGCCGCACCGCCTCCAGCGTGGCCTCCACGAGCCCGTGGCCCTGCTCGACCAGGTCCTTGGCGAACTCCACGATCAGGATCGCGTTCTTCGCCGACAGGCCCACCGTCACCAGCAGGCCGACCTGGAAGTACACGTCGTTGCTCAGCCCGCGGCCGAAGGCGGCCAGCACCGCGCCCAGCACGCCCAGCGGCACCACCAGCATCACCGCGAAGGGGATGGACCAGCTCTCGTACAGCGCGGCCAGGCACAGGAACACGACCAGGATCGAGATCGCGTACAGCGCCGGCGCCTGCGAGCCGGAGAGGCGCTCCTGGTACGACAGGCCGCTGAAGGCGACGTTGAAGCCCGGCGGCAGCTGCGCCGCCAGCCGCTCCACGGTCTTGAGCGCTTCGCCCGAGCTGGTGCCCGGCGCGGCCTGGCCCTGGATCTGCACCGCGCCCACGCCGTTGAAGCGCTCCAGGCGCGGCGAGCCCAGCTCCCAGTGGGCGGTGGCGAAGGCGTTGAACGGCACCATCTGCCCCTGCGCGTTGCGCACCTTCCAGTCGTTGAGGTCCTCGGGCTGCATGCGGAAGGGCGCGTCGGACTGCATGTACACGCGCTTGACGCGGCCGCGGTCGATGAAGTCGTCCACGTAGGAACCGCCCCAGGCGGTGGCCAGCAGCTCGTTGATCGAGGCCACCGTCACGCCCAGCGCGCCGGCCTTGGCCTGGTCCACGTCGATGCGCAGCTGCGGCGAGTCGTCCAGCCCGTTGGGGCGCACGCCGGCGAGCGTGGGCTCCTGCGCCGCCATGCCCAGGAACTGGTTGCGCGCCTGGATCAGCGCCTCGTGGCCCAGTCCGGCCTGGTCCTGCAGGTAGAACTCGAAGCCCGTGGCGTTGCCCAGCTCGATCACCGCCGGCGGCGCGAAGGCGAAGGCCATGGCGTCACGCCACTGCATGAAGGTCCCCATGGCGCGGCCGGCGATGGCGCGCACGTTGTCCTCGGGCTTGGTGCGCTCGCTCCAGTCCTTCATGCGCACGAAGCCGATGCCCATGTTTTCTCCGCGGCCGGCGAAGCTGAAGCCCGCCACGGTGAAGATGGACTGCACGCGCGAGGCTTCCGTTTCCAGGAAGTGCTTCTCCACGCGCTCGATCACCTGCAGCGTGCGCTGCTGCGTGGCGCCGGCGGGCAGCTGGATCTGCGTGAACAGGATGCCCTGGTCCTCGTCAGGCAGGAAGGACTGCGGCAGCCGCGCGAACAGCGCCGCCAGGCCCAGCACGATCAGGCCGTACACCAGCAGCCAGCGCTTGCGCCGGCTCAGGATGCGCGAGACGTTGCGCTGCGTGCCCTGCGTGCCGCGCTCGAAGGTGCGGTTGAACCAGGTGAAGAAACGGCCGTGCGCGTGGTGCTCGCCGCGGTGCAGCGGCTTGAGGATGGTGGCGCACAGCGCCGGCGTGAGGATCAGCGCCACCAGCACCGACAGCGCCATGGCCGAGACGATGGTGATGGAGAACTGGCGGTAGATCACGCCGGTGGAGCCGCCGAAGAAGGCCATGGGCACCAGCACGGCGCTGAGCACCAGCGCGATGCCGATCAGCGCGCCGGTGATCTGGCCCATCGACTTGCGCGTGGCCTCGCGCGGCGAGAGCCCTTCCTCGGTCATCACGCGCTCGACGTTCTCCACCACCACGATGGCGTCGTCCACCAGCAGGCCGATGGCCAGCACCAGGCCGAACATGGTCAGCGTGTTGATGGAGAAGCCCGCCACCGACATCACGCCGAAGGTGCCCAGCAGCACCACCGGCACGGCGATCGTGGGGATCAGCGTGGCGCGGAAGTTCTGCAGGAACAGGAACATCACCAGGAACACCAGCACCACGGCCTCGACCAGCGTCTTGACCACCTCCTCGATGGACAGGCGCACGAAGGGCGTGGTGTCGTAGGCGACGACGGCCTTCAGGCCGGCGGGGAAGTTCTTTTCCAGCCGCGCGAGCTCGGCGCGGGCCGCGTCGGCCGTGTCCAGCGCGTTGGCACCGGTGGCCAGGCGCAGCGCCACACCCGCAGCGGGCTTGCCGTTGTAGCGGGACTCCAGGGAGTAGTTCTCGGCACCGATCTCCACCCGTGCCACGTCGCGCAGGTGCACCTGCGCGCCGTCGGCGGTGGTCTTGAGCAGGATGGCCTCGAACTGCCGCGGCGTCTGCAGCCGCGTCTGCGCCGTCACGGTGGCGTTGAGCTGCTGCCCGGCCTGCGCCGGCGCGGCGCCGATCTGGCCGGCCGAGACCTGCGCGTTCTGCGCGCGGATGGCGGCGGCGACGTCAGCGGGCGTGAGCCGGTACTGGTCGAGCTTGGTTGGGTCCAGCCAGATCCGCATCGCGTACTGCGCGCCGAACAGGGTCACCTCGCCCACGCCGGGAACGCGGCTGAGCGGGTCCACCACCTGCGAGGACACGTAGTCGGCGATGTCGTTGCGGTCCATGCGGCCGTCTTCCGACACGAAGCCCAGCACCATCAGGAAGTTGATGCGGCTCTTGACCACCTGCACGCCCTGGCGCTGCACCTCCTGCGGCAGCAGCGAGGTGGCCGCGGCGAGCTTGTTCTGCACCTGCACCTGCGCGATGTCGGCGTTGGTGCCGGCCTGGAAGGTCAGCGTGATGGCGACGTTGCCCTGCGAGTCGCTGGTCGAGGACATGTAGGTCAGGCCATCGAGCCCCTTCATGCGCTGCTCGATGATCTGCGTGACCGTGTCCTCCAGCGTCTTGGCCGAGGCGCCGGGGTAGGTCGCGTTGATGGTGATCTGCGGCGGCGCAATCGGCGGGTACTGCTCGATGGCCAGCGTGCGGATGGCCAGCGCGCCGGCCAGCATGATGATGATGGCGATCACCCACGCGAAGATGGGCCGATCGATGAAGAAGCGTGACATGGGGAAGCGACTCGCGTGATCAGTTGGCGGCGGTCGGCGCGACGCCGGAGGCCGAGGAGGCGGCAGGGGCCACGGCGAGGCCACCGGCCGGGGCCGAGGCGGAAGCCGCCGCGCCGGCCGGCGCGCCCGGGACGCCCGAGGCCGGCGCCGAGGCCGACACGGGCACCGGCGTCACGGTCGCGCCGGGGCGCACCTTCTGCAGGCCATCCACGATCAGCTGGTCGCCGGGCTTGAGGCCTTCGCTGACCAGCCACTGGTCGCCCACGACGCGGTCCACCTTGAGCGGGCGCGGCGTGACCTTGTTGCCTTCGCCCAGCACCATGGCCAGGGCGTTGCCCTTGGGGTCGCGCGTGATGGCGCGCTGCGGCACCAGGATGGCCTGCTGCGTCGAGCCCTCGTCCAGCAGCGCGCGCACGTACATGCCCGGCAGCAGCGTGCCCTTGGGGTTGGGGAACACGGCGCGCAGCGTGACGTTGCCGGTGCTGGGGTCCACGGTGGCCTCGGCGAACTTGAGCGTGCCTTCCACCGCGTAGTCGCTGCCGTCCTCGAGCTGCAGCTTGACGCGGGCGCGGCCGGCGTCGATGCGCTGCAGCTTGCCGGCGGCAAAGGCCTTCTGCAGCTGCAGCAGTTCAGCGCTGGCGCGCTGGATGTCCACGTAGATCGGGTCGAGCTGCTGCACCGTCACCAGCGCCGCGGCCTGGCTGGCCGTGACCAGCGCGCCGGGCGTGACGGTGGAGCGCCCGGCGATGCCGGAGATGGGCGCGCTCACGCGGGCGTACTCCACGCGGATCTGCGCCGTGCGCACCGCCGCGCTCGCGGTGGCGACGTCGGCCCGGGCCTGCAGCAATGCGGCTTGCGCGTCGTCGCGCGACTGCTTGCTCACCGCGTCGATGGCCACCAGCTCGTCGTAGCGCCGCGCGCGCAGCTCGGCGGTGGCGACGTTGGCCTGCGCCTTGGCCAACGAGGCGCGGGCGCTTTCCAGCTCGGCTTGCAGCGTGGCGGGGTCGATCTGGTAGAGCGTCTGCCCGGCCTTGACGAAGCTTCCTTCCTCGAACAGCCGCTTCTGGATGATCCCGCCCACCTGCGGCCGTACCTCCGCCACCAGGTAGGGCGAGGTCCGGCCCGCCAGCTCGGTGCGCAGCGTCAGCGGCTGCGCCTGCACCGTCAGCACGCCCACCTGCGCGGGCGGCGGCGCGGCCGGCGCCGCCTGCTGGTTCTGTCCCTTGGAACAGCCTGCCAGCATGACGGTGGCGCAGGCCAGCGCCAGCAAGGTGGTGGAAAAGGTCAGGCGATAGGGCGGACGCAGCAGGGGCATGGCAGGAAGCAGGCGGGAGGAACGCCTGGTAACGTTTACTGAATGAACGTTCATTCTACGGGTTTCTCCGGAATGCTGCATCGCAGCAGCGCGACCTGGACGAAGTCGCGGGAAAAACCTCCCGCCGGCCCGCGCAAGCGGGCAGGGCGCGGCGAGGGACACCCGCCGCGCGCAGCAAGTGGGCGGCCTTGCCGGCGCAGCCTCAGGGCGCCGGCGCGTCGAAGACCTGGCGCAGGTAGGCCAGGAAGGTGGTGTCGTCCACCAGCGTCTTGCCCGGCGAGTCGGACAGCTTGGCCACCGGCTGCCCGTTGCAGTGCACCAGCTTCATGACGATGTTCAGCGGCGCCAGGCCCACGTCGTTGGTCAGGTTCGTGCCGATGCCGAAGCCGCACTGCGTGCGGTCGGCGAAGTGGTGGTAGAGGGCCAGCGCCTTGTCCACGTTCAAGCCGTCGGAGAACACCAGCCGCTTGGTGTGCGCGTCGATGCGCAGCTTCTCGTAGTGCGCCAGTGCCAGTTCGCCCCACCAGACCGGGTCGCCCGAGTCGTGGCGCAGGCCGTCGAAGAGCTTGGCGAAGTAGAGATCGAAGTCGGCCAGGAAGGCGCGCATGCCCACCACGTCGGTGAGCGCCGTGCCCAGGTCGCCGCGGTACTCCTGCACCCAGTCCTCCAGCGCCGCCTTCTGGTGGTCGCGCAGCCGCACGCCGCCCACCGCCTGGTACATCTGCAGGTACTCGTGCGCCATGGTGCCGATGGGCACCAGCCCCAACTCGGCGGCCAGGAACACGTTGGAGGTGCCCTTGAAGTACTGCGGCAGCGCCTGCCGGAAGCGGTCCACCACCTCGCGGTGCCAGGTACCGCTGAAACGGCGGCGGATGCCGAAATCGAACATCTCGAAGGGGTGGCGCCGCCGCGGTCCCGCCTCCAGGGCCTGCAGCCGGGCGATCTTGTCGTGCAGCCGCCGCCGCCCCTCGGCCAGCGCGGGCTCGGCGTCGAAGCGCCGGTAGTGCAGCTCGCTGACGATGGCCAGCACGTAGATCTCGAAGCCCATCACGTGCACCTGCGGCCCCTCGGCCACGATGTGCAACTCCTCGCCCTCGGCCCAGGCGCGGATGAAGTCGCGCTGGAACTTGAAGATGCGCAGGAAATCGACGAAGTCCGGGCTGATGAAGCGCAGCGAGCGCAGGTAGGCCAGCTCCGGCTTGGTGAAGCACAAGCCGCACAGCGCATCGAGCTCGCGTTCCACCTGCGGCAGCAGCGCTCCGAGATTGAAACCCTCGGGATTGCGGCACACGAAGCGGTATTGGGCCTGCGTGCGCGGATGCCGGTGCAGCATCGCCTGCCACATCGTGAACTTGTAGAGGTCGGTCTCCAGAAGGCTGTGGATGACGGGCGGCATGTCGTGAAGCTCCTGCGCGGCCGGAGGGCTGGTGGGGGATGGAGCGGCAAGCGGAGGGCCGAGCGGCCCTCCATGAGTTGACATAACCTGCATTGAGGATAAAAGCCGTGTAGGCGCCAATTAGTAATGTCGCATTCCAGCCCAGTAGAGAGGTCGCACTGTCGGGGTCGGCGGAGTTGCTGTGAGCGCGCTGGACCGGCAGGCGGGCCTCACAAATGCGCCAACGCTTCCACGATCGGCTTGCGTACCGTGCGCCGCGCCACCCAGGCCGAGGCCAGCGTGGCCAGCAGCGCCATCAGCAGCACGGTGTTGAGCACGGGCAGCGGGTCCAGGTCGATCTGCAACGGGTAGCCCACGCTGCGCCCGGGCGGTGGCGGCATCTGCACCGGGAACACCTGCAACAGCGCCGACACCGTCACCGCCGCCACCGCGCCCAGCAGCGCGCCGCCGCCGCCCAATATCAAACCCTCCAGCGCCAGCGCGCGCAGCAGCTGTCCGGGCAGCGTGCCCAGCGCGCGTAGCGTGCCGATCTCGCGCGTGCGCTCCACCACCGCCGAGGCCATGGCGTTGGCGACCACCACGACCACGATCACGCCGATCACCAGCCCCATCACGCCGAAGATGCGGTGGTAGAGCGCGCGCACGCTCTCGTAAAAGCCGGCCTGCGCCTCCCAGCTGCGCACCACCAGCCCCGGCAACCGCGCCTGCAGCCGCGCCTGCGCCGACGCCACCTCCTCCATGCCGCCCAGGAACACCTGCAGCGTGGACACGCGGGCGCTGCCCAGCAGCCGCTGCGCGCCGCGCAGGTCCGTGTAGAGCTGGCGCCGGTCCAGCTCCGGCACGCCGGTGGAGACCACGCCCAGCACCCGCACCGGCAGCGTCCGCAACGCGCCGCGGGTGTCGGTGGCCAGCAGCGTCAGCCGGCCGCCGGGCGAGGCCTTGAGGCTGCGCGCCAGCTCGGCGCCCAGCAGCACCCAGGCGGCTCCATCGGCTTCGTCGCCCGCGTCGCCCGCGTCGCCATCGGGCATCGCGCCATCGACCACGTTCAGGAACGGCCCCTTGGCCCGCAGCTCGGCCGCGGCGTCGAGGCCCAGCGCCATCATCCCGGCCGACTTCTCGCCGTTGCTCACCAGGCCGCTGAACTCCACGCGCGGCAGCACGTGGCGCACGGCGGAGTCGGCGGCCAGCCGCGCCTGCAGCGCCGCCGCGTCGTCCAGGCCATGCTGCAGCGGCACGTCCTCGTCCAGCTCGAAGTGCTGCCGGGTCCCGACCACGAGATGCCCGCTCTCGCGCACGGTGACCCGCTCCAGCGCGTCGTAGGTGTAGAGCGCGAAGCCCCCGGCCAGCAGCAGCGCGGCGGTGCCCAGCGCGGTGATGAAGATCGCCACCAGCGAACGGCGGCGATTGCGCATCACGTTGAGCGCGGCGAACTTCAGCCACCTCATGCGGCACTCCGGGCGGAAGCCGCCACCGCGGTCGGCGCCGGTGGCGTGGGCGGTGTGGCGGGCGCCCCTTCGACGCGCCCGTCGCGCAGGCGCACGACGCGGTCGCAGCGGCTGCTCAGGCGCTCGTCGTGGGTGGCGAAGACGAAGGTCACGCCCTCCTCGCGGCTGCGCTCGCGCATGAGCTCCAGCACGGCCTCGGCCGTCTGCGAGTCCAGGCTGGCCGTGGGCTCGTCGGCGATCACCAGCGCCGGACGCTTCACCAAGGCCCGCGCGATGGCCACGCGCTGGCGCTGCCCGCCCGAGAGCTCATCGGGCCGGTGCCCGGCGTGCGAGGCCAGGCCCACGCGCTCCAGCGCCTGTGCCACGCGGCGGCGGCGCTCGGCCTGGGCGACGCCGGCGAGGAACAGCGGGTACTCCACGTTCTCCGCCGCCGTCATCACCGGCACCAGGTTGAACTGCTGGAACACGAAGCCCAGCGCGTCGCGGCGCAGCCGCGTGCGGTAGCGCTCGTCGAGCCGGTGCACGGGCTCGCCGCGCAGCAGGATGGCGCCGGCATCGGGCACGTCGATGAGCCCGCACAGGTTCAGCAGCGTGGTCTTGCCGCTGCCCGAGGGGCCGGCCAGCGCCAGCATCTCGCCGGCACGCAGGTCCAGGTCCACGCCCTGCAGGGCGGGCACGGCATGGCGGCCCAGGCGGTAGCTCTTGCGCACGCCGCGCAACGTCATCACCAGCGGTGCAGTCACACGCGGTCCTTCCTCGTGGCGTTACCCTGGGGCGCCCGGGGCAGGCGTCTTGCCCAAGCCCCCTCGTACCCCCGCACGCCGATGCTTCTGAACGCCGCCATCGTCCTGCTCACCGTCGTCGCCATGGAGGCCATGGCATGGCTGGTGCACAAGTACCTGATGCACGGCCCGGGCTGGGGCTGGCACGCCTCGCACCATGCGCCGCGCCGCGGGTGGTTCGAGAAGAACGACCTGTACGCGCTGGTTTCGGCGAGCGTGTCGATCCTGCTGATCTGGCTCGGCCTGAACGGCCATCCGCCGCTGTTGTGGGTCGGCGTCGGCATGACCGTGTACGGCCTGCTGTATTTCATCGCCCACGACGGGCTGGTGCACCAGCGCTGGCCGCTGCGCATCACGCCGCGCAGCGGCTACCTCAAGCGGCTTTACCAGGCGCACCGGCTGCACCACGCCGTGCACGGGCGCGACGGGGCGGTGTCCTTCGGCTTCCTGTGGGCGCCTTCGCCGCGGAAGTTGCGGGAGGAGTTGCAGCGGATGCGGGGGCAGAGAGGTGACGGGGTGGATGCAGGCGGCGAGCGGTGAGTGATGCGGCGAACCGGACCACCTTCCGTCAGCGTGCCTCCCCGTTTACTCACGGCTGACTTGGGGGCTGCCTGGGTCCCCGCCTGCGCGGGGATGACGAAGTAGAGGGGCGGCTTCCTGTGCTTCGTCCTGCAAACACACTCCGACTTCCCCGAACAGCAGTGCTGCCTTCGCGGGACTGACGAAGAACCCGAGCAGCCCACGGCAAGGCGCCAAAAGCCTTCCCCCGGCCACGTTCCCCTCACCCCACCTGCGGCCGCTGCCACAACCCCGCCGCGCGCGGGCGCTGCGGCAGGGCCCGGGCCGCCAGCGCCACCGCCATGCCGCGCGCCACCAGCCATGCTTTCTCCGCGCCGCTGGTGCGCGTGCGCGTGTCCCAGGCCTGCGCGCCGCGCCGGTGCACCTTGCGGCCGATCTCGCGGTAGACGCCGCGCGCCGTCGCCACCGACCAGGCCGAGCGCACCGGCAGCGCCGCGATGCCCGACAGCGCCGAGGCGTAGTACGGATCGGCCGCGGCCACGACGCGCGCCGCCACCTTCGCCAGCGCGGCGCGGTGCCGCGGCTCGGCCACCTCGTGCGCCGGGATGCCGGCCGCGTGCAGCCACTGCAGCGGCACGTAGACGCGGCCAACGCAGGCGTCCTCCACGATGTCGCGGGCGATGTTGGTGAGCTGAAAGGCCAGCCCCAGGTCGCAGGCGCGGTCCAGCACCGCCGGGTCGCGCGCGCCCATCACGCGCGCCATCATCAAGCCCACCACCCCGGCGACGCGGTAGCAGTAGAGCAGCGTGTCGGCCAGCGTCTCGTAGCGCATGTCCTCCACGTCCATGCGAAAGCCGCTCAGGTGCTCCAGCGGCAACGCGATCGGGATGCCGTGGCGGCGCACCACCTCGGCCAGCCCGTCGAAGGCCAGGTGGCGGCAGGGCTGGCCGGCGCAGGCGCGCCAGGTCAGCGCCTCCAGCTCGGCCAGGCGGCGCAGGCTGTCCTCGCGGTGGCTGGCGCGCTGGCCCTGGCCCAGTTCCTGGCCGTCGATCACGTCGTCGCAGTGGCGGCACCAGGCGTAGAGCATCACGGTGCTGCGGCGCGTCTCGGCATCGAAGAGCCGGGCCGCGGCGGCGAAGCTGCTGGAGCCGGCCTGGATGGTTTCGCTGCCATGGCGGGCGGCCTCGGCTTCGGCACGGGACCGGCAGCCGCTGGCCAGGCGCCGCAGCGCCCGGCGGGCTCGGGCCGCGGCGGCCGTGTCTCGGATCACACTCATCACAAGTCCTCCAGCATCAGCCGCGCGGTGGCCTTGGCCGATCCCACGACACCCGGCACCCCCGCGCCGGGATGCGTACCCGCCCCGGCGATGTAGAGGTTGGGAATGACGGCGTCGCGGTTGTGCGGCCGGAACCACGCGCTTTGGGTCAACACCGGCTCCAGCGAGAAGGCCGAGCCGAGATGGGCGCCGAGCTCGTCGCGGAAGTCGGCCGGCGTGAACAGTCTGCAAGTCACGAGGTCCGCGCGCAGTGACGGGATGTGCCGCGCCTCCAGGTACTCCAGGATGCGGTCGCGCAGGCGTGGCCCCTCCACGCTCCAGTCCACCGGCGCGTGGCCCAGGTGCGGCACCGGCGCCAGCACGTAGTGGCTGCCGCAGCCCGGCGGCGCCAGCGAGGGGTCGGTCACGCAGGGCGAGTGCAGGTAGAGCGAAAAATCCTGCGGCAGCGGGCCGGCGAAGATCTGGTCGATCAGCGCCCGGTAGCGCGGCCCGAAACACACCATGTGGTGGCGCAGGTGCGGGTGCTGCCGGCGCAGCCCGAAATGGATCACCAGCAGCGACATGCTGAAGCGCTTGGCCTTGAGCGCCCTCGCCTGCGCCGCGCCGCGCGCCGAGTGCCCCAGCAGCCTCTCGTAGGTGTGGACCACGTCGGCGTTGGAGGCCACGCGGTCCGCCGGCAAGCGCTCGCCCCCGCGCAGCGTGACGCCGCAGGCGCGGCCGTCCCGCAGCTCGATGCGCTCCACCGGCGCGTTCAGCCACAGCGTGCCGCCCAGCTCCTGGAACAGCCGCACCAGCGCCCGCACCAGCGCGCCCGTGCCCCCGCGCGCAAACCACACGCCCCACTGCCGCTCCAGCGCGTGGATCAGCGCGTAGATGGAGGAGGTGGCGAAGGGATTGCCGCCCACCAGCAGCGAGTGGAAGGAGAAGGCCTGGCGCAGCTGCTCGTCGCGGATGAAGCGCGAGACCATGGCGTACACGCTGCGCCAGGCCTGCAGCCGCGCCAGCTGCGGCCCGGCCGCCGCCATGCTGCGAAAGGAGAGGAACGGCACCGTGCCGAGCTTGAGGTAGCCCTCCTCGAACACCGCGCGCGCGTAGCGCAGGAAGCGCTGGTAGCCCTCCACGTCCTCGGGACAGCGGGCGCGGATCTGCCGGTCCAGCAGCGCCTGGTCGTTGTCGTAGTCGAAGACCGAGCCGTCCTCCCAGCACAGCCGGTAGAACGGCGAGACGGGCAGCAGCTCCACGTAGTCGCTCAAGCGCCGCCCGCTGAGCGCGAAAAGCTCTTCCAGCGCGCTGGGATCGGTGATGACGGTCGGCCCGGCGTCGAAAGTGAAACCCTGGTCCTCGTACACGTAGGCGCGGCCGCCGGGCTTGTCGCGCGCCTCCACCAGCGTGGTGGCGATGCCGGCGGACTGCAGCCGGATCGCCAGCGCGATGCCGCCGAAGCCGGCACCGATGACGACGGCGCGGCGCTCCGCGCTCATCGAGGGGCCTCCGCGTGCGAGGGCGGCCGGTCCAGCACCGCGCGCACGGCCGCCCCCAGCGGCACCGGCGGCTTGCCCGAGACGATGCGCAGCTTGTCCAGCGGCCCCAGCCGCGCGGCGTAGAAGCGGGCGATCAGCCCCTCGGGCAGTCCGTAGAAGCGTTGCATGACCTTCCAGCGCAGGTGGGGTGGAGCGGATCGGAACAGCATCCGGTTGAGCAGCCTGAAGAAGCCCCGCGCCTCCCAGCGCTCGACGGCGTGGCGGCGGATGGCCTCGAACAGCGCGGTCGCGGAGAGATCAGGCTGCGCCGCCACCAGCTCCGCCAGCGCCACGGCATCGGGCAGGGAATAGCCCGTGGTGGGATGGAACAGCCCGGCCGACAGGCCCGAGGCCGGCACGCCGCCGGCCTCGCGCCAGAAGCCCTCGACATCGCCGGAGAGCACGATGGGCAGCACGCCCTGCTCCTCGCGCAGCACATGGCGCACGCGCCAGCCGCGCGCGGCGGCGTACTGCGCGATGCGCCGGCGCAGCGCCTCGGCGTCGAGCTCGCCGGCATCGGCGTAGTAGGTGTCCTCCACCAGCAGCGTGTAGTCGCTGAAGGGCAACACGTAGACGAAGCGGTAGCCGTCGATCTGGTCCACGGTGGCATCCATCAGCAGCGGCGTGTCCAGGCCGTGCGGGGCTTCCAGCCGCAGTTCCTGGCCGAGGAATTTCTGGTGGCCCAGCGCCAGGTGGGCGCTGCGGCGCAGGCCGCGGCCGTCGATCACCGCCCTCGCCCGCAGCACGCGGCCGTCGGCCAGGCGCACCTGCGTGGGCGCGATGTCCTGCACCGCCATGCCGGTACGCGCGCGCGGCCCCAGCAGCGTGGACAGCAGCGCGTGGAAGCGCTCGGAGGTGAGGCTGGCGTAGCCGCCCTGCAGGCACCGCCGGCGCTGCGGGAAGCGCACCTCGTGGCCGGACCAGCGGTGCGCCACCAGCGGCGCGAGCCAGGCGCGCTGCGCCTCGCTCAGGTCCGTGGGATGGAAGGACCAGGTGTGGTTGCCGCCCAGCGTGGGCCCGGCCTCCAGCATCAGCAGCCGCAGCGCCGGGCGCTCGGCGGCCAGGCGCCAGGCGATCAGGCCGTTGGCCAGCCCGCCGCCGACGAGGATCAGGTCGGCGTCCAGGGCGCCGTCGCCGGGCGTGGACGAGCCGGCGGCATGCGTTACCGACACGGCCGCAGGACCCGGGAGAAACCGACCTTCACGACTGGCATTGGATGCAGCCCTCGCCCTTGGGGTTGGAGGCGAAACGAGTCGCCGGAGCCGGGAGCAGGCAAACGGCTCGCCACCTCCCATGCACGCTGCCGACACCCAGGCCGCTCCAGGCCATGCCCGGCACGGAGCAGAGGACGCGGCGCGTCAGCTCTTGGCTGCGGCAAGAACCTCGCGTTCCCCGGACAGCGCTGCGCGCAGGCGGGGAGCCAGCAACCTCATCCTTCGCTGACGCCCTCCGGCCCCACCGCTCCTGCCTCGATCGCCGCCACCGCGCGCGCCAGCGCCGTCCCCGCCGCCTCGTCCGCCTCGGCCCGTTCCGTCAGGTGCTGCGGCAATTGCCGCGCGGGCTTGATGCCCAGCTCCTTGAGCATCTCGGCCTGGCGGATGACGTTGCCGCGCCCGGAAGCGAGCTTCTTCTCCGCGTCGTCGAAGCAGCGCTGCGCCGCGCGCAGCGCCTCGCCCGCGCGCTTGAGCTCCGTGGCGAAGCCGCACAGCCGGTCGTAGAGCTCGGCGCCGCGCCGCGCGATCTCCTGCGCGTTGCGGTTCTGCGCCTCCTGGCGCCACAGGTGCGACACCGTGCGCAGCACGAACAGCAGCGTGGACGGGCTCACCAGCAGCACGTTGCGCCGCCACGCGTCCATGAACAGCTCGCCGTCGTGCGTCACGGCCAGCATGAAGGCCGGCTCCACCGGCATGAACATCAGCACGAAGTCCAGCGACTGCAGCCCGTAGAGCTGCTGGTAGTGCTTGTCCGAGAGGCCACGCAGGTGCGCGCGCACCGAGTCCAGGTGCTGGCGCAAGGCCCCCGAGCGCGCGGCCTCGCCCTCGGCGTTGGCGTAACGCTCGTAGGCGAGCAGCGACACCTTGGCGTCCACCACCAGCCGCCGCTCCTCGGGCAGGTGGATCACCACGTCGGGCTGCAGGCGCTGGCCGTCGGCGCCGAGCCGGCTGTCCTGCGTCACGTACTCGTGCCCCTTGCGCAGCCCGGCGGCCTCCAGCACACGCTCCAGGATCAACTCGCCCCAGTTGCCCTGGCTCTTGGCCGAGCCCTTGAGGGCGGAAGTGAGGTTTTTCGCCTCCTCGCTGAGCACCTGGTTCAGCTCCGCGAGCTGGCGCACCTGCTGCGCCAGCGCCGACCGCTCCTTGCCCTCGGTGACGTAGACCTCCTCCACCTTGCGCTGGAACTCCGCCAGCCGCGTGCGCAGCGGGTCCAGCAGCTGGCCGAGGCTCGCCTGGTTCTGCTCGGCGAAGCGCCTGGATTTCTCTTCCAGGATGTCGGCCGCCAGCGCCTTGAACTGGTCCGTCAGCGCCTCGCGCGCGGAAGTGAGCAGCGCCAGCTTCTCGGCCGCACCGCGGCGCTCGGCGTCGAGCTGCTCGGCCAGGCCGCGCGCCTCGGCGGCGTTGCGGCGCGCCTCGGCGTCGGCGCGCTCGTGCGCGGCCTTACTCTCCTGGAGCTGCGCATCGAGCTGCAGCGCGCGCTGCGCCTGCTCGGCCTCGGCGGCGGCCAGGCGCTGGCGGGTGTCCTGTTCGTCCTGGAGCTGCAGGCGCAGGTCCTGCAGCTCCGACTCCAGACGCTCCACGCGCGCGGCCCGCTCGCGCAGTCGCGCGGCTTCACCGCGGAGCTGGTCGAGCACGCCCTGCAGCGCCTCGGCGCGGCCGCGCAGCAGCCGCAACTCCTCGCCCTGCTGGCGCTGCGTACCCTCGGCATGCTCGGCGCGGGCGGTGAGCGTGGTGAGCTGCGCCTGGGCCTCCGCCCGGGCATGCGCCAGCGCCAGTTCCACCGCGGTGTGCTGGCGCGAGCGCATCAGCAGCCATGCCCCCAGGGCGCCGGCGATCAAGCCCGCCAACAGCATCGCCAGCTCCATCCCCGACTCCCATGTTTTGGAGGGCGGAATTATCGCGAGGGCGCCCCGGGGCTCCGGCCACGCAGCGCCGGCCCATGGCAGGCACGCAACACCGGCCAGCCCGGCGCTGCCCGGTACCGTCCCGGGTCCTGCCGAAGGAGCCTGGGCTCAAGGCTTGCACCGCCGCGCTTCCCGCCACTGCCCGCCGGATCCCCACCATGAGCACCCTGTTCGAGCCCCTGTCCCTCGGCGCGATGCGCCTGTCCAACCGCATCGTCATCGCGCCGATGTGCCAGTACTCCGCCCGGGAAGGCACGCCGGGCGACTGGCACCTGATCCACGTCGGCAACCTGGCGCTCTCCGGCGCCGGGCTGCTGATCCTGGAGGCCACGGCGGTGTCGCCCGAGGGGCGCATCTCGCCCTTCGACCTCGGCCTCTACAGCGACGACAACGAGGCCGGCCTCGCGCGGGTGCTGCAGGCGGTGCGGGCGCACTCGCCCATGCCCATCGCGATCCAGCTCGCGCACGCCGGACGCAAGGGCTCCTCGCGAGCGCCCTGGGAGGGCGGCGCACAGATCCGGCCCGGCGAGCCCCTGGGCTGGAAGACAGTGGCGCCCTCGCCCGTGCCGCACGGCGCCGACGAGGACCCGCCGGAGGCTCTGGACGCCGAGGGCATTCGCAAGGTGCGCGAAGACTTCGTGGCCGCCGCCCGGCGCGCGGCGCGGCTGGGGCTGGACGGCATCGAGCTGCACTTCGCCCACGGCTACCTGCTGCACCAGTTCCTCTCGCCCCTGGCCAACCAACGCGGCGACGCCTACGGCGGCAGCCTGGAGAACCGCATGCGGCTGCCGCTGGAGGTGTTCGACGCCGTGCGCGAGGCCTTCCCGGCCGAGCGGCCGGTGTGGGCGCGCATCTCCGCCACCGACTGGGTGCCGGGCGGCTGGGACATCGAGGGCACGGTGGCGCTGTCGCAGGCGCTCAAGGCGCGCGGCTGCGCGGCGATCCACGTCACCACCGGCGGGCTGTCGCCGGCCCAGGCCATCCGCATCGGCCCCGGCTACCAGGTGCCCTACGCGCAGCGCGTGAAGGCCGACGTGGGACTGCCGACCCTGGCCGTGGGCCTGATCACGGAGCCGCACCAAGCCCAGGCCATCATCGCCGAGGGCGAGGCCGACGCCGTGTCACTGGCCCGCGCCATGATCTACGACCCGCGCTGGCCCTGGCACGCCGCGGCGGCGCTGGGCGCCCAGGTCTTCGCTCCGCCGCAGTACTGGCGCTGCCAGCCGCACGAGTTCAAGGACCTGTTCACGAACAACCGTTTCGGGCAGCGCTGAACGCCCCGCACCCAGCCCTCGGTCGTCAATGCACTACGCCAGTGCATCGACGCAGACCCGTCCAGGATTTGGCACTTCGACGGTGCCTGCCGGAAAAGAGCGTGATGTATCGCTCACTAAAATGCCCCAGCCAGGTGCTTGACCGCACCAGCAACGCGCACACTGGATGCGTTGTTTGTTCCCCCTCCGCGGAGACGCTGTTGAAATTTCCGACTCTTTCCGACTTCCTGGGTGCCGTGAAGGCACGCGATCCCCATCAGCCCGAGTTCCTGCAAGCGGTCAAGGAAGTCTTGACGAGCCTGTGGCCGTTCATCGAGAAGCATCCGCAGTACGCCAGCCAGGCGCTGCTGGAGCGCCTGGTCGAACCCGACCGCGCCATCCAGTTCCGCGTGTCGTGGGTGGACGACAAGGGCGAGGTGCAGGTCAACCGCGCCTGGCGCGTGCAGCACAGCAACGCCATCGGCCCGTACAAGGGCGGCATGCGCTTTCACCCGTCGGTGAACCTGTCGATCCTGAAGTTCCTGGGCTTCGAGCAGACCTTCAAGAACGCGCTGACCACGCTGCCCATGGGCGGCGGCAAGGGCGGCTCGGACTTCGACCCCAAGGGCAAGAGCGACGGCGAGGTCATGCGCTTCTGCCAGGCGCTGATCTTCGAGCTGTTCCGCCACATCGGCCCTGACACCGACGTGCCCGCGGGCGACATCGGCGTGGGCGCGCGCGAGGTCGGCTACATGGCCGGGATGATGAAGCGGCTGAGCAACGACGCCTCGTGCGTGTTCACCGGCAAGGGCATGGCCTACGGCGGCAGCGCCATGCGCCCCGAGGCCACCGGCTACGGCACGGTCTACTTCGCCCAGGAAATGCTGCGCCGCCAGCACCGCGACTTCGACGGCCTGCGGGTGTCGATCTCCGGCTCGGGCAACGTGGCGCAGTTCGCGGCCGAGAAGGCGCTGGAGCTGGGCGCGCGCGTCGTCACGCTCTCCGACTCCGAAGGCACGCTGGTGGTGAACGAGGGCCTGCGCGCCGAGCAGCTGGCCAGCGTGATGGAGTGGAAGAACGTGCAGCGCGGCCGCCTCTCGGCCTTCGCCGCCAAGCACGGGCTGCACTTCGAAGCCGGCCGCCGGCCCTGGCACGTGCCGGTGGACGTGGCGCTGCCCTGTGCCACGCAGAACGAGCTCGACGCCAAGGATGCGCAGCAGCTGGTGAGCAACGGCGTGGTGTGCGTGGCCGAAGGCGCCAACATGCCCTCGACGCTGGAGGCGGTGGACGTCTTCCTGGCCGCGCGCACGCTGTACGCGCCGGGCAAGGCCAGCAACGCCGGCGGCGTGGCCACCTCGGGCCTGGAGATGACGCAGAACTCGCAGCGCCTGGCGTGGCTGCCGGCCGAAGTGGACGAGCGGCTGCACTCGATCATGAAGGACATCCACGCCAACTGCGTGCGCCACGGCACGCGCGCCGACGGCTCGGTGAACTACGTGGACGGCGCCAACATCGCCGGCTTCGTCAAGGTCGCCGACGCCATGCTGGCCCAGGGCGTGGTCTGACTTCAGTCACGCTTCGAGCGTGAAGCCCACCCGTTCGCCCTGAGCCCTTCGACGAGCTCGGAAGCCCGAACGGGTTTTCATTTCAGTGCCAACGAAAAGTTGGCATGGCACGCCGTCCATCCTCGGGACGGCCGTGCGCCCGGGGCGGATCACCTCACGATCAGCCCGGGCTGCAGCGAGCGGATGCGGCGGTCCTCGTAGTAGCCGCCGTACTCCGTGTAGCGCAGGAAGCCGTGGCCGCAGTGCCGGCAGCGCCAGACCTCGCTGCGGTTGGCCGGGAAATACGCCAGCGCGATGGGCGCATCCGGCGACCAATAGTTCGTACCTCCAGGGTGATGCTCGGCCAGCGTGGGCTCGTCCTCCTCGCCCGCGAGCCACAGCGCGCCCACCTTCTCCAGCGCCGCGTCGCTCTTGTCGCCGGGAAAGGACTCCCAGCCACGGAAAGCCAGCGGCGCGCATTCGGCGCAAGGCTCGGGATATTCGCGCGCAAGGCGCTCGACCTCGTCGGGGCTGAGTTTCAGGGTCACGGCCGTGGGGTATATGGAAGCTCAAGGGCGAGCCAGTATCCGCGCCCGGGGCAAGCCGCCTTCCCGCGGCATGGGACGCGTGGCGGGCCAGCGTGCGCATGGCGGCTTCCGGCGAATGTTCCCGCCCGGTCATGCCGCGGCGTGAACCCCCTCCACCCGCTTCCCGAGGCGCTTTGCGGCTTGAGACTTGTCAGGTGCGTGCACAGGTTGCAAGCGCAAACTAGGGTTAACGCCAACAAATCACGGCTTCCTAAAGCCGGCTTACAGGAGACTTCGTTGCTCGCCGCTTACATCACCCACCCCGACTGCGTTCGCCACGAAATGGGACCTGGCCACCCCGAATGCCCGGAACGCCTGGGCGCCATCCAGGACCAGCTGCTCATCAAGGGGCTGCTGGACTACATGGTTCCGTATGACGCACCGCTGGCCACCGACGAGCAGCTGTGCCGCGCGCACTCGGCGCTGCACGTGCGCAGGATCGTGGACAACGCACCCGCCGAGGGCTACCACCACGTCGATCCGGACACCAACATGAACCCGTTCACGCTGCAGGCCGCGCGCCGTGCCGCCGGGGCGGCGGTGCACGCGACCGACCTGGTGCTGGACAGCAAGGTGAGCTCGGCCTTCTGCGCGGTGCGCCCGCCCGGCCACCACGCCGAGCACGACGCGGCCATGGGCTTCTGCTTCTTCAACAACGTGGCCGTGGGCATCCGACACGCGCTGGACGTGCGCGGACTGGAACGCGTGGCGCTGATCGACTTCGACGTGCACCACGGCAACGGCAGCGAGAACATCTTCAAGGACGACGACCGGGTGCTGATGTGCTCGATCTTCGAGCGCGGCCTCTATCCCTTCCCCGAGGAGACGGGCCACACCACCACCATGGTCAACGTCGGGCTGCCCACGCGCTCGGGCGGCAAGGAGTTCCGCGAGGCGGTGACGCAGCACTGGATTCCGGCGCTGGACGCCTTCAGGCCCCAGCTCATCTACATCTCCGCCGGCTTCGACGCGCACCGCGAGGACGACATGGGCAACCTGGCCCTGGTCGAGGCCGACTACGAATGGGTGACGCAGCAGCTCGTGGCCGTGGCCCAGCGCCACTGCCAGGGCCGCATCGTCTCCTGCCTGGAGGGCGGCTACGTGCTCAGCCCCCTGGCGCGCAGCGCCACCGCACACGTGAAGGTGCTCATCGGCGCCGATTAAGAGGAACAGGGCCGGGCCCGATCCCGCCTGCCCGGCCCATCAAAGCTCATGGACAAGCACTACCTCACCCCGCTCTTCGCCCCGCGCTCGATCATCGCCTTCGTCGGCGACCCCGAGGCGCCGGACACCTGGACCGACCACGCCCGCACGGTGCACGCCGCGCTGACGGCCGAGCCCTTCAAGGGCGATCTCAAGTTCGTGGACATCCGCGGCAGCGCGACGCTGGCGGACCTGGCGCAGGCGCGGGCTGACCTGGCGCTGATCGCGCTGCAGGGCCCGGACGTGGCGGCGGCGCTGGAAGTGGCCGGTCGCATGCGCTGCCGCGCGGCGATGGTGCTCACCGGGGGGCTGGACGCCGCGGCGGCGTCCGAGCTGCACCGCATCGCGCGGCGCGAGCGCATCCAGCTGCTGGGCCCCAACTGCCTGGGTTTCCTGCGCCCGCACCACAAGCTCAACGCCAGTGCGCTGGGCATGCCGGCGCGCCCGGGCCCGCTGGCGCTGGTGTCGCAGTCGGGCTCGCTGACGGCCTCGATGCTGGACTGGGCCGACCGCAACGGCGTGGGCTTCTCCACCGTCGTCTCGCTGGGCCCGCACACCTCGCTGGGCATCGCCGACGTGCTGGACTTCCTGGCCAACGACGCGCAGACCCACTCCATCGTGGTGTACCTGGAGGGCATCTCGGACGCGCGCCGCTTCATGAGCGCGCTGCGCACGGCGGCCAATGCCAAGCCGGTGGTGGTGCTCAAGTCCGGGCGCAAGCTCGCGGGCAACCTGGCGGCGCAGACGCACAGCAGCTCCATCGTCGGCAGCGACGAAGTGTTCGACGCCGCGCTGCGCCGCGCCGGCGCGGTTCGGGTTCGCTCCTTCGTGGAGCTGTTCTCGGCGGCCAAGTGCCTGGCCTCGCGCTACCGCCCGGTGGGCAAGCGCCTGGCCGTCGTCACCAACGGCGGCGGCCCCGGCGTGCTGGCGGCGGACTGGATCGGCGAGATCGGGCTGATGCTCGGCCGCCTGTCCAACGCCAGCAAGTCGGCGCTGGCGCCGCAGCTGCTGCCCCACGCCTCGCTGTCGGACCTGATCGACCTGGGCGAGCACGCCAGCCCGGCGCATTTCCGCGCCGCGATCCAGGCCGCGGACAAGGACCGCGAGATCGACGGCGTGCTCGCCATCTTCTCGCCCAAGGCGGGCACCAACCCCGAGGACATCGCCAAGGCGCTGGTGGACATCAAGCGCCAGATGGCCAAGCCGCTGCTGGCGTGCTGGATGGGCGATGCCTCGGTGGTCCAGGCGCGCGAGCTGCTGGGCACGGTGGGCATTCCCAGCTTCCGCACGCCCGAGGCGGCGGTGGGCGCGTTCGGCAACATCGCCAGCTTCTATCAGAACCAGATGCTGCTGCAGCAGACGCCGGCGCCGCTGTCCTCGCTGGCCAAGCCCGACATCGAGGGCGCGCGGCTGGTGATCGAGAGCGTGCTGGCCGAGCGGCGCAAGGTGCTCACCGAGATGGAGAGCAAGACGCTGCTGTCGGCCTTCCACATCGGCGTGACCGAGACGGTGCTGGCGCGCAGCGCGCACGAGGCGATGATGATCGCCACGCAGATGGGCTTCCCGGTGGCGCTGAAGATCGACTCGCCGGACATCACGCACAAGTCCGACGTGCACGGCGTGGCGCTGGGCATCATGACCGCCACCGCGGCGCGCGACACCTACAACGACATGGTCGAGCGCGTGCGCCGCATGGAGCCCGATGCGCGCATCAACGGCGTGACGGTGCAGCGCATGGCGCGCGCGCGGCGCGGGCGCGAGATCCACGTCGGGCTGATGACGGACGAGCCCTTCGGCCGCGTGATCGTCTTCGGCGGCGGCGGCACGATGGTGGAGCTGATCAACGACCGGGCGATGGAGCTGCCGCCGCTCAACCGCTTCCTGGCGCGGCGGCTGATCGAGCGCTCGCGCGTGGCCGAGACGCTGGGCGAGTGGCACGGTGCCGAGCCGGTGGACTTCGACGCGCTGGAGCAGGTGCTGCTGCGGGTGTCGGAGATGGTGTGCGCGCTGCCGCAGCTGCGCGAGATGGACATCAACCCGATCATCGTGGACGCCAGCGGCGCGGTGGCGGTGGACGCGCGCATCGTGATCGACAACGCGCCCACGCCGTCCGCGGGCGGTCGCGGCAGCGACTATCCGCACCTATGCATTTCGCCCTACCCGGCGCGCTACGAGCAGCTGTGGCCGCTGCGCGGCGGCGGCGAATACCTGGTGCGCCCGATCCGCCCGGACGACGCGCAGAAACTCCAGGACCTGGTGCACTGCGTCTCGGCCGAGAGCCGGTATTTCCGCTTCGTCTCGTCGATGACGGAATTGCCGCCCTCGATGCTGGCGCGGCTGACCATGATCGATTACGACCGCGAAATGGCGCTGGTGGCGGTGGTGAAGCAGCGCAACGCCAATACCGAAGGCGACATGGTGGAAACCGAGCGCGTCATCGGCGTGTCGCGCTACATCACCAACCCGGACCAGTCCAGCTGCGAGTTCTCGCTGCTGGTGGCGGACGATTTCGCGGGCAAGGGCATCGGCTCACGCTTGATGGAAAGCATCATGGAAGTCGCGCGCGACAAGGGTTTGACCGAAATCGACGGCTTGGTCCTGGCCAATAACCCGAACATGCTGAAACTCATGCGCAGCCTGGGGTTCACCGTCAAGGCCTTTGACGAGGACCCGGATTTCAAGCTGGTGACGCACGTGTTGTGAAGTTCGGGGCCAGGCCTTGCCCTGCGCGTCTTCCGGGCCCTTGCACTGTTTGCATGGCTCTCAGCCACGGCAGTGGCACCGCATTTATCGGTGCCGTGTGCGAGCCGGTTTGACGCAAGAGGGAAAAAGCAAAAGGCAAGGCCTGAGCCCGCTCCCTCAGCGCCCCAACAAACTCCTGAACCACGCCCGCCAGCGCCCCGCCGGCGGATTCTCATGTTCCTCGCGGGCCTGGACACACTCGCCAGGCTCGTGGATTCCAGCGGCCCAGCCCTCCAGCCAATCCCGGGCCTGTGGCGATCCCGCCCGGTAGGGACAACGGCTGTTCAAAGCTTTTCCCGCCTCGAACCCTTCCTTCCAGAATTTGCTGTTGCCATTATCGGAATCCGTGTCCAAGGCAGAAAAAACATGCATACCCAATGCCCAGTATTGAAATGGACGGAAAGCCCGACATGGATTCCTGGCACGGCCGTGGCAAGGACGGCCCTGGCTTGAAATACGCGAAGCCGTGATGATTCGATGGACGGCAAGGGCCAGCGGCCCCAATTCATGAAATGGAGCCTTTTTTCCTCGCGCGCTGTTTCAATGCTTTATCGGCTTTCGGAAACGGCATTGAAGGATCAAAGCTTATTAGTTTGTAACCGCTCTCAGCGCCGCGAAGGGATTCCCCGTTCCATGCCGGCGCCCACGCGCGCCCGGCACTGCTTGCGCCTCGTGTGTCGCGCGGACCGGGCAGGCCAACCTGAGCAGGGCCGTTCGCAAGTGCACCGCTGTGGAGCCAGGCCCGTTGTCGACAATGCAACCCTTCCGCAAGCTGATCTCTGATCCGCACCGATCAAGGTCCTACGCCATGGCACTACATCCACTCACCCGCACCCGGCACCTCCTCGCCGCGCTGGGCACGGCGGCGCTGCTGGCCGCCTGCGCCACCAGCACGGCACCCGGCGCCGTGGGCATCCAGCGCCAGCAGTTGCTCATGGTCCCCGCCGCCACCGTCAATGCCGAGGCGGCCAAGGGCTTCAACCAGCTCTCCTCGGCGGCCAGCAGCAAAGGGAAACTCAACAACGATCCCGTCATCACCAAGCGCGTGCGCGACATCGGTTTCCGGCTCATCAAGGAGGTGCCGGTGTTCCGGCCCGACGCCGCGCAGTGGGCCTGGGAGATCAACGTCTTCGACGCCGAGGAGGTCAACGCGTTCTGCGCGCCGGGCGGGAAGATCGGCGTCTACACCGGCATCGTGCGCAAGCTCGACCTCAGCGACGACGAGCTCGCCGCCGTGATGGGCCACGAGATTGCCCACGCGCTGCGCGAGCACTCGCGCGAGCAGGTGTCGCAGCAGGCGCTCTCGGGCGCCGTGGTGCAGGGCATCGCGGCCTCCAGCAATTCCAGCGCCGCCGGCGCACTGGCCGCGGTGGGGGCGCAGTTCTTCCTGCACCTGCCCTTCTCGCGCGACATGGAGCTCGAAGCCGACGTGATGGGCGTGGAGCTCATGGCCCGCGCCGGCTACGACCCGCGCGCAGCCCCGAACGTCTGGCGCAAGATGCAGCGCCTCGCCGGCGGCCAGGAGCCGGTGCAATTCTTCAGCACCCACCCCAACAGCAGCAACCGCATCGCCGCGCTGGAAGCGGCGGTGCCCAAGGTGATGCCGCTGTACCAGGCCCGGGCCGTCGGCACCCCGGCGCACTGAAGCAGCCGGGGCCGAACCCATCCATCAACCCGCCGGGAGGAACCCCATGCTGATGAAACTCGTGGGCATGCTCGACTCGCCCTACGTCCGCCGCGTGGCGGTGTCGCTGCAGATGCTGGGGCTGCGCTTCGAGCATCAGCCGCTGTCGGTGTTCAGGCACATGGAGCCGTTCAGGCGGATCAACCCCGTGGTGCGCGTGCCCACGCTGGTGAGCGAGGACGGCATCGTGCTCGCCGACTCCACGCTGATCCTGGACTACGCCGAGCGCCTGGCGCGTCCGCGCAGCCTCATGCCCGCCGACCCGCTGGCCTACCAGCAGGCGCTGCACCTGCTGGGGCTGGCGTTGGCGGCCGGCGACAAGAGCGTGGCGCTGTTCTACGAACGCAACCTGCGCCCGGCCGAGAAGCAGCACGCGCCCTGGGCCGGGCGCATCGAGGATCAGGTGCGCGCGGCCTACGCCGCGCTGGAGGCCGAATTCGCGCAGCGCCCGCCCGTCACCGAGGGCGACACGCTGGCGCAGCCGGCGCTCAGCACCGCCGTGTTCTGGCACTTCACCCAGCGCGCCCTGCCGGGCCTGGTGGCGCCGGAGCAGCACCCCGCGCTGGCAGCGCTGTCCGCGCATGCCGAGGAGCTGCCGGCGTTCCGGGCCGCTCCGCACGGGGAAGAGGCGTGCCGGTTCGATGCCTGAGCCGCCCGCGCCGTCCGCCCTGGCTGCTGTCGGCGCTCAGGCGCCGCTGAAGCCCGCCGACGGCCCGGCTTGCGTGCCGGATGCGGGCTCGGCGGGCGCATCCAGGCCCCACTCAGCCCAGTCCTCGCCGAACAGCTCCGCCGGATGCTGCGTTCGCACCGAGCCGTTGCCGCAGGCCATCGAGTCGGCCGCGCAGTACTGGTCGCAGCCCCAGCACACGCGGTGAGGGTTGGCGGGATGGATAGGGAATTTCTTGGCCATTGACAGCGCTCCAGGCCGGGTCCCAAGCCGCGGGCTGCACGAGGCAACACGCCCGTTGCGGCGATGGACATTGACATTGATCGAACCGTCATTGGATACCGCCTGCCCGCCCGCCGTATTGCGCTGGGTCACGGCCGACAATGGTGGCTCAAGCCCGCGTCGAGCCTGGTGGGCATGCAGGACCCACCCTTTCCAGGCGTCGGTGCGCCCACAACCCCTGCCCTCCACCATGCCCACCCCAATCCAGTACGCCGACCTCAGCGACGCCTTCGAGTTCGCCAGCGCCACCGTCCCCTTCGGTCCCTTCGAGCAGGCCGCCTTCATCGCGCTGGACAGCGGGACGGTCGTGTACCGGTCCGAGGCCCACGACGACGTGCTGCCGCCGGACCTGGATGACCGCAGCCGCTACCTGCCCGTGCCGACCCGGCAGGACCTGAGCCTTGGCAACCGCCTGGCCTTCCTGTTCACCGAGCGCTTCCTGCCCGAGGACCACGAAACCGTGCACGACTACTTCACCGAGCACGGCGCCTACGCCCGCTTCAAGGAGTTGCTGCTGCAGCGCGGCCAGCTCGAAGCCTGGTACGACTTCGAAGCCCGCGAAACCAAGGAGGCCCTGTGCGCCTGGGCCGCGGAGCAGGGACTGCAAGTGGCTTGAGCGCCGTACCGGACCGCACCCTGGCTCAGTGCGCGCCCGCCACCACCACCGCCTCGCGCCCGTCCCACACCAGCCGTGTCTGCAGGTCGCGGGTGGCCGCCAACCGGTCGTTGACGAAGACGTTGGTCTTCATCGCATACACGCCTTGCGGGGCGCTCTGCGGCAGCGTCACTTCGAAGCTGTTCTCGAAGCGGCCGGCGGACGCGGCCGTGAACGGCTTGCCGCCACTCTTGATCGGCTGGCCGTCCTGGCTGAAGACCACGATTTCCTCCCGCACCGCGTTCACCGGTTGCACGCTGCCGTTGACCAGCTCCAGCGTGGAATTCACCCGCACCGGCCGCCCGCGCTGCACCACCGGCGGCGACACCGCGGGCGTGTAGGACACCAGCTGCGGCTGCTCGGGCAGGCGGCCCCGCGTGCGCTCGTACTCGCGGTCCACCTGCGCGGCGGGCTTGGTCTGGCGCGATTGGACGTTGACCGCCACGCACAGCAGCGCGCCGGCCGCGCCGCCGATCACCGCGCCTTTCGCAGCCGTCCGGCGGTCGCCGGCCATGGCACCGATGAGCGCACCGACGGCGGCGCCGGCCACGGCGCCGGTGCCGACGCTGCAGGGATCCTCGCTCCCGCCCTGGCCCCAACCGGGACCGCCCGCGGGTGACGCGCATCCCGCCAGTAGCGATGCGACGACGGCGCCGGTGAGCGCCTGCTGAACGACTCGAAGGCTTGTCATATGGAACGAAGCTCCTGATGCGATGGAGGCTGACGGAAAGCATCGCCGGGCGGCAACCGGCCACGGTGAGGCTCAGCGGATGGTGGTCTCCTCGCGCAGCACCTGCAGCTCGCGCTCCTGGATGCGGCGCAGCAGACTGCCCGCCTGCGCATTGGACGGGTCGATGCGCAGCGCGCTGTCCACGTAGGTGCGCGCCGCGTCGAAGCGGGACTGCGCCAGTGCGCGCTCGGCCTGGCGCAGGAAGTCCTGTGCCAGCAACGGCGGCCCGGGCACGGAACTGGGCGGCGGCTGCACGACCTGGCGAGGCGCCGGCGCGGGCTTTTGCGCGGCAATGGCCGCGCGCACCTCGGCCCGCAGGGCCGGCAGCTCGGCGTGTTCGCGGTTCTGGCCTTGCAGCCGGTCGAGGCTCGCCTGCGCCCCGCGCGTGTCGCCCAGCACCAGTTGCTTGCGCACGCTGTCCGCGCTGGCGTCGGCCGCACGCTGCGCCTGCTCCAGGCGCTGTCGCAGGACTGCGGCGCCGTCGGAGCGAGTGCAGCGCGCATCCAGGCCGTCGAGCTGCTTGCGGGCGCTGAGCAGCCGCTGCGTGTCCAGCTGCGAAGCCACGCCCTGCAGCGCGCGCTCGCACGCGACCTGCACCGCCAGCGCCTGGTCAGCCTGGCCCTGCAACACACGCGCCCTGGCCGCGTCATCGCCCTTGCAGGACCCCAGCGCCAGCACGGCCTGGCTGCGTCCCCCGGCTGCGTCGCCCTGTGCCAATGCCCGTGCCGACGCGCCCAGCGCCTGCCGGCACGGCCCGTCGTCCACGCTGCGGAACTGCCAGTAACCGGCCAGGCCCAGCCCGGCCAGCGCCAGCAGCACCCACGGCGTGCGCCCGGTGCGGCGCACCTGTCGCGTGGGCGCCGGCGGCAGGGACGGTGGCGCCGTATTCGCCGTGTCCCCCTTGGCGGCCGTGCCTGGCGGGATGGCCGGTGCCGGCACCGCGGACGCCGCAGCGGCCTTGGTGGCGTCGGCGGACGGCGCTGAAGCGGAAACCGGCGCGGGTGGCGGCACCGGCACACCAGCGGCCGGGGCCTGCGGCGCAGGCGACGGTACCGAGGGCGGCACAGCCGCAGGCGGGCTCGTCCCGGTGTCCGGCGCGTCGGGGACAGGGCTCGGCTGGCGCTCCGGTGCGTCCAGGGTGCGCCCTCCCGGCGGTGCCGCGGCGGTAGCGGTAGCGGTAGTGGCTGCGCTGCCGGCCGCGTCCGCGGTGGCCGCGCCGCAGTACGGACAGAAGGCCACCGCGCTGAACAGCCGCTCCGCGCAATGGGTACAGGACCGCTCGGACTCGTTGCGGCGCACGGCGGCTCAGCTCAGCGGCGGGGGCATCGACGGCGGCTGCGTCGCGCCGCCGCTCGGCAGCAGGGCCGCCAGCTCCGGCAGCTGCGCCAGCTCCACCCAGGCCGGCAGCCCCTGTCGCCAGACCTTGGTGCCCGTGGCGGCCACCTGCCCGGCCTGCAGCATCTGGACCACCTGTGCCGTGCCGAAGGGACCGTACTGCTGGCCGTTGACGCCCAGGTAGTACTGGTGCTGCGGCAGCAGCGGGGGCGGCCCGCTCGGCAGCGGTGGCGGCATGGCCGGCAGGGGCGGCGGCACCGCGCCGAAGCCCACCGCCGCCACGACCCCGGCCACGGGCGCCGCGGCGGCAGGCTGCACCAGCGCGGCCAGCACGCCGGGCTGCAGCATCTCCGGGCGCAGCACGTGCTTCAGGCGCGGCTCGCCGCCCGGATCGGGCGCGCGCACCTCCCACTCGAAGGCGTCGGCGTCGGAGTCGGGCACCGGCAGCGTCCAGTCCTTCAGCCGGGCCTGCAGCGCGTGCGCCAGGGGCTCGAACTCGCGCTCGGCCAGGCCCTTGCGGCGCGCGCGCTCGCGCAGATCGAGCTTCAGCTCGGCCGCGATCGCGCTGGCGAAGCCCTTGCGCACCTGCTCGACGCCGGTGGCGTCGGCCACGAGCCTGGGCGTGTAGACCGCGCTCTCGGTGTAGTCGCACAGCGTGGCCAGGGCGGCGATCAACACGGCATCGGCTTCGGCCAGGTACTCCTGCACGCGCGCGACGATGGCCTCCCGGTAGGCCGGCGGCAGCCCGTTCTGGCGGATCGCCCGCTCGTTGCCGATGCGCCGCAGGTCGCCGCGCGCCACCGCGAACTGGTACTGACCCGGCGGCACGATGCGCTGCGCCGAGCGCGTGAGCACGCCCAGCATCACGGCCAGCAGGAACTGCTTGAAGTCCTCCGCCAGCCGGCCGATCTCCTCGGTGCTCGGCGCGATGGGGTGGCTGAACTGCGTCAGGTCGATGTGGGCGTGCGTCGGGATGCGCTCGGCCTCCTTGCGGTAGCTCGCGCGCCAGCCTTCGAGCCCGCGCAGCACCGTCATCGGAAGGCCCGAGAGCTCGCAATAGCACACGGCACGGCCGGGCTGGCCGGTCTCCACCACCGACAGCTGCGCCGCCGTGATGCCCGCCACGGCCGGCATGCAGGTGTCGAGCTCGGCGCGGTACGCGCGCTCGAAGGCCTGGGCGTCGGCCACGCCCAGGAAGCACTTGTACTGGTCGGCGCGCACCGTGACGTCGCCACCGAGGTTGGCATCGACCCACGGCATCGCGCAGGCCAGCAGCCGGCGGAACAGGCCCTGGCGCCGGGCCGGGTCCATGCCCGCCAGCGCCTCGGCCAGCGGGTCGGCCGCGGCGCCCGGGCCGTGCTCCAGCCCGGCGCGCACCAGCTGGCGCTCGGCCATGCGCTGCACCTTGGACAGCAGCGCCTGCCGCCGTGACGGGTCCTGCAGCAGCGGAAACAGCACTTGCGAGCCTCCCAGGTCCTTGAAGGCCTCGTCCGCCCACTGGCGCAGCTGCGCCGCGCCGGGCAGGCGCACCTCGGGCTCGGCGGCCTCCACCGGGATCAGCGTGGCGTGCTCCTGCCCCAGGTCGCGCTGCAGGATGGTGTCGGCGCGGCGCAGCTGCGCCAGCATCGCCACCACCGCCTCGCGCCCGGCCTGCAGCTCGCCCATGAGGCCGCTCCAGACGGCGCGTCCCTGCGCGTCCACGCCGCCCTTGCGGCCCAGCCATTCCGACACCTCGCCCATGAGCAGCGCGGCCTCGTCGGCGGCCTTGGCGCGCAGGTGGAAGCGCACGGCGTTGGCCATTTCCTCGCGCAGGTGGTCCATCACGACCACCGCCTGTTTCTCGCCGCCGCCGAAGAGCCGGCCCTGAGTCTGCTCCAGGTTGTTGAGCAGCCGTTCGAACTCGCGGCTGCGCACCGCCTCCTTGATCTCGCGGTAGCGCTCGGCGTTGGTGCGCAGCGCGGCGATGAGCCCGCTGCCCGGCGCTTCGAGCCGGTCCTTGACCTGTTCCACCAGCGACAGCACGTACTCCAGGCCGCCGTAGTCCTTGTTGTCCAAGTAGGCGTAGAGCTGGTCGCGCACGGCGGCCTGGATCTTGAGCAGCTGCTCGCGGCGCCGGCGCGCCACGCGGTCCTCGGTGGTGTCGGCGGCGGAATCCTGGTCGCGCACCGCGTCGCGCTCGAGCTGCCGCGCGGCGTCGCGCACCTGCGTGGGCCACTCCTTGCGGTCGAAGCCGCTGCGGATCTCGTCCATGCGCTGGTTCACGCGCTGCTCCACGCCGGCGACAAGCGGGCCATGGCGGTCCTGCAGCAGCTCCTCGACCACGAAGTAGTCCATGAACTCGCCGCTGGAGCGCTTGAGCTCGATCGACGGGTCCGAGAATCGCGGGAAGGCGCCGAAGGGCATGGGCCGCAGCGACAGGTGGGTCGCCATGAAGTCGTCGCGCTGGCGGTCCGTGGCGCGGTGCGCGAGGGCGTCGGTCGCGCCCACGCCGAAGAAGGCCTGCAGCATGCCCGCGGCCCACCGGTGCGCCTGGTGCTCGCGCCGCGCCGCCTGCCGCGTGTCGAGCACCGCCTGGCCGAAGGCGGAGTAGCGCATCGAGAACGACAGCCGCATGTCGCCGAAGCGGTTGTGCGGCAGCCGGGCGTCGTGGAGCTGGTTCTTGTGCTGCGCCTGGTTCACGCCCACCGAGCGCTTGCGCCGCGCGAAGTCGCCGGAGAGGAAGTCCTCGAACAGCGCGTCGGCCAGCATGAAGTGCACGTCCGACACGTGCTTGGTGTGCTGGCGCGCCAGGTTGCCGGTGTCCACCAGGTACACCTCGTTGTAGGGCTCGGGCGGCAGCTCGGGCTGGTCGTAGGGGTCCCAGCGCCCGACCTGGCCACGGTTGCCGCGCATGGCCGATTCCAGCTCCATCAGCGCGGCGTAGCTGTTGGCCTCGGTGCGGTCCTTGTTGGCGCCGGCGTAGCCGGTGGGCAGCAGCAGCATCAGCTCCACGTCGGCCGCACCCACCTCCGCGCGCGCCAGCCAGCGCACCAGCCAGCCCATGTCGAGAAAGGCCCCCGAGCCCGTGCCGCCCGCGACCGAGGCGACCACCACGACGCGAAACTTGCTGCTCTCCATGTTGAGCCCCAGCCGCGCGAGCTGGCGCTCGTGCGACAGCCCCGCCTTGAGCTCCTTGAGCTTCAGCCGCACCTTGTCGCGCGTCTTGGCGTACTTGTCGAAGAAGTACAGCCGCGAGAGGCAGCGCACCTGGCCCGTGCCGCGTTCGGGGTCGATGCCCAGCTCGCGCATCTTGCGCGGGGTCAGCGGCAGCCATTCCTTGACGTTGGGGTACTTCTCCAGCGCGTCGTCGTCGCGGCTGTACTTCTGGACGTCCAGCGGCTCGACCACCTTCTCGTCGTCGCTGAAGCGCACCAGCTCGTACTGCAGGTCGTCGGCCTGCGCGCGGCCGTGCTCGATGACGGCGCCGGTGTCCAGGTCGAAGTGCAGGAACTGCGCCACCGGAAACTCCGCCAGGCTCTCCACCCGCAGCCGCGCGCCGGCCGGACCCCACAGCGCGTTGAGGATGCGCCGGCGCAGCCGCAGCAGCACCTCCATGCCGGTGCCGCCCACGCCGATGAACAGCGTGGGCCGCACGTCGATGCTGGTGTCGGCGCGGCGCCCGGTGCCGGGCGTGATTTCGGTTTCATTGCCACCGTCGTTCGTCGCCATGTGCATGCCTCCCGTTGCACGGCCCGGCTACTTGCGGCCGTTGAACACCATCAGCCCCAGCGACAGCAGCGCCACGGCGCCCAGCGGGACCAGGATCAGCGGCGTCATGAAGCGCGCCGCGTTCACCGCGCTGAGCACCACGGCCGTGCCGATGCTGGCCAGCGCCACGAACAGGCCCCAGCCCGCCGCGTTGGCCTTCACCGGCGGCACGCGCCGCGCCACCAGCGCGTTGGCGTAGCCGTTCTTGGCGAAGAAGAAGCCGACGAAGAGCACCAGCAGGATCGCGCCGCCGATGAGCAGATCGCGCGAGGTGGTGTCGGCCAGGGGCGGCAGCGGCATCGCCTCGCCGCCCGGCATCGCCGTCGTGGCCGCCCCGCCGGGGGCCGAGGCCTCACCGCCGGGCGGCGGCAAACTGAAGCCACTGCTGCTGTTGGACAAGTCTCCCTGCGCCATCGCGATCTCCTTTGCCTCTTAGCATGCCCAGGATCGCGCAGGAACCCCGTTCAGCGGCCGGTGAAGGCCAGCGTGTGCCCCTGCGCCGTCGAAACCACCCGCGGCCGGCCCCAGCCGCGCCGCACTTCGCCCACCACCTGCCCCTCGGGGTCGCGCACCGCCAGCCGGCCGAAGCGCTTGAGCACGACGGCGCGCCGCAGCCCGTCCACGTCCAGCTCGTAGCGCCGGCTGCGCGAGGCGGCCACCGCCAGTCCGGCCCCGCCCGCCACCAGCGCCAGCACGCCGCCCAGCAGCGCCAGCACCGGCGCCAGCGGGTATTGCACGCGCAACAGCAGCGGCACGCGTGCCCGCGACGCGCGTGCGCTCTCGGGCGGGGTGAACACCTCCGGCAGCGGATCGCCGGGGAACAGCGCCGCCATCTGCCCGGCAAAGGCCGGCGCGACTTCCAGCCGCTGTCCGGACAGGCCGATCTCCACCGTCATCGGCAGCAGCACCTGCTTGCCCATGGCCGCCAGCGCCTGCGTGGACCAGGCCGAGGGCACCTGCGCCATGGGCAGCGCCAGCCGCACCTCCACCGGCTGGCGTGCGCCGGGCTGCAGCGCCTGCACCCGCGCCGGGCTCACCTGCACCGGCAGCTGCTGCCCGGCCGCGTCGAGCCGCGCCTGCACCTCGGCCTCGCGGATGGCGTAGGGATAGAACAGGTTCTGCAGCGAGGCCCGCAGCACCACTTCGGGCCGCAGATCGCCGGATTGCGCGTCCAGCACGATGGTGCGCTGGTCGCTGCCCAGGCTCGCGCGCAGCTGGCGGGCGTTCGCCACCGCCTCGGGGACGATGCGCACGGCCTCCTGGTCCAGCGGCTTCAGGCGTGCCGGCGCCTGCGTCAGCACCCGGGACAGGGCGCCCTTGGCCAGGATGTTCTCCAGCGCCTGCGAGGCGCTCTGGCCGTAGGCCAGCGCATAGACCATGAGCCCGCGCGCGCTGTAGAGCCGCCCCTGCACCGGCATGCTCAGCGGGAAAGCCAGCGTGCGGGTGATGGACGGCTCCAGGTGCAGCAGCCGGTAGAAGTCGCGGTTGCGCTCGGCGGTGCGCGGGTCGTTGCCGGGGCTGTTGCGGTTGTTGGTGAAGATCCACAGCACCCCCGGCGCGGCGCCAAGGGGGCCGGTGATGGTCTTGGTGATGGCCTCCTGGAAATCGGTATCCGCCAGCGCCGGCCCGGCGCCCTTGCGCGCCACCTGCAGCGCCCCCAGGTGGCGTGCCACCTCGCCTGCGCCCTGGGCCTTCGAGAGCAGCCGCGGCGACTCGTTGCCCGCGCTGCTCTGGCTGAAGGCCAGGGTGTAGACCGTGTCCTGCGGTTCGACCGCCGCCTGCGCCACCGCTGCCACCAGCGCCTTGAAGGGCGAGGCCGGATCGGCGTAGAAGGGCTCCATCCAGCCCGAGTTCTGGACCAGGAAAGCGTGCTGCATGGCCGCTGCCGGTGCCGGCAGCGCTGCGGCAAGCACGACGACGGCGGCGATCCGGCGGCGCGGCGCGGTCACGGCGCCAGCCTCCAGCCGGGAATGGCGTCGAGCTCCGGGTGGTAGGCCCACAGGTGGCTGTCGTGCACGAACAGCCGCGTGCGCCAGGGCTCGGACACGCCCGACAGGTCGATCAGGACCTGCTCCCCGTCACGCGGGTCATCGAGCAGCAGCACGCAGGGCTTGCGCGCCGGGAGCTCGAACACGGCCCGCAGCCCGCGCAGCACCGGCACGCGCAAGCCCACCACGGCGCCGGTTTCGGCGCTCTCCAGCAAGGGCAGCATCACCCGGGGCTCGCGGCCGTCGTCGGCATGCAGGGGCTCTTCCCAAGGCAGGTCGCGGTCGCGCACCGCGGAGCGGAAGCTGGCCCGGCCCGAGCACGAGCGCGGCGAGGACAGCTTCTGGCGCTCGGCGTGGTCCTCTCCGAGTTGGAGGTACACGAACTGCCCCTCGGCCCGCTCGTCCTCGCACAACTGCCACAGCTTGCCGGTATGGGCCAGGTACGGGCAGCCGAAGTCGAACACCGGGCTCAGCCCCTCGGGCCAGGGCAGGAAGTCGGCCTTGAAAGCGTCATCGCTGCGGCGCAGCCGCAACTGGCCCGCAGCGCCGGGCCACACCGCCCACTGCGCCGTGGACACCGGCGCCTGCAGCGGCTCGGCCACAGCAGCGCAGGGGCCGCCGGCCAGCGGCAGCTGCACCAGCGTGTTCTGAGCGTCGATGCCCGCGAGCTGCACGCCGCCGTCCGCACAGCGCAGCGGCAGCCACACCTGGCGGCCGAACTGGATCGGACTGCCCAGGGCCGGCGCATCGCCCACGTCTTCCAGGTCGAAGCGCAGTGCCGGCACGTCAGGCAGCAGCCGCACGAGGCCGGCCTGCGTGGGCAGCAGCAGCCGGCAGCCCTTGCGGCCCTGCGCCACTTCGCAGCGCCAGGACGCGCGCGGCAAGCCCGAAAGCGCGGGCAGGCGATCTTGCGGATGCACCAGCGGTTCCCAGCGCCGGCTGCGCGGCAGGTACGCCAGGGGCACGCCCTGGTCGGGGTCCAGCGCCAGCAGCACAGGCGCCGCGGTGGCCGCGCGCAGCGAGAAAAACTCGTAGTGCCCGGGCGGGACTTGCGCCAGGCGCACGTCCGCCGGCGCCGGCTCCTCGCGCACGGCCCGCATGGCCGCCAGCCGCAGCGCCTGCGCGCAGCGCAACAGGCCGCGGGCGTGGACCGGCGCGGCAGGCGTCACGGGCGGCGCGCCGAAGGGCGCTATCCATGGCCCGGCCTCCGCGGGCCGCTCCAGCGCCCGTCCGTCCGCCGGGCTGAAAAGGAATTCAGGCGGATACAGCGGGCCGCCGGCCGGAGCGTGGAACAGCGCGCGCAAGTCCGTGGCGGGCAACGCCTCGGACGGCTCGTGCCCCAGCGCCGTGGCCAGCAGCTTGTAGTCGGCGCGTGCCGCACCGCCGGCACGCCAGGTACCGGAAGCCAGGGGCCATATTCCGTCCGTCGCGCCGCGGGTCGCCATCGCCCCTCAGGCCTCCTGCCGCTCGTCCAGGCAGCGCCGCACCTCGGCGTACAGCTCCTCGGTATGGAAGGGCTTGCGCAGCAGCCGCGCACCGGGCACGGCGGTCCACAGCAACTCGCGGTCGGCATGGCCGCTGACGAAAATGATGGGCAGCGACGGCGACAACTGGCGCAGCCGCCGCGCCACCTCGATGCCGCTCAAGCCCGGCAGCCCCAGGTCCAGCAGCAGCACCTGCGGCGAGAAGTCCGCGTAGGCCGACAGCGCCGCGCCGCCGTCCGCGGCGCTGAGCACCTCGTAGCCGTTGTCGCGCAGCAGCTCGGCCATGGTGCGGCGGATGTCGGGTTCGTCGTCGATCACCAGCACCCGCTCGCCGCACCCGGCCAGGGTGCGCGGCAGCGCGCGCTCCTGCGGCGGAGCGAGCTCCGCGCCGCTGCCCGCGGCCAGCCACAGCGACACCTGCGTCCCCTGGCCCAGCTCGCTGACGAGGCGCGCGCCGCCCCGCGACAGCCGCGCCACGTTGGCCACCTGCGCCAGCCCCAGCCCCGTGCCGCGGCCCACGGGCTTGGTGGTGAAGAACGGGTCGAAGGCTTTAGCGGCCACCTCCGGCGTCATGCCGGTGCCGGTATCCGTCACGGTGATGACGACGTAGGCACCGGGCAGCAGATCCGCTTCGGGCTCGGCCAGACGTTGCACGCGGGCCTCGATGCTGATGCTGCCGCCCTGGGGCATGGCGTCCTTGGCGTTGAGCACGAGGTTGAGGATCGCCAGCTCCAGCTGGTTGGCGTCGGTCACGGCCACCAGCTCGGCGCCCTCCTGCAGCTCGATGTTCAGCACGATGGCGCTTTCCACCGCCTGGCGCAGCCAGTCGCGCAGGCCCAGCAGCAGCGTGCGCACGTCGATGGGGCCGGTGACCAGGTCGTTGCTGCGCGAGAAGGCCAGCAGCCGCAGCGTGAGCTGCTTGCCGCGCTCGGCCGCGGCCAGCGCCTTGTCCAGCAGCGCGCTGATCTTCGGGTCGCCGGCCATGCGCTGCACCAAGTGGATGTAGCCCACCATCGACGCCAGGATGTTGTTGAAGTCGTGCGCCATCGAGCCGGTGAGCTGGCCGATGGCCTCCATCTTCTGCGACTGCACCAGCACCGCCTCGGCGCGCTCGCGCTGCGCGATCTGCTCGATGAGCCGGATGTTGGCCTGGTGCAGCGCGCGGGTGCGCTCCTCGATGCGCCGCTCCAGGCTCTCGTTGAGCGCGCGCGTGCCGCTCTCGGCCGCGTGCAGCCGCAGCAGTGCGCGCACGGCGGCGACGAGCTCGTCGGGGTCGATGGGCTGGATCAGGTAGGCGTCGGCGCCGCCCTCCAGCCCGCGCGCGCGGTCCGCGGCGCTGGTGAAGGTGGCCGAGGTCTGCAGCACCATGGTCGTGGGCCAGCGCTGCTTGATCTGCTTGCACACCTCGATGCCGTTGATGTCGGGCAGCCGCACGTCCAGCAGCACCAGCGCCGGGCGCAGCGCCTCCATCTGCGCCAGCGCCTCGTGGCCCGTGCCGGCGTCCACCACCTCGAAGCCCGCATAGCGCAGCGTGCGGTTCTTCGCGTAGCGCGCGGGCTCGGTGTCATCGACGTTGAGGATGGTCGCCGCGTTGCTGCCCTGGGTGCCGTCCGCGCCGGCGCCGCCCTCGTTGATGCTGCTGCCGCTCATGCAGTCCCTCGCCCTTGATTGATCACGGAGTGAATGAGTGTGGTGAGCCCGTCGCGCGAGATGTCGTGCTTGGGCACGATGGCGTAGGCCGCGGCCAGCGCGCGCTTCTGGTCCAGCGACAGCGCCTGCGACGTGCACACCACCACCGGCACCGTGCGCAGCCGCGCATCGGCAGCCAGCGCCTGCAGCACCGTGAAGCCGTCCAGGCGCGGCATGTGCAAATCCAGGATCACCACGTCCGGACGGCTCCGCCGCACCAGCGCCAGCCCGGCCTCGCCGTCCTCTGCCTCCAGCACGCGCATCCCCGCGTCCTGCGCGATGTGGCGGATGACGTAGCGGAAGGCCTCCTCGTCATCGATCACCACGAGCTGCGCGGCATCCGGCGTGCCATCGCCGGGTTCCGGCACCTCGGCAAAACTCCCGTAACGCAGGGGGAGGTACAGCTCGAAGGTGGAGCCCACATCCGGGGTGCTGCGCACCGTGACGTCGCCGCCCATGAACTGCGCCAGCCGCCGCGACAGCGGCAGCCCCAGCCCCGTGCCGCCGCGCTGCAGCGCGCCCTGCACCTGCGTGAACTCCTCGAAGATGGTCTGCAGGTGCTCCGGCGCGATGCCGATGCCCGTGTCCTCCACCGTGAACACCATGCGCGCGCTGCCCGCCTCGTGGCGCGCGCTCACGCGCACGTGGCCGCGCTGCGTGAACTTCAGCGCGTTGGAGATCAGGTTGCGCAGCACCTGCGCCACCTTCTGCTCATCGGCGTAGAGCTCGGGCAGCCCCGCGGGCTCGTCGAAGATCAGGTCCACCGCCGGGTTCACCAGCAGCGGCTTGAGCGAGCCGCGCAGCCCGGCGAAGAGCGCGTCGATGCCGAAGCTCACGGGCCGGATGTCCAGCCGCCCGGCCTCCACCTTGGCCAGGTCCAGCAGGTCGTTGACCATGTCCAGCAGCCCCTGCGCCGAGCGGCGGATGTAGTCCACCTGGCGCTGCTGCTCGCGGTTGAGCTCGCCGTCCACGCCGTCGGCCAGCAGCCGCGTCAGCGCCAGGATCGAGTTCAGCGGCGTGCGGAACTCGTGGCTCATGTGCGACAGGAACTTCGACTTCATGTCGCTGGCGCTGCGCAGCTGCTCGGCCTTCTGGTCCAGCTCCGAGTACAGCGCCACCACGCCGCGGTTGGTCTCCTCCAACTCGCGGTTCAGGCGCTCGGCCTCGGTCTGGCGCTCCTGCAGGTCCGCCAGGCTCTGGATCAGCTCGCGGTCCTGCTCGTGCAGCGCCGCCAGCGGATCGGGCCGCGCGCCGGCCAGCGCGGCGCCCAGCGCGTGCAGCGCCACCGGCGTCAGCCGCGCCGCGGCCGCCCGGGGGATGCGCTGCCACAGCCGCACCGTGGTGCCGCCAGGCGAGGACTCGATCTCGAAGCGGTCCACCAGGCGCCGCGCGCTGGGCAGCCCGGTGCCGCGACCGGGCTGGAAGCTCTTCTGCCCGCTGAGCACGGCCTGCAGCTCGGCGATACCGGGGCCGCGGTCGCGCACCGTCACGCACAGGTGCTGCGGCTGCGCGGGCGCATCCACCGCCAGCTCGACCTCGCCGCCGCGCGCGTGCGTGAAGGCGTTGCGCGCCATCTCCGACACCGCGGTGGCGATGCGCGTCTGCGCCTGGCGGTCCAGCCCCAGGCGCTCGGCCAGGCGGTGCGCGTTCTGCCGCGCCGCGACCACGTCGGCGGCGGCGGCCAGCGGCAGGCGGGCCAGTACCTGGTTCGTGGTCATGGCGCCTCCGTGCGCGCCACCACCACGGTGGCGTCGTCGCGCCCGCGCGCGAAGTCGCGGTAGAGCACGCCGGCCACCAGCAGCGGGGGCATGCGCTGCAGGCCCGGGTAGGCGTCCAGCGACCAGCCGGAGGACAGGCCGTCGGAGTGCATCACCAGCAGCGCGCCGGGGCCGCAGGGGTAGTCGAAGGCCTGGATCTTTCGGGCGTTGTGCCCGGCCGTGCCGTTGTGCGAGACCATGCGCCGCACCGTGCCGCCGCCCACCACCGCCGCGGCGATGTTGCCCAGGCCCACGAAGGAGACGGTCGCGCTGGCCGGGTCGATGCGTGCCACCGCCACCGCGCCGCCGCGGGTGTGGCGCAGGGCCTGGTGCACCGCCTGCACGATCTGCGCCGGCGGCTCGTGGCGGCTGCGCTGGAACTGCGCGACCGCCTCGTTGGCCGCCACCGCGGCCTCGGTGCCGTGGCCCAGGCCATCGACCATGAACACGGTCCGCACGCGTCCTTCCACATGCGCGGCCCAGGCGTCGCCGCAGGCGCGCTCGCCGGGCTTGGCGATGCTCACGCCGCCCAGCGCCTCGCCGTGGTCGGGCTCGCGGGCCGGCCCGCCGCTGCGCGAGAGGCAGGCCAGCACCGCCGCGCCCTTGCCGGGCCAGGAGGCGACGTGGAAGGACTGCGCCAGGCGCCGCACCGCGCCCAGGCCGTTGCCCGCGGTGCCGGCGGAGGAATAGCCGTCGGCCAGGCAGGCGGCGAGGTCGGCCATGCCGGGGCCCTTGTCCAGGGCCAGCAACTCGACGTGGTCGCTGCCGCAGCCCACCAGCAGCCGCCCACCGCCGCCGTGCTTGATCAGGTTGGTGCCCAGCTCGGTGGCGACGATGGCCAGCTGCCCGGCGCGCACCTCGTCGAAGCCCAGCGCCTCGGCGGCCGCCACCGCGCGGCGCCGCGCCTCGGCCACGGCGCTGGAATCGTTGACCATCACTTCGAACATGTACTGCCGCTCCGGTGGTGGTCGCTCACTTGAAACGCGCGATCGTCACGCGCGTACCTTGTCCCGGCGTGGAATCGATGGCGAACTCGCTGGACAGCCGCTTGGCGCCGCCCAGCCCCAGGCCCAGGCCGCCGCCGGTGGTGAAGCCGTCGCGCAGCGCGGCGGCGATGTCGGCAATGCCCGGGCCCTGGTCCTCGAACTGCAGCCGCACGCCGCGCCGCGGCCCGGCCACGAGATCGATGCGCACCGTGCCGCCGCCGCCGTAGTCCAGCGTGTTGCGCGCCAGTTCGCTGGCGGCGGTGACGATCTTGGTCTGGTCCACCAGGCTCAGCCCGGCCTCCACCGCCACGGCGCGCACGCGCTGGCGCACCCGCACCACGTCTTCGGAGCTGCGGATCTCCAGGATGTCACTCACCGTAGGCGCCGTCCTCGTCGTCGGCGACGATGGTGTTGCGCCAGGCGTGGCGCGCAGAGCCCGCGATCAGCGCCAGGCCCTTGTCGACGTCGAGCGCGGTCTTCACGCCATGCAGCGACAGGCCCAGCTCCACCAGCGTGATCGCCACGGCCGGGCGCATGCCCACCACCACCGTGTCGGCATCGAGGATGCGCGACACCGCGGCGATGTTGTCCAGCATGCGGCCCATGAAGCTGTCCACGATCTCCAGCGCGGAGATGTCGATGAGCACGCCGCGCGCGCCCACCGCGACGATGCGCTGGGTGAGGTCCTCCTCCAGCGCCGAGGCCAGCTCGTCGTGCATGTCCACCTGGATCGTCACCAGCAGCACGTCGCCCAGCTTGAGGATGGGAATGCGGTCCATGGGCTCAGGCCTGCGGTGCGTAGCCGCTGGGGACCGCATCGACGCGGCGCCTCATGACGGCGCGGCCCTGCCTGGACAGCGCCAGCGCGAAGGCGTCGGCCAGCGTGGCCTTGGACACCACGTCCAGCTCCACGCCCAGGTGCACCATGGTCTGCGCGATCTGCGGGCGGATGCCGCTGATGATGCAGTCCGCGCCCATGAGCCGCGCCGCGGCCACGGTCTTGAGCAGGTGTTGCGCGGTGAGCGTGTCCACCGTGGGCACGCCGGTGATGTCGATGATGGCGATGCCTGCGCTCTGCTGGACGATGGACTCCAGCAGGTTCTCCATCACCACCTGCGTGCGCTGGCTGTCCAGCGTGCCGATGAGCGGCAGCGCCAGGATGCCGTCCCACAGCTTGATCACCGGCGTGGAGAGCTCGGCGATCTCCTGCTGCTGGCGCACGATCAGCTCCTCGCGCGTCCTCTGGTAGGCCTCCATGGTGTGGAGGCCCAGCCGGTCCAGCAGCAACCCGATGCTCCAGTTGGCGGCCAGCGTGGCGGCCTGGTCGATGCCCGCGTGGCGGCCGAACACGTCGAACAGCGGCTGCTTGAGCGAGAAGATGAAGAGCGTGGTCTCGCGCGGGCTGAAGCCCTGCGTGGCGCGCGAGACGGAGATGTCCGCCAGCAGCTCGCGCACTGGGCCGAAGGCGGGGGCGTCGACGTCCTGCGCGCCGGCGTTGAGCGCTTCGCGCAGCAGGCGCAGGAACTGGCTGCACTGGGTCTGCAGCTCACCCTCGCGGATGCGGCCGCTGTGCAGCGCCCCGTCGTCCTTGAGCTGCTGCAGCCACTGCTGCAGCACCTCGGCCTCGTGGGCGTTGAGCAGCTCCGAAGTGACCTGCGTGCCTGCCTGTGCCATGTGTGAATCGCTCCTTTGGGGGTATCGGGGCCATCATAGTCGGCGCCGCAAGGGCGCCAGGCGGGCAGTCGCAGCCCGTGGGACAGGGCCGGGATTCAGGCCGGTCCAAGGGTTGCTGTCCACGGATTCTTGAATCGCGGCGTTCCCTGCCGTGACCGCCACAGGAGACAGCTGATGAACGCAGAGGAAAGACTCCGGGTCGTGCGTCTGGTCACGCGCCTGTCGCGCGCCCCCGAGGCGCCGCAGGACGAGGACGCCGCGCTGGAGCTGGCCGCGCTGATGAAGGTGCGGCCCGACGCGCCCTACCTGCTGCTGCAGCGCGCGCTGATGCTGGAGCTGGCGCTGGAACAGGCCCAGGCCGAGCTGCAGCAGCTGCGCCAGGGACAGGCGCCGGGCCAGCCAGCCCAGGGCTACCCTCCGTCGCAGCCGGCGGGCACGGCGCAGGCGCCGTCGCGCTGGGGCGGCCTCTTCCAGCGCGGCGCGCCCGCCGGGGTGAGGCCCGGCTACCCCGGATCGGGCCCCGGGTACGGGCCGGGATACGGCCCAGGCGCGCCGTCGGCCGGTGGCGGCTTCCTGCGCAACGCCGCGGCGGTGGGCGCGGGGGTGCTGGGCGGCAGCCTGCTCTTCCACGGGCTGGATGCGCTGTTCCATGACCACGACCACCCCGACGCCGGCGGCGCCGGGCAGGGGCTGCTGTCGGGCGACATGCAGTCGCCGCTGGACGCCATCAGCGGCAACGCGTTCGCGGACCCCGGCAACGCCCCCGGCGGCGACCCGTTCAGCGGCGACATGCTGGGCGACGGCGGGGAGTTCGATGGGGGTGGGGACGACTGGACGTGATCAGGCGACTGCGACGCTGGCCGTAAGCTGCGTCGCTTCGTTCACTACTCCGTCATCCCCGCGCAGGCGGGGACCCAGGTGGCCCCACGTTAGAGCGAAGCGACAGTGCAGCGAATCGAGCCAGAAGCCTCTGGTGTTCCGTCCGATCCGCTTACGTTCTGCTTGGGGGCCGCCTGGGTTCCCGCCTTCGCGGGAATGGCGAAGCAGAAGGGCCGCACCCGTGCTTCAGCCTTCTGTCGAAATCAATTGGATTGGGAAAGGAACCTTGTCCCCATGCGCCTGCTGCTGGTGGAAGACGACACGATGATCGGCGAGGCCGTGCTGGACCTGCTGCGCGCCGAGCACTACGCCGTGGACTGGGTCAAGGACGGCGAGATGGCCGAGACGGCGCTGCGCACACAGGCCTACGACCTGCTGCTGCTGGACCTGGGCCTGCCCCGGCGCGACGGGCTGGAGGTGCTGCGCACCTTGCGCGCGCGCAAGGACCGCACGCCCGTGCTCATCACCACCGCGCGCGACGCCGTGGCCCAGCGCATCGAGGGCCTGGACGCCGGCGCCGACGACTACGTGCTCAAGCCCTACGACCTCGACGAGCTGCTGGCGCGCATCCGCGCCCTGCTGCGCCGCGCCGCCGGACGCGCCGAGCCGGTGTACGAGCACCGGGGCGTCTCGCTCAACCCGGCCACGCGCGAGGCCAGCGTGGGCGGCCAGCCGGTGGTGCTGTCGGCGCGCGAGTGGGCGGTGCTGGAGCCGCTGATCGCGCGCCCGGGCCTGGTGCTGTCGCGCGCCCAGCTGGAAGAGAAGCTCTACGGCTGGCGGGACGGCATCAGCTCCAACGCGGTGGAGGTCTACATCCACGGGCTGCGCAAGAAGCTGGGGGCCGACACCATCCTCAACGTGCGCGGCCTGGGCTACATGGTGCCCAAGGGCTGAAGCGGGACGGGGAGACACCGATGCGGATGCGACTGCCGCAGTCCCTGCGCGCGCGGCTGCTGTGGCTGCTGCTGGCGGCCATCGTGCTCACGGCGCTGGCGCAGGGCATCGCCGCCTACGGCACCGCGCGCGCCGAGGCCGACCAGATCTTCGACTACCACATGCAGCAGATGGCGCTGGCGCTGCGCCCCGGGCTGACCGCGCGCGGCGGGCTGCCCGACGCGGCCGAGGCCGAGAACTTCGACTTCGTGGTGCAGGTCTGGACCGCCGACGGGCTGCGCGTGTTCCAGTCCGCCGCGCGCGCGGCGCTGCCGCAGCACGCGGTGCTGGGCTTCTCCGACGTGCAGGCGCACGGCAGCACCTACCGCGTGTTCTCGCTGCAGACGCGCACGCAGGTGATCCAGGTGGCGCAGGACATGGCGGCGCGGCGCGAGATGGCGCGCACGCTGGCGCTGCGCACCGTGGCGCCCATCGGCGTGCTGGCGCCGCTGCTGATGCTGCTGGCCTGGGCCGTGGTCAGCAGCTCGCTGGCGCCGGTGCAGCGGCTGCAGCGCCAGGTGGCCTCGCGCCAGGCCGAGAACCTGGGCGCGGTGCACGGGCGCGATTTGCCCGAGGAAATCCAGCCGCTGGCCGACGAACTCAACCTGCTGTTCGCGCGCGTGCGCCAGGCCTTCGAGGCGCAGAAGAGTTTTGTTGCCGACGCCGCGCACGAGCTGCGCTCGCCGCTGGCGGCGCTGAAGCTGCAGGCGCAGGGCCTGCAGCGCGCGCCGGACGAGGCCGCGCGCGAGCGCGCCATCCAGCGCCTGACGGCCGGCATCGACCGCGCCACGCGGCTGGTGGAGCAGCTGCTGGTGCTGGCGCGCCACCA
>NZ_CALAOH010000018.1 GCF_937926365.1 uncultured Azohydromonas sp. | reverse complement strand
GCACCGCACGCCTGATCACGCAAGCCGAGCTGCTGGCCAACGCCAGCGACATCGAAGGCGACCAGCTGGTGGCTTCCGGCCTGACGATCACGTCGGGCAAGGGCTCGCTGATCGACAACCTCGACGGCACCTGGAGCTACACGCCCGCCGCCAACGACGACGGCGCGGTGAGCTTCAGCTTCACTATCACCGATTACGGCAGCACCGGCGGTGCGCCGGATGCCAAGTCCGTGACCGGCACCGCCTCGCTGGACATCACGCCAGTCAACGACGTCCCCCTGGCTGCGGCCGATACCGCCCTCCTCGTGCAGGACACGCCGCTGGTCATCGATGTGCTCGCCAATGACGGCGACATCGACGGCGGCTCCCTCGCGGTCACACAGGTGGCTGGACAGTCCCTGGGCGTGGGCGACACCGTCGCCGTGGCGGGTGGCCGCGTGAGCCTCGAAGCCGACGGGCGGCTGCGCTTCACGCCCACGCCCGGCTTCAGTGGCACGGGCCGCTTCAGCTACACGGTGCAGGACGGCCGCGGCGGCAGCGCCGAGGCCTGGGTGGACTTCAACGTCCGCGCCGTCACGCTGAGCAGCCCGACCGTCAACGAGGCTTCCGACTGGGCCGTGTTCACCCTCGTCGCGCCGGCGGGTGAGCGCTTCGTCCTCACGCTGGCCGAGGGCAATGGCCCGGGGCAGGCCGATCTCGACCAGGCGCAGCGCATCGAGGTGTGGAACGGCAGCGCCTGGATCGCCCACGATCCGGCCCAGCGCAGCGAGGTTCCGGCCAGCGGCACGCTGCTCGTGCGCGTGGACAACCGCCAAGAGCAGGACGAGCCCTACGAGGGCGCCGAGCGCTTCGTGTTGCGCGCCGTCCATGCCGGCGGCGCTTCCTTCGACACCATCGCCACGATCGTCGACGACGGCTCGGGCCAGCGCTTCTCCGGCACCGTCACGGCAGGGGCGCCCGATGCGTCGAGCAGTGGCCTGGAGGACGACCGCCCGGTCAGCGTCTCCAGTCCGAGCGTCAACGAGGCCTCGCCCTGGGCCGTGTTCACCGTCGGCGGCACGGCCGGCCAGTCGGTCAGCCTGCAGCTCACCGGCGGCAGCGCCAGCGGCGCGGGTGTGGACTTCGGCACCGCCGGCAGCACCGGCTTGCAAGTCTCGACCGACGGCGGCCGGACCTGGACGGCCTACACGGCAGCCGTGACGCTGCCCGCGGGCGGCACGCTGCTGGTGCGCACGCCGGTCGTCAATGACAGCCTGAGCGAGGGTGCCGAAACCTTCAGCCTCAGCGCCACGCCCACCGGCGGCCATGCCGCCACGGGCACGGCAACGCTGTACGACGACGGCACGGGCACGGTGTTCCGCGCCGACGGCAGCGCCGACACCGAGGCCCTGCGCAACAACGACCGCCCACGCGCCGAGCCGGCGCCGCCCCCCGCCCCGGCGCCCGCACCGGCGCCCGCCCCGGCACCGGCCCCTGTGGAAGCGCCCCCGGCACCGGCTCCCACGGCCATGCGCTTCGACTCCGCGCTGGTGCTGCCCACGGCGCCGCGGCCCACCGAGACGCTGGCCGATAACAGCCCCGTGCGCTCCTCGATCAGCGAGCCCAGCGACGTTGGCGACATCTACACCCGCTCCAGCGGCTTCCGCACCATGGTCACCCCCGCCAACGAGCCCACGCTGCGCATGTTCCGCGGCATAGAGGACCAGGTCGTGCCCGCGGCGAAGGAGATCAACCTGCAGGTGCCGACCGACGCCTTTGTCCACACCGACGCCAACGAGACGGTGCTACTCACCGCGACGCTGGCCGACGGCACGCCGCTGCCGGCCTGGCTGCATTTCGACGGCAAGGCCGGCACCTTCAACGGCGTGCCGCCCGCGGGCCAGGCCCTGGATTTGCGCGTCAAGGTCCAGGGCCGGGACTCGCAAGGCCGCGAGGCCAATGCGATGTTCCGGATCAAGTCGAGCGGGGAACCGGTGCCCGACGGCACCCCCGCGGAACCCGGCAAGACCAGCCGCGCCGCGCCCCCGCGCGGCGGGCTGGACGCGCAGCTCATGCGCGGCGACGCGCTGAGCCAGCGCCATGGCCTGTGGCAGTCGCAGCGCAACGGCCAGGGCATCGCCCAGCGCGTGCCCCTGCGCCGCAGCGTCTGACGGCAACTTTGTCGCACCCCGGCCCGGAACGCGCAGCCGCGCCTGCGCCGCCGGGGCCGCGCGCGTGTTCTCATCGCGGCCTGCTTCAGCTGGCCTTCCCCACCGGGGAAGCCAGCCCGGTGCGCGTGATGGCCCGTGCCCGCCCAGGCCGGCATGCCGGCGGACAAGGCGCCGCCACTTTCCCCCGAGGTCCAGACCTCGCGTCCTCCCCGCGGCACCACACGAACCCCAGGACACGCCATGAGCTTTGACAGTCAGGAGGCCCTGCACCTGCTGGCCGACACCCGCGCCGCCGACTGCCCCGCCGCACGCCGCTTCACGCTGCTCAACCGCACGCGTGCGCACGTGCCCTACCACGCCGCCGTGCTGTGGCAGGAGGGCCAGCTGCTCGGCCACTCCGGTGCCAGCCAGATCGATGCGCTGGGGCCCTACGGCCAGTGGCTGCAGCGCCTGGCGCGCGAGCGCGTGCTCACGCCGGGTCCCTTCGAGGCGGCGCAGGTGCCCGCCGTGGCCGCGGCCTGGGAGGAATGGTGGCCGCCCTACGCGCTGTCCCTGCCCGGCACGCAGGGCCGCTTGCTGCTGCTGGTGCGCGAGCTGCCCTGGACGCCGGCCGAGATCAACGCCCTGCACGACTGGTTCGATCTCTGGCAGCTCGCCGAGCAGGCCGCCCAGGCCACACAGCCGCGCCGCGTGCTGGACCTGGGAGCATTGCGCCAGTGGCTGCGGGGCTTCAAGCCGCGCCGCAGGACCGCGCTCGCGCTGGCGGCCGTGGCGCTGCTGGCGGCGCTGCCGGTGCGGCTGACGGTGCGCGCGCCGGGCGAGATCGTGCCGCGCGAGCCCACCGTGCTGCGCGCCAGCGTGGACGGCATGGCGCGGCGGCTCCTGGTCGAGCCCAACCAGGTGGTGCAGGCAGGGCAACTGCTGGCCGAGCTGGACGACGCCGCGGCGGCGAGCCGGCTGCTGGTGGCGCGCCAATCGCTCGCCACGGCCGAGGCCGAGTGGCGCCAGACCATGCAGCAGGCCCTGGGCGATGCGCGCGCCAAGGCCCAGTTGGCCGTGGCGCAGGGCCGCATGGAGGAAAAGCGCACCGAGGTGGCCTACCTGGACGAGCAGGTGCGTCGCACCGAGCTGCGCGCCCCGCACGATGGCGTGGTGCTGGTGGAAGACCCCGGCAACTGGGCCGGCCGCACCGTGGTCGCGGGCGAGCCGCTGCTGCGCCTGGCCAAGCCCGAGGACCAGGAGATCGAAGCCTGGCTCCCGGTGGCCGATGCGGTGGAGCTGCCCGAGGGCAGCCCGGTGAGGCTGTTCCTGTCCAGCCGCCCAGCCAGCCCGGTGCCGGCGCAGCTGCGCCTGTATGCCTTCGAGGCCTCGCCGCGGCCCGAGGGCGGCCTGGCCTACCGGTTGCGCGGCCGCATCGACGGCGCGCCCACCGAGCGCCTGGGCGCGCGCGGCACGGCGCACGTGGACGGCCCGCGCGTGCCGTTGATCTATTGGGTGCTGCGCCGCCCGCTGGCCGCGCTGCGCGAAGCCACCGGGTGGTGAGCGTGGCCGCGACGCTGCCTTTGATGGCGATGGCCGGCCCCCCGGCGGCCGCCCCCTGGCCCGCGCTGCGCCAGGACCTGCAGCTGCACCATGCGCCGGCGCTGGCCGACGGTTCGCCGAGCTGGACGCTGCACGACCCCGTGCGGCACCGCTTCACGCGCATCGACTGGATCACGCACGAGGTGCTGCGGCGCTGGTGGCTGGCCGACCCGGTGCTGATCGCCGAGCAGGTCAACGCCCACACCACGCTGGCCATCGAGCCCGCCCATGTGCTGCAGGTGCTGGAGTTCGCGCGCCGCCACGAGCTGGTCGAGCCCGCCGTGGCGCCGCCGGCGGCCGCGCAGGCGGGCACGTTGCGCGCCGCCGCCACCTGGCTGATGCACCACTACCTGTTCTTCCGCATACCGCTGTTCAGCCCGGACGCGCTGCTGCAGCGGCTGCTGCCCTGGGCGCGGCAGCTGGGCCGTCCGGCCGTCACGCGCGCCACCGCGCTGGCGCTGCTGCTGGGGCTGCTGGCGGTGGCGCGCGACTGGTCCGCGTTCACCACCCAGGCCGTGGACCTGCTGTCCTGGCGCGGACTGGCGCTCTACGGCCTCACGCTGGTGGGCGTGAAGGTGGCGCACGAGTTCGGCCACGCCTTCACCGCGCGCCACCACGGCTGCCGCGTGCCCACCATGGGGGTGGCCTTCATGGTGCTGTGGCCGGTGGCCTACACCGACACCTCCGAGGTCTGGCGCCTGGCGGACGCGCGCGCGCGGCTGCGGGTGGCGCTGGCCGGGGTGCGCACCGAGCTGAGCATCGCCGCCTGGGCGACGCTGGCCTGGGCGCTGCTGCCCGACGGGCCGCTGCGCACCGCCGCCTTCATCCTGGGCACGCTGACCTGGGTCAGCACGGTGCTGGTCAACCTCAGCCCCTTCATGCGCTTCGACGGCTACTTCGTGCTGTGCGACCTGCTCGACCAGCCCAACCTGCACGAGCGCAGTTTCCAGCTCGCGCGCTGGTGGCTGCGGCGCGTGCTGCTGGGATGGGAGGCGCCGCCACCGGAGGACATGGCGGCGGGACAGCGGCGCGCCTGGATCGCCTTCGCCTTCGCCACCTGGGCCTACCGGCTGGTGCTCTACCTGGGCATCGCCTGGCTCGTCTACCACTTCGCCGTCAAGGCGGTGGGCCTCGTGCTCTTCGCCGTCGAACTGGGGTTTTTCGTGATGCTTCCCGTGATCCGTGAGCTCAGGGTTTGGCAGGCCGGTCGCCAAGCCTGGCGCGGCAGCCCCCGCGCGCGCCGCAGCCTGGGCCTGTTGCTACTGCTGGGCCTGCTGGGCTTCGTGCCGCTGCCCGCCCGCGAGAGCGCCGGCGCGCTGCTGCAGCCAGCGCAGCACCTGGCCCTGCGGCTGCCGACCGCGGCGGTGCTGGAAGCGGTGCACGTGCAACCCGGCCAGCACGTCGCCGCCGGCGCGCCGCTGCTGGAGGCCTCGGCCGCGGCGCTGGAGCAGCGGCTGCAGGCGGCCCAGGTGCGCATCCGCCAGTTGCAGGCGCAGGTGAGCGGCGCCAGCGTGGACGTGGCGCAGCAGGCGCAGTGGGGCTCGCTGCAGAAGCAACTCGCCACGGCACGCCAGGAGGCCGTCGCGGCGCAGGAGGACATGGCGCGGCTGCGCCCGCGCGCGCCTTTCGACGGCGTGGTGGTGACGCTGGACGAGGCGGCGCGCCCGGGCAGCGTGGCCGCGCCGCAGCAGACCCTGATGCAGTTCGCCGCGCCCGGGCGCTGGCGCGTGGTGGCCTACGCCAGCGAACACACGGCGCGCGCATTGCGTCCGGGGGACGCGGCCGCGTTCACGGCCGATGCCGCGCCTTTGCACCAGCTGCCGGCGCAGGTATTGAGCGTCGCCCCGCATGCCAGCACCTTGCTGGCCGAGCCGCTGCTGGCGCAGGCCAACGGCGGCGCGGTGGACGCCGTGGCGCAGGGCCACGACTGGCTGCTCACGCAACCGCTGTACCGCGTGGAGCTGGAGCTGCAGGCCGACCCGCGGCTGTCGCCGCGCCAGTGGCGCGGCCATGCCGTGCTGCCGCAGCCCGCGCGCAGCGCCTGGGAGCGGCTGTGGACGGCGGCGGCCGGGGTACTGGTGCGGGAAGTGGGGTTCTGAGCGCCGCCGGCCGCGGCCGAAGCCGCGCACAGGCGCGGCAAGGGTGACGGCTCAGGCGAACACGCGCTCCCGCAGCCACTTGGTGGCGACCCACTTCTCGCCCGAGATCACCGGCGCGCCACCGTGCAGGGTGCGGGTGTCGGGATGCGGGTGGGCGTAGCTGAAGAACACCGCGTTGCCCTTGAGCGGGGCCACTTCCAGGCCCACGTCGGGGAAGGTGGTGCCGCCGCCCTGCGCCGGGGTGTTCAGGTACATCACCAGCGTGCCCACGCGCTGGCCGCCGCGCTGCAGGATCGCCGGCGTGCCGGGCTGGTCGGGATCGAAGTAATCGTGGTGCGGCCGGTACTCGGCGCCGGGCCCGTAGCGCAGGATCTGCAGCCCCTCGCCATGGTCCACCGGCCAGTTCAGCAGCGCGGCGATGCGCGCCTCGATGCGCTGGTGCAGCGCCGACTCGCCGCGGCCGAAGAACATGCCGCTGCTGGTACGCGCGGAGTTGACCTCGCTGCCGCCGGTGGCGGTGTCCACCGTCTCCGAGCGCGCCAGGCGCGGGCGCGCCAGCTCGACGAGCTGGTCGCACTCCTGCTCCGACAGGAAGCCGCCGAAGACCACCACGCGCGGGTTGTCCATGGTCATGAGCACCTGCACCGGGCGGTCGCCGGCCATCACCACGCTGGGACGGTCCTTGAGCCGCGGCTCGGGCACCGCCACCTTGGCCAGCGGCGCGGGCTGCACCGCGGGCTTCTGCAGCGTGTCCATGAAGCCCTGCAGCGTGGTCTCCATCGCGTCCAGCGCCACCGTCTCCTCCCAACCGCTGGCGCGCATGGCCGCCAGCACGGCCTCGGGCCGGTGCCCGGCGCGGGCTTGGTCGATGATCCACTGGCGCAATTCGGGGGTGATCTGCTGGCTCATGTTCAGGCTCCCAAGGTGTCGGATTGGCGGCGGCGAAACACCAGCCGGTCGGCGGTGGAGGCGGCGGCGTCGAAGCGGTAGCCCTCGGCGTCGAACTCGCGCAGCGCGTCCACCCGCACCGCGCGCTGCGTCACGGCCCAGCGCGCCATCAGGCCCCGCGCGCGCTTGGCCCAGAAGCTCACGACCTTCCAGCCGCTGCCCTTCCAGTCCTCGAACACGCATTCGACGATGCGCAGGCCCGGCAGCGCCTTGCGGTCCACCGCCTTGAAATATTCCTGCGAGGCCAGGTTCACCAGCACCGGCTGCGGGTCCTGCGCCAGCTGCGCGCGCAGGTGCTCGGCGATGCGCACGCCCCACCAGGCGTAGAGGTCCTTGCCGCGCGGGTTGCGCAGCTTGGTGCCCATCTCCAGCCGGTAGGGCTGCAGCCGGTCCAGCGGGCGCAGCACGCCGTAGAGGCCGGAGAGGATCGCCACGTGCCGCTGCGCCCACTCCAGGTCTTCCAACGCCAGCGACTTGGCGTCCAGCCCGTCGTAGACGTCGCCGTCGAAGGCCAGCACCGCGGGCTTGCTGTTGTCGTCGTCGAAGGTGCTGGACCAGGCACCGAAGCGCGCCACGTTGAGCGCGGCCAGCGGGGCGGAGAGGTCCATCAGCGCCGAGATCTCGGCCGGCGTCTTCGGCTTGAGTTGCTCCACCAGCGCCGCGGCCTCATCGACGAAGGCCGGCAGCGTGGCGCGCTGCAGCACCGCCGGCGGCACGGGGGTGTCGTAGTCCAGGGCTTTGGAGGGGGAAAGCAGGAACAGCATGGGCTGGAAAACGGCGGGATTCGAAAGCGGAAACAAGACCGCGAGCGCGGGAGGCTGCGCCGCGGACAACCGCCCATTTTGCGCGGTCCGGGGGCGGCGGGCGGTTTGATCCGGGTTTGGGAAGCCTCCGGCGCCGCGGCCGGCAGACGTCAGCCGCAAGCAAGTCCGGCCCGCTCCCTGGGTGGAAAGCGAAGCGACTTGGCCTACGAAATACCGACGGCGCGGCTCCGCCGAACACCTCTGCTCAATGCATCCCCCCATCCCGCTGCATGCGCGGCGCCGCGCCCAGCGCGGCCTGCCAGGTGCGGTGCGGGATGTGGCTGCGCAACCGGTGGATGGCCTCCTCGATCAGCGCCGGGTGCAGCACGTGGCCCACGCCCTCGGCGATGTCCAGCGTGGCGTCGCCGCCCAGCAGGGCCAGGCGGTCCAGCGCCTCGCGGGCGTGGCGCGCCGGCATCACCGTGTCCGCGCCGCCGTGCAGCAGGTGCAGCGTGGTGAGCTGCGGCGCGTGGTCGGGCAGCACGGCGTAGCGGCCACTGAAGGCCAGCACGCGACCGGCCAGGCCGTCCTCGGCCTGCGCCGTCTCCAGCGCCAGGATCGCGCCCTGCGAAAACCCCACCAGCGCGGTGACCGCCGGCGCGGCCCGCAGCCGCTCCTGCGCCGCGCGCAGCCAGCGCACGAAGCGCTCACGCGCCGCCGCCACGCGCGGCGGCCGGTTCTCCTCGGTAATGCCGCTCACGGAAAACCACTGCCGCCCCTGCGGGCCGGCGTCATAGGCGTCGAAACCCTCGGGAATCAGCAGCGCCGCCTGCGGAAACTCGCGCTGCAGCGCCTGCGCCAGCGGCAGCATCGAGGCGGCATCCGCCCCGACGCCGTGCAGCAGCACCATCAGTTGCGGCGGAACCCCCTGATTAGGGGACACGATTTCAAGGCAATCACTCATTCAAAGATTGTGCGGGAGCGCTGTTTCAGGGCCGGAATCCGCCACCAAGCCCCTGCTCCGTGCGCCGGCAAGACCCCGTGTCCTGCCGGGGTGCCCCGGGCCTTGCCGGGAGGCGCTGGCCGCCGAGCCGGCCCAGGCCCGCCATGCCCCTACCATGGCACACCCCCTGAACAAAGGAGTCCACGATGCGCGAACACATGTACAGGGCACAGCCACCGGCGGCCTGAGCCGGGGGCGCAGAAGCGTTTCGCGCATGCGGCGCATTGGTCTCATCGCCGACACCCACGGCCTGCTGCGTCCCCAGGCGCTGGCCGCGCTGCAGGGCTGCGACGCGCTGATCCACGCCGGCGACATCGGCCCGCCGGAGCTGCTGCAGCGGCTGCGGAAGCTCGCGCCGCTGACCGTGGTGCGCGGCAACAACGACCGCGCCGACTGGGCGCGCGCCCTGCCCCACACCGCGCTGCTGCCGGTGGAACAGGTGCTGGTGTGCGTGGTGCACGACGTGAAGGAACTGCCCGCGCCTGCGCCCGCGGGCGTGCGCGTGGTGGTGTCGGGCCACTCGCACCGCCCGGGCTGCGCCGAGCGTGACGGGCTGCTGTGGGTCAACCCCGGCAGCGCCGGGCCGCGGCGCTTCAAGCTGCCGGTGTCGGTGGGAGAACTGCTCGTGGACGGCGCCGCGGTGGAAGTGCGGCTGCACGCGCTGGAGATCTGATTCATTTCCCCGTTCGCCCTGGGCGGGCCTAACGGGCATGCCAACAAGGGAGCGAAAAAGAGTTCATGGAAGCCGTCGATCTGGAAGTCATGCGCGCCGCCCTGGCCTGGGCCGGCGAGGGCCGGCGCTGCTGGAGCGCCACGGTGCTGGGCACCTACGGCTCGGCGCCGCGCCCGGTGGGCGCCATGGCGCTGCTGTGCGAGGACGGCCGCGTTGCCGGCTCGGTCTCGGGCGGCTGCGTGGAGGACGACCTGACCGCGCTGCTGCGGGCCGACGCCCAGGGCCTCGCGCAGGGCCGGCGCCTGGTCTACGGCCGCAGCGACGAGGAGCGCGCGCGGCTGCGCCTGCCCTGCGGCGGCAGCCTGGAGCTGTGGGCCGAGCCCGCGCCGCTGGCCGATTTCGAGGCGGCGCTGCGCTTCATCGACGCCGGCCAGGGGTGCGTGCGCGAGATCGCGCTGCCCGACGGCCGCTCGCACGTGCGCGCCGCGCGCCCCGGCGACGCGAGCGCGCTGGCGCGGGACCAGGGCCTGTTCACCCAGCGCCTGGGGCCGCGGCGGCGCCTGGTGCTCATCGGCGCGGCGGAGGTCTCGCGCTACCTCGCGCCCATCGCCCGCACGCTGGACTTCGAAGTCATCGTCATCGACCCGCGCCGCGAGTACCTGGACAGCTGGCCCCAGGACAGCCCCGCGCGGCTGCTGGCCGACATGCCCGACGACGCGCTGGCGGCGCTGCGGCCCGATGCCAGCACCGCCGTGGTCGCGCTCTCGCACGACCCCAAGCTCGACGACATGGCGCTGCTGGAGGCCCTGCCCGGCACCGCCTTCTACGTCGGCGCGATGGGCTCCGCGCGCAGCACCGCGGCGCGGCGCGAGCGGTTGGCGCTGTTCGAGCTGGCGCCCGAGGCCATCGCGCGGCTGCGCGGCCCGGCCGGGCTGGACCTGGGCAGCCGCACGCCACCGGAGATCGCGGTGGCGATCGCCGCGGAGCTGATCCAGTGCTGCCGCGCGGAGGAAACCCGCCAGCGCCGGCAGGCTGCGGCGCAGCAGGACGCTCACGCCGGCGCGTGCCGGGCGCCGGCGTGAGCGTCATGGAGGGTCCGGCCCCCGTGCGGCCTTTGCTGCTGGCCGGCGGCTACTCCGTGCGCTTCGGCAGCGACAAGCGACAGGTGGCACTGGCCGAGGGTGACACGCTGCTGGAGCGCAGCCTGCGCACGTGGCAGCAGGCACTGGGGACGGTGTACGTGGCGCTGCGCGGGGACGACGCGGCGCTGGCGCTGCGCGTGCACGCACTGGGTGCGCACCCGCTGTGCTGCACACGCAGCGCGGACGGCCTGGGCGCCACGCTGGCGCAGGCCGTGGCGCTGTTGCCGCCGGGGCCGGTGCTGGTGGGGCTGGCGGACATGCCCTTCGTGCAACCCTCCACGCTGCGGGCGCTGGCGCGGCGGCTGGAGGAAGGCGCGGCGGTGGTGGCGCCCTACTTCGGCGCGCGGCGCGGCAACCCGGTGGGCTTTGCCGCGCAGCACCGGCCGCTGCTGCTGGGCCTGCAGGGCGACCGGGGCGCGGGCGCACTGCTGGCCTCGCTGCCGCTGGAACACCTGCCGGTGGAGGACGCCGGGGTGCTGCTGGACATCGACAGCCCGGGGGATCTGGAGGCGGCGCGGGGGAAGGGGTGACTCACCTCCCCTCCCTCTCGAACACCCCTCCCGGCCGCCCCTCCCGCGCCGGCAGCACCAGCCGGTTTCCCTCCACCCGTGCGGCGCGCAGGTGCGCCAGCGGATCGGCCAGGTCCAGCGGCATCGGGATCGCGTCCGGGCAGGCGCGGCGCGTCGCCACCACGCTGCCGGGCTGGTCCAGGCGGCCGTTGAACTGATTGCAGCCGTCGAAGCCCTGGATCACGTCGCCCTGCACGCTGAAGCCGGGCCGCCGCTGCGCCGCCACCTCGCGCAGCGAGCGCTGGCCCAGCTCGGCCAGCAGCCAGCGCCCCTCCCATGACGCCGCCTGCGGCGCACCCGGCGCCGACGTGGCCGCGCAGGCCGCCAGCGCGGTGCCCAGCAGCCCCGCGCCGGCCAGGCGCGCGAGGTGCGCCAGGTGTTTCACGCACAGCCCGGGCCTCATTCCGCACCTCAATTGCAGTAGCCCTGCGACGCGAAGGTGCCTCCGCCGGGCGCGGGGCTGGAGCACAGCGTGTTGAGCAGCGAGCCGATGTTGCCGGCACCGTAGCCGCCGTAGTTGGCGTTCGGATAGCGCGAGTTCTGGCGGAACTGCGAGGAGTAGTTGTCCTTGGGCGCGTTGGGATCGCTGGAGCCCCAGGAGGTCACGCCGATCACGGCCATCACGGGGGCCGTGCCCGCCACGGCGCCGCCGGTCAGCGCAGCGGTGCGCGGGGCGAAGTTCACCACCCACGGGCCGCCGCTGGAGCCGCCGGTGAGGTTGCTGCCCTGCCAGAGCTGACCCGCGCGGCCGACCGTGGTGGTGTAGGTCGGCCCGTCGGTGCGCTGCATGATCGCGCCGCGGTCCATCAGGAACGGATAGCCCAGGGTCGTGACGGCGGCGGTGTGCAGGTTGCCGGTCTTGGACGAGGTCACGAAGGAATAGTTGTTCCAGCCGTAGGCCAGATAGCCGGTGAGGTCGCCCACGAAGCGGCCCCGGGCGTCCCGTGCCAGCGCGATGACGGCCAGGTCGTTGTCCCGCGCCGCGCCGCTGCCGATGTCGGTGCCGTTGGCCCAGCTGGCCGGGCGCACCAGCGCCGCCCAGTTCCAGGTGCCGTAGGGCGCGATCTGCGCCGCCGTGGCACCGGCCGCGCCGTAGTGCCCGGGGCGGAACTGGAAGCCCGAGAAGATCGAGGCGCCGCTGCCGAAGTTCTGGATGCAGTGCGCCGCCGTCACGATCACGCTGCGCCGGATCAGGCTGGCCGAGCAGTAGCCCGCCGAGAAGGTGAGCTTGCCCACGGTGCGGTAGGGGTACGTGGTGCTCAGGCGGCTGGCCGCGGTGGTGCCCGCGGCGCTCTGGTTGCCGTCCTGCACGCGCGTGGTGGTGTAGGGAATGCCGAAGCTGCCGAAGGCGCGGCCGGCGCTGCCGCTGACGATGCCGCTGCGGGTCTTGGCACCCTGCAGGTAAGGCCCGGCGCCGATGTCGGCCGTGACGCCGGTGGTGTCCGGCGCCGGCAGGGGATTGTTCACCGGGCCCAGGCGCAACACCTCCTCGGCGGAGAGGGCGCGCGAGGCCCGATCGTTGTTGATGACAACGGCGTCCTTGGCGACGGCGGCGCCGGCACCGAGCAGCGGCAGCAGCGCCGCGGACGTGAGGAACAGGCTGGAACGGGTCTTCATGAGACCTCCTGTCGAGAACACAACCAAGACAGCCAGTGAACGATGCACTGGACGGGTTCCGGACCGCCTCCTCCTCGATGCTGCGACTGGCGTTGCCGCCGCCCTGTTCCTGGAGGGCTCGTCGCGTGACCGGTCCGGATGAGCCTCAATCTAGGCGGCACGCCCCGGCGCGCCCTCCTTCCCAGGAGGGGCCTGCTGGAGTTGGCTCGGTAGAGGGCAGGAGTTCAAGCGCCGCAAACGTTGCACCGGCAACAGCTGGCGCAGCGCCCCCTCACCGCCCCTTGCGCCCGCCCGTGCCCTTCGCTACCCCGGCGCGCGCGCCGCTGTCGCGCGGCGGCAGCCCGGTGTGCTGCGTCAGCAGCGTGCCGCGGCGCGGCGCCTGGCCCGCCGGCTTGGCATAGGACACGGCGCCCTTGCCCGGACCGGCCGGCTTGCCGAAGCCCGGCGCGGCCTTGCCGGGTGCGGCCGCCGCCTTGCCCACCGGCGGCGCCGCAGCGGCCTTGCCCGTCGGCTTGGCCACCGAGGTGCGGGCGCCCGCAACCGTGCTGTTCTTGCGCCGCGCGCTCTGGTAGGCCCCATCCGTCGCCGGCTGGAAGGTGGGGATCAGGTGGTGCTTGCCATTGCCGATCAGGTCGGCCCGGCCCAGTTCCTTGAGCGCGTCGCGCAGCAGCGGCCAGTTGTTGGGATCGTGGTAGCGCAGGAAGGCTTTATGAAGCCGGCGCCGGCGCTCGCCGCGCACGATGTCCACCTTCTCGCCCTTGGCCGGGTCGCGGCTGATGCCCTTGAGCGGGTTGAGCCCCGAGTGGTACATGGCCGTGGCGGTGGCCATGGGCGAGGGGTAGAAGGTCTGCACCTGGTCGGCCCTGAAGCCGTTGCGCTTGAGCCAAAGCGCGAGGTTCATCATGTCCTCGTCGCTGGTGCCCGGGTGCGCGGCGATGAAGTACGGAATCAGGAACTGCTGCTTGCCCGCCTCGGCGCTGAACTGCTCGAACAGCTGCTTGAAGCGGTCGTAGGTGCCGATGCCCGGCTTCATCATCTTGGACAGCGGCCCGCCCTCGGTGTGCTCCGGCGCGATCTTCAGGTAGCCGCCCACGTGGTGCGTGACGAGCTCCTTGATGTACTCGGGCGACTTCACCGCCAGGTCGTAGCGCAGGCCCGAACCGATGAGGATCTTCTTGACGCCCGGCAGCGCGCGGGCGCGCCGGTACATCTTGATGAGGTGGCTGTGGTCGGTGCGCAGGTTCTGGCACACGTCCGGATAGACGCAGCTGGGCTTGCGGCATGCGGCCTCGATCTGCGGGCTCCTGCAGCCCAGCCGGTACATGTTGGCCGTGGGGCCGCCGAGGTCGGAGACCACGCCGGTGAAGCCGGTCACCTTGTCGCGCATCTCCTCGATCTCGCGGATCACGGAGTCCTCGCTGCGGCTCTGGATGATGCGGCCCTCGTGCTCGGTGATGGAGCAGAAGGTGCAGCCGCCGAAGCAGCCGCGCATGATGTTGACCGAGAAACGAATCATCTCCCACGCCGGGATCTTGGTCGCGCCGTCGTGGCGGCCGTCCCCGTCGGCGTAGCGCGGATGCGGGCTGCGCGCGTAGGGCAGGTCGAAGACGTGGTCCATCTCCGCCGTGGTGAGCGGAATCGGCGGCGGGTTGATCCACAGGTCGCGCTCGCCGTGGCGCTGCACCAGCGCGCGCGCGTTGCCGGGGTTGGTCTCCAGGTGCAGCACGCGGTTGGCGTGGGCGTAGAGCACCGGGTCGGACTTCACCTGCTCGTAGCTCGGCAGCCGGATCACGGTGCGCTCGCGCGCGGGCATGGCGATGCGGCCGGACTTGCGGCTCACGGGCATGGCGACCACGGCCTCGACCCCACCACCCGTTCGGGCTGAGCTTGTCGAAGGGCCTGCAGCCTGGCCGGGAGACAGGGCTTCGACAGGCTCAGCCCGAACGGAATCCTGTTCCTCCTTCGCGCAGGAGCCGCCCTGCGCCTGGGCCTGCTCCCCGGTCGTGAGGTAGGGATTGATGTGCTCGTCGATGCGCCCGGGGAGGTCCACCTCGGAGGAGTTCAGCTCGAACCAGCCTTCGGCGCTGGGGTCGTGGCTGCGGCGCATGAAGGCGGTGCCGCGCACGTCGGTGATCTTCTCCACCGCCTCGCGCCGGCCCAGGCGGTGGGCCACCTCCACCAGCGCGCGCTCGGCGTTGCCGTAGAGCAGCAGGTCGGCCTTGGAATCGACCAGGATCGAGCGCCGCACCTTGTCCTGCCAGTAGTCGTAGTGCGCGATGCGGCGCAGCGAGGCCTCGATGCCGCCGATGACCAGCGGCACGTCGGGGAAGGCCTCGCGGCAGCGCTGCGCGTACACCAGGCAGGCGCGATCGGGCCGCGAGCCGCCGGCGCCGCCGGGGGTGTAGGCGTCGTCGCTGCGAATCTTCCGGTCGGCGGTGTAGCGGTTGATCATCGAATCCATGTTCCCGGCGGTGACGCCCCAGAACAGGTTCGGCTTGCCCAGCGCCTTGAAGGGCTCGGCACTGTGCCAATCGGGCTGGGCAATGATCCCGACGCGAAAGCCCTGCGCCTCCAGCACGCGACCGATCACGGCCATGCCGAAGCTGGGATGGTCCACGTAGGCGTCACCGGTGACGAGCACCACGTCGCAGCTGTCCCAGCCGAGCGCGTCCATTTCCTCCCGGCTGGTGGGCAGGAACTTCGCGGTGCCGAAGCGCTTGGCCCAGTACGGGCGCCAGGAGGTGATCGGCTTGGCGGTGGGCGGAAGTTGGGTCACGGCGGCGGGCTGAATGCGGGCAAACCCCGTATTGTCCCCGCAGCCCCGTGACACACCGGTTCAAGGGTTGTGTCCGCCGCAACGTTGTGGTGTGACGTCTTAGGGTTCACCACGCCTAGGCGCCTGATAACCCTACTAACAAAATGTCACGTTAGCCTGCCGGACCGGGGGTTGTCCGGATTGGGGCATTTCGACGCTGTGATTCCCGCGAGGGGGGAAAAGATGACGTTGCGCAACCTGCCGGTCCAGGTCCGGTTGGCCATGGTGTTCGGGACGCTGGTGCTGCTGTTGTGGTTGATGTCGGGCTTCATGCTGATGACGCTGGAGCGCAAGCACGAGAGCTTCCAGCGCCTGGCCAGCGAGCTGAGCGCCGGGCAGGTGCAAGGCAGCGAGCGGGTGGCGGCCGAGGTGCGGGCCGAGGCCGAGGCCAATGACCGCAGCCGCGTGCTGCTGCTGGGCGTGTCCGTGCTGGGGGGCTGCCTGGCCTTCGGGCTGGGGCTGTGGGTGACGCGCTCGATCACCGCGCCCATAGGCCAGGCGCTGGCGGTGGCGGAGTCGGTGGCCGGGGGCAACCTGGGCGTGGACATCGACACGCAGGGCAGCGACGAGGCGGCGCGGCTGCTGCAGGCGCTGGCCACCATGCGCGACGCGCTGGTGAACATCGTCTCCGACGTACGCCGCCATGCCGAGAGCGTGGCCGGCGCCAGCAGCGAGATTGCCGAGGGCAACCAGGAGCTGAGCCACCGCACCGAGGAGCAGGCCGCGGCGCTGGAGGAGAGTGCCGCCTCGATGGAGCAGCTGGGCGGCACCGTGCGGCACAACGCCGACAACGCGCACCAGGCCAACCAGCTCGCGCAGGGCGCCTCGGAGGTGGCGGTGCGCGGCGGCGAGGTGGTGGCGCAGGTGGTGCGCACGATGCGGGGCATCGAGGAGAGCTCGAAGAAGATCGCCGACATCACCAACGTCATCGACGGCATCGCCTTCCAGACCAACATCCTGGCGCTCAACGCCTCGGTGGAGGCCGCGCGCGCGGGCGAGTCCGGGCGCGGCTTCTCGGTGGTGGCCGACGAGGTGCGCAACCTGGCGCAGCGCTGCGCCAACGCGGCCAAGGAGATCAAGGCGCTGATCAATGACAGCGTGCAGCGCGTGGGCCAGGGCTCGGTGCTGGCCGACCAGGCCGGCCACACGATGGAGGACGTGGTCTCGGCGATCCACCGCGTGACGGACCTGATGGGCGAGATCAGCGCCGCCAGCCGCGAGCAGAGCCAGGGCATGGCGCAGGTGAGCGAGGCCGTGGCGCAGATGGACCAGGCCACACAGCAGAACGCCGCGCTGGTGCAGGAAAGCGCCGCGGCGGCCGAGAGCCTCAAGACCCAGGCGCGCGAGATGGTGCGGGCGGTGGCGGTGTTCAGGCTCGCGGGCGAGGCTGCGGCACAGCGCAGCGCCAGCGTGGCGCGGCCGGATTTCAGGCGGCACCTGGCACCGGCGCTGGTGGCGGCCTCGGGTGCGGGGACGGGGACTTACGGGGGGTGAGGCGGCTCAGCCCGCTGCCCCCAGCCGCTCGCGCAGGAACCGCAGCAGCCGCGCATCCGTGGCCCACGCGGCGTTGAGCCGCAGCCGGTCCAGCCCCGCGCCGCGGCGCGAGAACATGTGGCCGCCGGCGATGACGATGCCCGCGGCGCGCGCGGCCTCCACCAGCGCGGGCGCCTCCACCCCCGGCGGCAGCGCGGCCCACAGGAACACCCCTTCCGCCCCTGCGGCCTCGGCGTCGAAGCGCAGCCCGCAGCGCTGCAGCTCGGCGATGGCCGCCACCCGCGCACGCGCCAGCCGCTCGCGCAGCCGCAGCACGTGGCGGTGGTAGCGCCCGCTGCGCAACACCTCCGCCACCAGCGTCTCCTCCAGCGTGGAGCCCGAGAGCACGTCCATGAGTTTCAGTTCCACCAGCCGCTCGGCCAGCGCCGGCGCCGCGGCCAGGTAGCCCACGCGCAGGCTGGGGCTGAGCACCTTGCTGAAGCTGCCCACGTACACCACGCGGCGCAGCCCGTCGATCTGCGCCAGCCGCACGCCGGCATCGCCGGCGAGGTCGCCGTAGACGTCGTCCTCCACCAGCACGAAGTCGAAGGCCTCGGCCAGGTTGAGCACGCGGTGGCTGCGCGCCGGCGTGGTGCTGCCGCCGGTGGGGTTGTGCAGCAGCGTCTGGGTGAAGAAGGCGCGCGGGCGGTACTCCTCGGCCAGCGCGGCCAGGGCCCGCAGGTCCGGGCCCTCGGCCTCGCGCGGCACGCCGATCACGCGCAGCCCCAGCGCCGCGAGCTGGCTGTGCACCAGGAAGTAGCCTGGGTCGTCCACCAGCACCACGTCGCCCGGCGCGGCCAGCGCGCGCGCCGCGAGCTGCAGCGCCTGCGAGGCGCCGAAGCTCGTGACCAGGTGCGCCGCCGTGGCCGGGATCTGCCGTTGCGCCAGCCGCTGCGCCAGCTGCTCGCGCAGCAGCGGCAGGCCCTGCACCGGCGGCACCACCGCGGCCTCGGCGCTTTCGCGCAGGCTGCGCGCCAGCGTGGCGGGCGCGATGGCGTCCTCGTACCAATGCCGCGGGAGGTAGCCCGCGCCGGCCTGCAGCAGCGTGGCGTCGGCCGAGAGCGCGCTGTGCGTGAAGCCGGTGGTGGTGGTGGCCGGCGCGGGTGGCGCCGGCGGCGGCGGCTCGGCC